>NZ_CALIBF010000031.1 GCF_938045465.1 uncultured Campylobacter sp.
TTCTATCTCGGCGAGGATTTTAGTATCTAAGCCGGCAAGGACGCTTTATATTTTCAGCTCCCTCTTCGGTCCGGGCGTTATAAATTCTATAATTTAAGTTCTGCGATTTAAAATTAAAGCAAACGGCTGCGACTAGCCGTGCACTTGAATTTCACGTATTAAATTTTTAAAGAGCATATAGACTCGTTTTAAAATTTTTAAATTTCAAAGGGCGTTTTACGCTGCAAATTTTAAATAATTTTTGCGGCAGGTTCTCTTTTCGCAACCGCAATTTACACCCGTGGTACATAAAATTTAAATCGCATTTTAATCGCGCTTTGTTTAAATTCGGCCGAATTCTAAAGCGCGAGCCGTTTTATAAACACGGCGCCGCCGTCTGCGCACCAAAATCACGCCCACAATTTGCAAAAAATATCCATTCGTAGAATTAAATTTCAAAACGAACACAGCCACAAATGAATTACATATGCAACGGTGCTTGAAATTCCGCGCAATGCCGTCTAATTTCACGGCGTAATTCAGCGAGCGGCGGCGTAAACCAAAGCGCACACAAAACCTACTCGCTTCGGCTTCGACGCATCAAATCAAAAGCGACGCGCGAAGCAAGGCTGTCCGACCCGTTAGAATTTTGCAGATCAAGCCGCCTTGTTTAATTAAAATTACACTTTTATTTGCTCTGCGGGTTTAAATTTCGCTCATCTTAAAGCTCGCTGCGAATTTTAAAATTTTAACCCGGCACTCGTCGCTTCTCTTAAAATTTTAAAATTCTTAAAATTTTGGCGAGATCAAGGAGAGATTATGAAAAAAGTTCTACTTTCGTGCGCCTTGGCGGGTGCGCTTTTTGGCCTAGAGATCGACGGATTTAGCGCACCTAGTGGTTCGCTCATTACCGATGACGCTTTTTATATCGCAAATCGCGGCAGTAGTGAAGATCCACAAGAGCGCGACGGCTTCATCAGCCGCATAGTAAAAAACTCGGGTGTCGTTGAGACAAATTTTATAGACGATCTGGTAAATCCGGGCGGAATGGCGCAGATCGCGGGCGTGCTTTACGTGTGCGATCTGGACGCGATCAGGGGCTTTAGCAAAGGCCAGGAGATTTTCAATCTAAAAATCGAGGGAGCGCAGGCCTTAAACGACGTCGTAGCGCTCGGCAGCGAAGTTTTGCTCGCAAGCGATCCCGTGCGTGGGACGATCTGGCGCATCGACCTGCTCTCGCGCACCACGGATGAGTTTGCGCGCATCGATCTATTGCTAGGCAGCCCAAACGGACTTTTGGCTAAAGGCGATAAGCTTCTGATCACTACATTCGATCTTAGTGGAAAGGTCCCGGGGCGCGTGCTAAGCATGGATCTGAAATCTCGCAAAATTTCGATCTTTGCCGATATGAAGGGGGTTTTCTACGGCATAGCGCGCGGAAAAGACGGCGAAATTTTAATCAGCGACTGGGGAGAGGACCTTTTAAGCGGTAAAATTTGGCGTATCGATGCAAACGGACAGATACGCAAAATAAACCTCGGCGCGATGCAAAGACCTGCGGACATCTCAAGCGACGGCAAGGTTTTATTGATCCCAAAAACGCTGGAAAACAAGGTGGAGCTGATAAATTTGCCGTAACCGGCCGTCTTATTGCGGCTTCGCAGTTTGCTTAAATTTTACAAAATATATGCTGTATCGTGCTTTATAAGCCATCTTTTTGCGCTTCGCTGCTTGCGCGGCAGTATCGGTTACGGACCAGAGCCAATCGCGATATAGAAACTAGGTCAATGCCGAAGCCGATCGCAGCGCCAAGACTAATTGCGGCAGCGTAAGAGTTATATTACGAAACCGATCGCCTTTTTCGCGCGTACTCAAGAGCCAAGCACACTCAAAAGCCGCGCGCGGCGTCTTGCAACACACAAATGTCGAGCCTGCCGTAAAATTTGAAAATCTATCTGCTCTCCTTTTAAATTCCATCGCTATAAATTCACTCGCCGCGGATATTTTTGCAGACCGAGCGGTACAAAATTTCGAGCGCAAATTTTAACGCCTGCCGCGACCCAAAAGCCTTGAAAACTCATAGAACTCGAAATTTCGAGTGTAAATTTTAACGATGAGAGGCACTTTAACATACCGCGTCGTATCTGCGCGCGACCGAATTCTACGCGGCGGCACAATCTCGGCTCTTGCGTGCTGTCGCTGTACGGACGCGTGAAGCTTACTACTCTACGCGGCGCCTATGTCTAGGCCGCTCCTGGCGCCCGCGCGCAGAACCTACCTTTGTACGCGCCCCTCCCACACGGCGGGAGCGTCAAGCTCTACGTATGAGTTTAAAATTTCATACGGCTCGTAGCTAAATTTATACGCTAGGCTCGGGCACTGCTTCACCGCGTAGCCCAGATAGATCCAGCGCAGCCCCAGATCTTGGGCAAACTCGATCTGTTTTAAAAGCGAAAATTTACCCAGACTTAGATGTGGCAGATACGGATCGTAGTAGCAATACACCGAGCTAATGCCGTCATCCACGATATCGATGAGATCGACGCAGATAAGCCGCCCGTCCTCGCCGTAGTAAGAAATTTCTTTACCGAAGTCGCCGTGGCCTTGGACGTAAATTTCATCATATCGCTCAAAATCGATCTCTTGCAAAGGCCAGCCCTTTTTTAGATGCATGTAGTCGTGATAAAGCGCGAAAAGCTCCAAACGTGCATCGTTTAAAAGCGGGCGAGGCTGCCACACATAGGCGGTCGTGCGATTATTTTTATAGACGCGGCGGTGCGATCTGCTAAATTTAAAATTTGCGGCATCGACGCGTAGACTTTTACACTCCGCGCAGGCTGCGCAAATGGGCTTTTGAAAATACCTGCCGAAGCGGCGGTAGCCGTGCTGCACTAAGTTTGAATTATACTCGAAGTCGCAGTCTTTTATGTAGAGATACTCGCTGCGTGCGGCTCTGCCGCCTAGATAGGGGCAGGCAAAATCCAGCGTACAAAATGGAATTTCAATCATTCAGCTTTTTGATATTCGCCGCGTCTACATATTTTAAAAACTCGTCTTTGAGGCGCTTTTCGCGTGCGGCGATGCTCTCTTTGGCTGCGTCGAATTCCTTCGCGTCGTCGTCTAGACCGCTTTCGCTTTGAAAGCTTGAATCATCATCTCTGAAAATATCTTTAAACTCGTCGCGATTTGGATTAGGTTTTTTGGGCTTTTTGGGCGCAGAGCTTGCCGCCTTGTCCTTAAGCATATCCTTTTTTATATCTTTCAGGCTCTCTAAAAAATCCATACTCTTTCCTAAATCCGTGCCGATTTGCGCATCGCAGCGACGATGGCGGCGATCGCTTCGTTTTTATTCGGCTGCATATCGTCGATGGTGTTTTCTAAAATTTTGTCTAAATTTTTCTCTACGTAGCTCGTATCGAAAAAGCCAAGCCGGAATTCGCGCGATTTGCTGATGCTAAGCAAAAACGGAATGATCGTGCGCACCCCCTCGATACGAAACTCCTTCAGCGCGCGCTCTAGTTTATTAACAGCCAGGTCGTAGTCGGTGGTTTTGATGATGAGCTTGGCTAGAAGCGAGTCGTAAAACGGCGGAATTTTATAACCTTTGTAGATGTGGCTATCGACGCGCACGGAGGGACCTAGTGCGGGATAATAATCGCTGACGGTACCGGGAACCGGGGTGAAATTTTTCCAGACGTTTTCGGAGGTAATACGCGCCTCGATCGCGTAGCCGTGCGGCTTGATGTCGCTTTGCTCGAGCTCTAAAATTTCGCCGTTTGCGATGCGGATCTGGCGCACGACAAGATCGACGCCCGTAACCTCCTCGGTGATGCCGTGCTCGACCTGGATACGGGTATTCATCTCCATAAAATAGAAGTTATTGTAGTCATCGAGCAAAAATTCCACCGTGCCGACGTTGGTATAATTCACCGCCTTTGCTGCAGCTACCGCGGTCGTACCCATCGTCTTTCGCAGATGCTCGCTTATCGAGGGGCACGGCGCGATCTCGATAATTTTTTGATGGCGGCGCTGGATCGAACAATCGCGCTCGCAAAGATGGATGATGTTGCCGTAATTATCGCCGATGATCTGAAACTCGATGTGGCGCGGCTTGACGACGAGTTTTTCCATAAAAATTTCATCGTTGTTAAAAAAGGTCTTCGCCTCCCTCGTGCACGAGTCATAGGCGCTCTCCATATCCTTCTCGTCCCACACTTCGCGGATACCGCGTCCGCCGCCGCCGCCGCTAGCCTTTAAAATCACGGGATAGCCGATCTCGCGCGCATATTTTTTGATCGTATCCATGCTCTCGTGATTTAGCTTTTCGGTGCCGGGCACGATCGGGATACCGTTTTTGCGCATCAAATAGCGAGCGATGTTTTTGTTGCCCATTTTGCGGATAACGTCAGGCTTTGGACCGATGAAAATAATACCCGCGTCCTCGACCTCTCTTGCAAAGTCAAAATTCTCGCTCAAAAAGCCGTATCCAGGATGTATCGCATCAGCGCCACACTCTTTGGCAACCTCGACAATCTTTTTGGCGTCCAGATAGCCTTTTAGCGCGTCCGCGCTTACTTCGTAGGCCTCATCGGCGATTTTTACGTGCAAGCAATCAACGTCGGGTTTGGTGTAGATCGCGACGCTTTTAATATGCAGATCTCTGCAGGCTCTAATGATGCGAACCGCGATCTCGCCGCGATTAGCGATAAGAATTTTACGTATCATAAATAATTGCCTCTTTTAAAGAAATACCGAGGTAATAATAGTATAAAAAATTTTATAGCAAGTTGAAATTCATAAAAGGCGGTTGAAATTCCGGATAAAATTTAAAGAAGATTTATGGTGCCCGAGGTCGGAATCGAACCGACACGAGGTCGCCCTCGCCAGATTTTGAGTCTGGTGCGTCTACCAATTTCACCACTCGGGCATTTAAAAAGTTATGATTGTATAAATTTAAAAGAGAAAAGCCCCGAACACGGGGCTTGGAGCAAGAAAATTATTTTTTCTTCTTGCCTTTTGCAGCTGCAACAGCCTCTTTTAGCTGTTTGCCGACTTTAAATTTTACTACTTTAGTAGCAGGAGATTTGTAAGTTCTGTTTGTGCCAGGAACTTTACCCTCGCGAGCTGCACGCTCTGCGATACCGAAAGATCCGAAGCCGATGAAGCTTATGTCATCACCTTTTACCAAAAGCTCTTTGATAGCCTCAAGTGCAGAATCAACTACCTTAACGGTATCTTTTTTGGAAAGACCTGCCTTCTCGGCAACTACTTGGATAAAATCAGCTTTTTTCATGCTAATCCTTTAAAATAAAGTGGTTTGGGCGGTATTCTACAATAGTTTCGCAAAAAATACAATAGTTTTTTAAGAAAAAACGCAAAAATCGGCAAAATTTAGCCGAATTTAGCCCAAATTCGTCAATTTTTCAGATTTCGCTTCTTTAAATTTCAAAATTTCGCCATATTTTTGGGGCTGATTTTTGAAATTTCGCCCGGTTTTTAAAAATTTTAAAATTTCTCCTCTCCGAGCTTCATTTTTATAAAATTTCGCCCAAATTTGCCGCTTTAAAATATATAAACTATATTTTGTTATAATCCGCGCAAAATTTCAAAGGTTTTTTATGACTAAAATTTTAATGATAGAGGACGATTTAGAACTCGCCGAAATTTTAAGCGAATATCTGCAACAATACGATATTGATATCACCGTCGCGGACGATCCGTTTTTGGGGCTTTCCAAGCTAAATTTAGAAAATTTCAACCTCGTGATTTTAGACCTCACGCTTCCTGGGATGGACGGGCTTGAGGTCTGCAAAGAGATCCGCAAAAACACCGATATACCGATCATAATCTCAAGCGCCCGCCACGATCTGACCGATAAGATCAACGCTTTTGATTTCGGCGCGGACGATTATCTGCCAAAGCCCTATAATCCGCAAGAGCTTTTAGCGCGCATCAAGCGCCACATCGAGCGCTACGACATAAACTCGCTCCAGCGCGCCGCAAAGCCAAAAAAAGACCTCGAAGTGGATGATTTCCGCCACGTCATCAGCTTCAAAGGACAGCCCTTGTCGCTCACCATCGCCGAATACGACGTGCTTTCGTATCTCATCAAAAAGGAAGGCGGCGCGATCACCCGCGAGGAGCTCATCTACAACTGCAGCTCCATAAGCGAGGAATCATCGAGCAAAAGCATCGACGTCATCATCGGCCGTATCCGCCTAAAACTCGGCGAAACATCCAAGGCACCCAGCTACATCCACGCTATTCGTGGCGTGGGTTATAAGCTGATACAATGAGCGCACTTGCGCCTGGCGGGCGGCACGATAGAATTTAGCCGCTCGCGGCTCTAAATTTAATAGATGCCAGTGCGGCGAAACTGAAATCGCAAGTCGGCCTGCGCGATTTTTCCGTTTAAATTTAAGACGCCGCAACTGAAGCGTTAAAATTTTACGATAAAATTTTGTAGTTATAAATTTGACGCGTGGTTAGATGCGCGCGAAATTTTATCGTCGAATTCGACAAGCAATTCGGCTCTACGCGCAAGACGAGTTATAAAAAACAGAGCCCAGGGCAGCGGGAAAAATTTTAAAATTTAAAGCAGCGCGGATGTTAAATTAAAAGCGCTCCGCTTTGCGGTGAAATTTTAAAATTTACGCGCCGTGCCTTTAAGACGCGCCGTAAATTTAAAGCTGAGCAAGCCGCAAGCAGCTCCGCACGCCAAAAGCAAGCCCGCGGCTTTAAAGCTTTAAAATTTTAAAAATTTAAGGATCATATAAATTTAATGAAAGTAAGATCGTCGATTTTTTACACCATCACGTTCATCTTCGCGCTTGCTGCCGTGGGCGTTTCGCTCGCCCTGCTCTGGCTCATCGGCTACGATCAGCAAAATTACACCCGCGAGCTAAACTCCAAGTACTCCATCGTCGCGCGCGCGAACCTCTATGAGATGAGCAAGCTCATTAGCGAAGCCGAATACGACCGCCAGGTCGCAAATTTCGAGTTTTCGACGATCCGCGATGAAGCCAAGCGCGATGAGATCATTGCAGGAGCCGAAATTTTAGATAGCATCTCCGCAGACATCGGCTCTGCAGACATCTTGCTTTTTAAACGTAAACACTATCTAAAAATCACTCACGCGGGCGAGACGCGGCTTTTAAACGATAAGGATTATCAGCCCTATCGCTACGATATTTTCAAAGCGATCTACGGCGTCATTTTGGTGATCATTCTGCTTGCGTATATCTTTATAATCCGCAAAATTCGCCCCCTTCGCAAGCTCAAGCGCCAGATCGATAAATTTGCTAAAGGCGATCTTCAAATCAAGGACGTAAGCGTAGGAAACGACGAAATTTCCGAGGTTTCGCATGCATTTTACGAAGCGGTCACGCAGATAAACAAGCTTAATGAATCGCGCCATCTGTTTTTGCGAAACATAATGCACGAGCTCAAAACCCCCATCACAAAGGGTCGCATTGCCGTCGAGATGATCGAGCGCGGTAAAAATCAAGAGCGTCTCATCTCGGTCTTTGAGCGGCTGGAAAGCCTAATCAACGAATTTGCGGCGGTCGAGCGCGCGACCGCGGGTACGGCACTAATCGAACGCGGAATTTTTTCAATGGATGAAATTTTAAAAGAAGCGCTCGGCATCGCGATGATCGAGCCCGGCTGCGTGATGCTGCAAAATCCGCTAGAGCTAAGCTTAAACGTCGATCTGAAGCTCTTTTGCGTCGCGGTAAAAAATTTAATCGACAACGCCGTCAAATACGCCTCAGACGGTAAAATTTTAATCCGCCTAAACGCCGAAACGATGGACTTCGTAACGCTAGGCGAACCGCTACAGAAGGATTTTAGCTACTACAAAGAGGCCTTCGTCAAGGGCACGAACGCCAAGCAAAGCTTCGGCCTGGGGCTCTACATCGTCGATAACATCGCCAAGGCGCACGGGCTAAAATTCCTCTACCGCAGGCAGGATGAGCTAAACGTCTTTTATTTCGAGGGGATCGAAAAGATAGCTACGTTATGAAATTTAAGCACATTTTTTATATTATTGCGCCAAAAATTCGAAACGAGAAGATGCGAAATTTTATATTTTTAGCGCTATTTTTAACCGCGACCATATTTTTTCTACCTCGCGGCGCGCAAGCCGAGAGCTTTATCACCGACGAGGAGTACGGCGCGATGCTGTATAAAAACCCCCGCGGCATCGGCTGCGACAAGTGCCACGGCGAAAAGGGCGAAGGCTCGCTGATCGCGACATATAAAGAATTTAACCGCACCGCGGGCGCCTACTACGAGCGCGCCCTAAATGCGCCGCCGATCAACAATCTCTCGCTTCAGGAGCTCGCCGACGGGATCAGCAGCTCGCGCGACGTGATGCCTAGCTACTTCCTGACACAAAACGAGATCATCATCATCTATAAATATATAAAGTCGATAAATCAACCCAAAAAGAAGGAGAAAAAATGAATAATCACGACGAATTTCTAGCAGCGCAAAAACTTATCCCGGGCGGCGTCGATTCGCCGGTGCGAGCATTCGGCAACGTAGGCGGCGAGCCTTTTATGGTGGATCGCGGCGAGGGCTCGTACATCTACGACGTCGAGGGCAAAAAATATCTCGACTTCGTGCAGAGCTGGGGTCCGCTAATCTTCGGCCACGCAGATGCGGACATTGAGCGCGCCGTCGTGCAGACCGCTAAAAAGGGGCTAAGCTTCGGCGCATCCAGCCCGCTTGAGACGCAGCTTGCCTCGCTCGTGCTAAAAAATTTCGATTTCCTAGATAAGATCCGCTTTACCAGCAGCGGCACGGAAGCCACGATGAGCGCGATCCGTCTTGCGCGCGCCTTTAGCGGACGAGATAAAATTTTAAAATTTGAGGGCTGCTACCACGGTCACAGCGACAGCCTGCTCGTCAAAGCGGGCAGCGGCGCGAGCACTTTCGGTAACGCAAGCAGTGCGGGCGTGCCACAAGATATCGCAAAAAATACCTACCTAGCCAGATACAACGACATACAAAGCGTAAAGGACGTCCTAGCGCAAAACGACATCGGCACGATCATCATCGAGCCTATCGCGGGGAATATGGGCTTGGTGCCAGCTGATCTAGAATTTTTAACCGAGCTTCGCGCGCTGTGCGATGAGAAAAAGATCGTGCTGATAATCGACGAGGTAATGAGCGGCTTTCGTGCTAGCGAGCTAGGCAGCTACGGCATCTACGGCGTCCGCGGCGATCTGGTAACCTTCGGCAAGGTCATCGGCGGCGGTATGAGCGTGGCGGCGTTTGCGGGCAAGCGCGAAATCATGGATATGATAAGCCCGCTAGGAGCGGTGTATCAAGCGGGCACGCTAAGCGGAAACCCCGTCGCAATGGCTGCGGGCATCGCCAGCCTAAGTAAAATTTACGCTAGCAGCGGCCTTTACGAAAGGCTCGGCGAGCTTGCCCGCAGACTTACGGACGGGCTTTGCGCCATAGCACAGCACCGCGGCATCGCGCTGCAAAC
This sequence comes from uncultured Campylobacter sp., assembly GCF_938045465.1. Lineage (GTDB taxonomy): Bacteria > Campylobacterota > Campylobacteria > Campylobacterales > Campylobacteraceae > Campylobacter_B. Next base: position 9,479 of record NZ_CALIBF010000031.1, read on the forward strand.
CGCCTGCGTAGGCTCGATGTTCGGCTACTTTTTTGCAGACGAAGAGGTGCGCGACTATGATGGCGCCCTGCAAGCAGACACCGCGCGCTTTGCGAAATTTCACGGCGAGATGATTAAGCGCGGCGTATTTTTGGCGCCTAGTCAGTTTGAGACGGGCTTTATCTGCGCCACGATGAACGAAACGCAGATCGACTTTGCGCTAAACGCCGCGGATGAAGCGATGGCGGCGCTTTAAGGGCTGCATTTTAAAATTTTACGGATTTTAGATGAGAGTAACGAAAAATTTAAACAAAATCGTAAAGGGCGCCTGCGACATCAGCCTAGGCATCTCAATCGTCGTAGCGATCGGCATTGGCGTAGCGATCGGGCTTGGACTACGGCGCCTCACGGGCTCGCTGCTTCTGCTCTGGCTTGGCATCGCTATCGGCATCGCAGCGGCGTTTTTGAACGTTTACCGCGCGTGCAAGGCGCTAAATTCGAGCCTAAAAGAGCTCGAGGACGATCCGAAATACAAGGCGGATCCGAAAAATTTTGACGACGACGATGAATGGGATGAGCGGGATTGAATAGGCGGTTTTTGCTCATATACTGCGCGCTAAACGCGGCGTTTGCCCTGCTTGGGCTAGCGCTTTGCGGCGCAGGATTTTTCGGCACGAGCTCTTTCGGCGTGCGGGCGCTTGCGTGGCTTCTTAGCCTGGAAGCGGGATTTTTGGGCGCATTCGGCGCGGTATATTTTTCGTTTCGCGCTTACCGCAACAAAATAGAAGATGAACTCAGAGCCGGCAAATACGATGAAATTTTACGGCAAAGCCCTAAGAATTCCGCCGGTTTTATAAGCGGCGAAACTTCCGCAAACGATACGAATTCCGCAAGCTTTGGCGGCGAAAACCGAGGCAGCATAGGCGGCGGCGATAAAATTTTATATAGCAAAATTTGCGACGGCGAGATTTTAAAGAGAGAAAGCTTTAGCGATCTAAATTTAGGCGCCGAAATTTTAAACACTCAAAATTCCGAAGACGCCGTAAATTTCACAAGCGGCGATAGCTGCGTCGAAAACAATGACAACTACGCCCTGCACGACGAAACCGCCGCCGAGTGTGCCGCAAACTCCGCTGCCGATATAAATTTTACTCGCAGCTCAAATTTAGACGCCGAGTACAGCAGAGCCGCTGCTGGCGAGTGCGACGTAAATTCTACGAAGAGCGACGACAAAACCTCCGCTTACAACGCGACCGCTTTGGGACACGCCGCCGATAAATTTAATATGAAAGATTGCGCGACTTGCGGCAACTTGCAGAGCGATATAAGGGACGAAGCTAGCGATAGTTCGCAAGGCGACATAGGCGAACGTTGCGATGACTTTAAAAGCGCAGCGAGCAACGACCTAGGTGACGGCACAGATAGCGGTAATCGTGGCGGCGATGCAGATAGCAGCGAGCCGGGTGACGGTACGAGCGATTTGGGGGGTGGGTTTGTCGCCGCGCGCGACGGATCAAAGGATGGTTTAGAAGGCGCGAACGATTTTGAGGGCGAGCTTGAGCGGAGCGAGGTGCGGAGCAATTTTGTGGGGACGTTTTTCTCTCCGTTTAAAATTCTGTCCTACGCGGCGCTCGTGGCGGCGATCTACCTGCTTGCCAAGCTGTCCTTGCTAAACCCGCTAGCGATTATCTTGGGCGTTACGATCATTCCTCTAGGTACGATGATTGCTGCCTTGGGCGGCAAAGACGCGCGCTAAAGCTCAAACGGCGCGAGTAGGATGCTTTAAATTTTAAAATTTAGCGTCAGCGGGATTGAGCGCAGATCGGCGCAGGATAAAATCGCGTACGACCCCTGCACCGCGAGCTGCGTCACGGATACCGCGCGTTTCGGCACGTACCCGGGCGGGCTAAATTTATAAAATTTGCGCTGCGCATATTTGAACTTTTGCATAAATTCAGATCGTTGCGGCGAGCCGTAGAAATTTTACGCAGCATTTAAGCGCGTAATTCTAAAATTAAATTTAACCGCCGCGAATTGCAATTCAGCGCGAAATCCTTATCTATATTTAATTAAATTTTAGCTACCATTACGCAAAATTTGAGGAAAAATTATGAATTATGATACCTTAAAAAAGATCTTTTTTCGATTCGATCCAGAAACCGCTCATAAGATCGCAGAATTCGGACTTCGCGCGCTCTATGCGACTCCGGGCGGGCTTGAGGCTTTGGCAAAATTCGGCGTTTATAAAGATGAAATTTTAACTCAAAATATATGGAATCTCAGCTTCGATAACCCCGTAGGTATCGCGGGCGGCTTCGACAAAAACGCCACGATGATCGCGCCGCTGGCTGCTCTTGGCTTCGGGCACATCGATTTTGGCACCTTTACGCCGCGCCCTCAAAGCGGCAACGAAAAGCCGCGACTTTTTCGCCTCGTTAGCGAGCAGAGTATCCAAAACGCGATGGGCTTTAACAACGAAGGCGCCGATGTTATCGAGCGTCGCGTGCGAAAAATTTATCCTTTTAAAATCCCTATCGCCGCAAATATCGGCAAAAACAAAGCGACCCCAAACGAGGATGCGCTGAGCGATTATGAAGCCTTGGGTCGTAAATTTAACGGGCTGTGCGATTTTTTCATCATCAACGTAAGCTCGCCGAACACCCCTAATCTGCGCGCTTTGCAAGAAAACAGCTTCATAAGCGAGCTGATCGGAGCGATGAAAAAGATCACGAACAGGCCGCTCGTCTTAAAGTTGGCGCCCGATATGAGCGCGGATCAGGCGATCGCGCTATGCGAGTGCGCAGTACAAAGCGGCGCAAGCGGCATCATCATAAACAACACCAGCGTTGATTATTCGCTAAGTCCCAACACTAGAGACTTCGGAGGCCTAAGCGGCAGACTGATCACCGAAAAATCGCGAAAGCTTTTCGCACAGGTCGCTCGCGAGCTCTTCGGCCGCACGGTCCTAATCAGCTGCGGCGGCATAGACAGCGCGCAGGAGGCCTACGAGCGCATCAAATCGGGCGCGAGCCTGGTTCAAATTTTTACCGCCTTTATCTTCAAAGGCCCGTTCGTCGCAAAATCGATCAACGAGGGGCTAGCGGAGCTTTTGCGCGCAGACGGCTTCAATAACATAAGCGAGGCGGTCGGGGCGAATTTAAAAGCTCACGCGGGCGAAGGATACGGCATCAGAAATGATCAGGCCAAAAACCTCGGCAACGGCGCGGATTTGTGCGCTTGCGAAGACAAAGAGGCGGATACCAAAACGGATGAAATTTCAAGTGCGACCAAAGGCGAGGAAACGAGCGAAATTTCAAACGCGCCCGAAAGTAAGGAAACGGATGGAATTTCAAACGACGGCGAAAGCAAAATTTTAAGCACTCAAATGGGTGAAATTCCCGCCGTTCAAACAGATGAAATTCCAACTGCCCAAACAAACTCAAGCTCCGAAGCGGACGAAAATTCCGACGCTTTGGTAAATTTAAACGCCTTAGTAAGCGCAGATACCGCGACGGATCAAAGCTCAGCCGAGCAAAGTAGCGCGGAGAACAAAATTTCCGAGGTTAAAAATACAAAACGAAGCAGCGCAAAAAGCGAGAATTTAGAGGCTAAAAGCACAAAGCAAGGCAGCGCTGATCAGAAGCAGGACAAAATTTCAAAAAGAGCTTCCAAAAGCGGTGCGGATCAAAAACAAAGTCAAATTTCAAAAAGCGGCGTAAGCTCCAGGCGCGGTAAAATTTCAAAAGACGCCGCGCAAAAAGACGCCGCACAAAAAGATACTGCGCAGTATGATGACGCCTCGCAGAAGGACGTCGTGCAGGATAACAACGCCTCGCAGCAAAAGGGCACCGAAACAAAAAATCTCTCGAAAAGCGATGCAAAAAGCGAGAATTTAGAGGTCAAAAACGCAAAACAAGGCGGCACAGCAAGCAAAACCGCCAAAACAAAAACCGCATCTAAAAATAAAACCGCGACCAAAGTCGCGTCAAAAAACGACATAGAAAGCAAAAATTCTAAAACTAAAGCCACGCCAAAAAATAGCGCGGAAAGCAAAAGTTTAAAGAGCAAAAACATAAAGCAAAGCGGCGCAAAAACTAAAAATGCCGAGGATAAAGAAACCAAAGAGCTTAAAGAGGTTAAAAAAGCAAGCGGCACTCAAGACGCGGAGCAAAACTCAAGCAAAAAACGAAAGGCGAAAAAAGATTAATGTTTCCGAAATTTAAGAAAATCACGCTGCAAAATGGGCTTCAAATTTATCACATCCCTATGAATAAAGGCAGCGGCGTCATCAGCGTGGACGTGTTTTACAACGTCGGCTCGCGCGACGAGACGATGGGCAAAAGCGGCATCGCGCACATGCTGGAGCATCTGAATTTTAAATCCACGAAAAATCGCAAGGCGGGCGAGTTCGACGCGATCGTAAAGGGCTTTGGCGGCGTGAACAACGCAAGCACGGGCTTTGATTACACGCACTACTTCATCAAGTGCGCGAGCTCAAATTTAGAGGTCTGCTTGGATCTTTACGCCGACATAATGCAAAACTTAAGCCTCAAAGACAAAGAATTTCAGCCCGAGCGCAAGGTCGTGCTCGAGGAGCGGCTGTGGCGCACCGATAACGATCCGTTCGGATACCTATTTTTCAGGCTCTACAACGCTGCGTTTTTGTACCACCCGTACCACTGGACGCCGATCGGCTTTCGCAAGGACATCGAAAACTGGAGTATCAAAGATATCAAGGAATTTCACGCTAAATTTTATCAGCCGCGAAACGCCGTGCTGCTGATCACCGGCGACATCGGCGAAAAGGCGGCGTTTGATGCGGCAAAAAAATACTTCGCGCCCGTAAAAAACAAAAGCGAGATCCCTCGTCTTCACTGCACCGAGCCTGCGCAAGATGGCGAGAAGCTTAGCGTTATTTACAAAAGCAGCGAGGCGCAGATCGTTGCGGTCGCCTTTAAAATTCCGCCGTTTAACCATCCTGACGCCGCGGCGATCAAAGCGATGGATATATATCTTAGCGGCGGCAAGAGTTCGCTTTTGCAGCGCGTACTGGTCGATGAGAAAAAGCTCGCCAATCAGATCAACATCTACGATATGAGCGCCAAGGACGAGAATTTATTTATAGTCTTTGCCGTTTGCAACCAGGGCGTAAGCGGCGAGGCGCTAAGAGATGAAATTTTGGCGCTGATCGAAAAAGCCAAAAAAGCTAAAATAAGCGACGACGATATGCTAAAGATCAAAAACACCCTAAGCAGCAATCTTATCTACTCCCTCGACAGCGCTAGCAAGGTAGCGCAGATGTACGGCAGCTACATCGTCCGCGGCGATCTGGACGCGCTATTTAGGCTGGAGCGCGAGATCAAAAGTCTAGATAAAAACGCGGTTAAAAAAGCGATGAAAACCTATCTAGGCCTTAAAAATTCCACGAGCATTATCTTACGAAAGGAAAACGATGAATAAAAATGTCATAATCGGCTCTATGACGGCGCTGATCACGCCTTTTAAAGAGGGCAAACTAGACGAGCAGACCTACGCTAAGCTCATCAAAAGACAGATCGCAAACGGCATAAGCGCGGTCGTGCCCGTAGGCACCACGGGCGAGAGCGCGACGCTGACGCACGACGAGCACCGAGTCTGTATCGAGATTGCCGTAGATGCGTGCAAGGGCACGGACGTTAAGGTGCTAGCGGGCGCGGGCAGTAACGCAACTCACGAAGCGATCGGGCTCGCGCAGTTTGCGCAAGCTCACGGCGCGGACGGAATTTTATCCGTAGCGCCCTACTACAACAAACCCACCCAAAAGGGACTCTATCTGCACTACAAGGCGATCGCGAGCTCGGTAGATCTGCCGGTACTGCTATACAACGTGCCAGGGCGCACCGGCTGCGACATCGCCGCAGATACGATCATCAAGCTTTTTAACGACTGCGAGAATATCTACGGCGTCAAAGAAGCCAGCGGCAGCATCGATAAATGCGTCGATCTGCTCGCGCACGAGCCGCGCCTTAGCGTGCTTAGCGGCGAGGATGCGATCAACTATCCGATACTAAGCAACGGCGGCAAGGGCGTGATCTCGGTCACTGCAAATTTACTGCCCGATTACACGGCGAGGCTAACGAAATTTGCGCTGCAAAATGAGTTTTTAAAGGCCAAGCAGATCAACGACGATCTCTACGCTATCAATAAAATTTTATTCTGCGAGAGCAATCCGATCCCGATCAAAGCGGCGATGTATATCGCGGGCCTAACGCCGAGCTTGGAGTACCGCTTGCCGCTTTGCGAGCCGAGCGCGGAAAACCTCAAAAAAATAGAAAACGTAATGAAACAATACACTATCAAAGGATTTTAATTGACGAACGAATTTAAAGGAAAAACGCTAGTTATAAGCGGCGGCACGAGAGGCATAGGCAGGGCGATAGTTTTGGAATTCGCAGCTGCGGGGGCAAATATCGCTTTTACGTATAATTCCAACGAGGAGCTAGCGACTTCGCAAGCAGCCGAGCTTGAGAAGGCTTACGGCATCAAGGCGCGCGCTTATGCGCTCAATATCTTAGAGCCAGAGACCTACAAGGAGCTCTTTGTCAAGATCGACGAGGATTTTGCGCGAGTGGATTTTTTCATCTCAAACGCCATCATCTCGGGTCGCGCGGTCGCGGGCGGATACACTAAATTTATGAGGCTAAAGCCGCGCGGCATCAATAATATCTTTACGGCGACCGTAAATGCCTTCGTCGTGGGCGCACAAGAAGCCGCAAAACGCATGGAAGCGGTAGGCGGCGGTTCTATCATCTCGCTTAGCTCTACGGGAAATTTAGTCTATATCGAAAACTACGCGGGTCACGGCACGGCGAAAGCCGCGGTTGAAGCGATGGCACGCTACGCCGCGACCGAGCTCGGCGAAAAAAACATCCGCGTAAACGTCGTTAGCGGCGGACCGATCGAGACGGACGCGCTACGAGCCTTTACGAACTACGAAGAGGTGCGCGATAAAACCGCCGAACTTAGCCCGCTAGGACGCATGGGACAGCCGGAGGATCTGGCGGGAGCATGTTTATTTCTATGCTCGAGTAAGGCTAGCTGGGTGACAGGGCACACCTTCATCGTCGACGGCGGAACGACCTTTAAATAATGCTAAATTTACCCAATATTTTAGCGAGCTTTCGCGTTGCGCTGGCGCCGCTGTTTTTCTGGCTGATCTTACTAGCCGGTCATGCGAACGGCGGCATGGTGGGCTCGGTGCATGTAAGCTGGGTCGATTATTTCGCCGCACTAGTCTTCGTCATCGCCTCCGTCACGGACTTTTTCGACGGATACATCGCGCGCTCCTGGAACCAGAAGACCAAACTAGGCGCCATCATCGATCCACTCGCCGATAAGATGCTAACTCTTGCGGGCTTTTTGGGGCTTATGTTTATCGGGCGCGCCAGTGCTTGGGCGATCTACTTAATCCTAATCCGCGAGTTTTTTATCACTGGTCTTCGCGTGGCGATGGCGGGCGACGGCGTAGAGGTCGCCGCGTCGATGGCGGGCAAGGTAAAGACGGTCTTTCAGATGATCGCTATCGGCTGGCTAACGATGCAGTGGCCCTATGCAAACGCCCTACTCTGGATCGCGGTTGTGTTGACACTATATTCGGGCTTTGAATACGTCGCGGCGTATGCTAAGGCTACGAAAAAAAGCTAAATTTTAGGCTAGATATAGCTTCATATTTGAAGACAAAATCGGTATCGTAGAGCGCCAAAACGCACGCTTAAAGCGAGTTTTGGTGATAAAATTTCAGCGTGAAATTTCACCTATATTAGTAGCGCGGA
>NZ_CALIBF010000032.1 GCF_938045465.1 uncultured Campylobacter sp.
TATATGTTATAATAGCGCCTATACTCATATTTGCTTATGCTAAATACTGCTATGAATATATATCCCAAATGGCACTATATGAAAATACTTTTGCTACACACAGAAATTATAAATGGGATCATGAAAGAAGCAGGTGGTATTATTACTACCTATTCATTTGAGCGCTTTGACGATGCTTTAAGACTTATAAATAAGTACTCTAAAAATTCAAATGAGTTATATATGATATCCAAATATGACAATATGTTACAATTCTTTAGTAAAAAATATAGTGGGTTAAAGTATTTTGAACTAAAATCCTTTATAGTCACAGATAATGAATACAATGAAGTTTTAGATCTCATAAATTCCAAAGCCGATATTTTATACGTCGATACCGATATTTTGAATGTATATTATAAAGAATTAAAGGAAAGGCGCTTTTTCGATGTTTATAATAATCAATGGCTACCAAACGATGTTATGCGGCGGATTATACAATTAAAAATATTACTAAATCTTTTTGATGATGTTCGCGATAAATATGAGCTGGTAGAGCACGGTAAACTAATAGATGTGTATAAAAGGAAAAAAGAATAATTTTAATATTACTATATAGACTTTGGGCAAAAACTAATATTTAGGGGAGTTTATGACGAAAAGAAAAATTTTAATAGTATTTGGAACGCGCCCAGAGGCCATTAAGATGGCTCTGTTGATAAAGGAATTTCAAAAGTACGCGGAATTTGAAGTGAAGGTTTGCGTCACGGCGCAGCACAGACAGATGCTCGATCAGGTACTTGAATTTTTTGAGATCAAGCCCGATTTTGATCTAAATTTAATGAAGCAAGGGCAGGATCTGTACGATATTACGTCAGGCGTTTTGCTTGGTATGCGCGATGTATTTAGCGAATATACCCCAGACATCGTGTTCGTGCATGGAGATACGACTACTACTTATGCCGTTTCTTTGGCGGCGTATTATCAAAAGATAGACGTTGCTCACGTAGAAGCGGGGCTTAGGACGCATAATATCTATTCGCCGTTTCCCGAAGAGATAAATAGGCAGATGACGGGGCTCATAGCTAAATATCACTTCGCACCGACCACCGATGCAAGAGACAATCTCTTAAAAGAAGGCAAAGATTCAAAAAATATAATCGTTAGCGGCAACACCGTAATAGACGCGCTTTTGTGGACGATAGATAAAATCGAAAGCAATGAGCTGCTAAAAAATAAAATTTTATCCTTTATAAATTCCAAATATAAGCTTAGTGATAGAAAATTTATTCTCGTTACAGGGCACAGACGAGAGAATTTCGGAGAAGGCTTTGTTAATATTTGTGAGGCTTTACGTGAAATAGCGCTAAAAAATGAAAATATCGACATCGTTTACCCCGTGCATCTAAATCCAAATGTAAGAAAGCCTGTGGGAGAAATTTTATCGGGCATTTCGAATATATTTTTAATTGATCCGCTAGAGTATGATAGTTTCGTCTATCTTATGAGCAAGTCATATATGATAGTGACAGATAGTGGCGGCATCCAGGAAGAGGCGCCGAGCCTTTGTAAGCCCGTTTTAGTTATCAGAGAAACTACCGAAAGACCTGAAGGGATAAGAGCGGGATGCGTTAAGCTTATCGGCACCAAGCGCAAAAATATAATAAAAGAGGTGCAAAGATTATTAAATTTAAAAGATGAATATGATAAAATGAGCAAAAGTGTAAGTCCGTATGGCGACGGTAAAGCTTGTAAAAAAATACTGGAATTTTTAAAAGGAATATTGTGAAAAAAGTTTGCATCTTAGGTCTTGGATATATAGGGCTGCCTACGGCGGCGCTTTTGGCAAATAGGGGCTATAAAATCCATGGCGTTGATGTGGTGCTGAGCGTCGTAGATACGATCAATGAGGGTAAAATTCATATCGTCGAGCCGGAACTTGACGTATTTGTTAAAAAAGCAGTGCAGAGCGGAAATTTAAAAGCAGATGTTGAGCCTGATTTCGCAGACGTTTTTATCATAGCTGTTCCGACGCCGTTTCGAGACGGATACATTCCAAATATCGACTACGTTATAAGTGCGGCAAAATCTATAATACCATACGTAAAAGACGATAATATGGTCGTTTTAGAATCCACTTCACCGGTAGGTACTACCGAAAAGATAGGCGAAATTTTAAAAAATGGCGGTGTTGATATTTCTAAAATTTATATCGCTCATTGCCCGGAGAGAGTTTTGCCAGGTAAAATTTTAAAAGAGCTTACGCAAAACGATAGAATCGTGGGTGGAACTACAAAAATTGCTACTAAAAAGATAGCGGAATTTTATAAAGAATTCGTTAGTGGTAGCGTTTTACAGACGGATTCTAAGACTGCAGAGATGTCAAAGCTTACAGAGAATTCTTTCCGCGACGTAAACATAGCCTTTGCAAACGAGCTTAGCATTTTGTGCGATAAATTCGGCATTAACGTCTGGGAGCTCATCTCGCTAGCAAACCGCCATCCGCGAGTTAATATTTTAAACCCGGGCTGCGGCGTAGGCGGGCACTGCATAGCGGTCGATCCGTGGTTTATAGTGCATGCGGGCGGCTACGAAGCGAGGCTGATCAAATCCGCAAGGGAGGTCAATGATCACAAAGCCGAGTGGTGTATTGAAAAAATCAAAAACGCGGCTTTAAAATTTGAGCTGCAAAACGGCAAAAAGCCCAAAGTCGCGTGTATGGGGCTTGCTTTTAAGCCCGACATCGACGATTTGCGGGAGTCGCCTGCGCTAAATATAACCAGGCGCCTGATCGCAGACGGTATTGATGTAATCGCCGTAGAGCCTAACATCAAGGCTCATAAGGATTTTGAGATAGCGGATTATAAAAAGGCTATCGAAATTTCGGACATTATCGTATTTTTGGTCGGACATAAGGAATTTAAAGGGCTAAAAATAGAAAAAGAAGTTTTGGATTTTTGCGGAATTTGTAAATGAGTTTTCAAAAAGTAATAGATAGAGATAACCATCTGAATTTTTTTAGATTACTTTTTGCTTTACAAGTGGTATATATGCACTCAACCGAGTGGCTAAAAATACCGCTCTTGTGGGGGGGGCACGTGGATAAATTCCTTAGGCTATTTCCCGGCGTTCCATTGTTTTTTCTGGTTTCAGGATTTTTAATTACCGATAGTTATTTAAATAGCGGAAATTTAAAAGAGTATTTTATAAAAAGAGCGCTTAGGATATATCCGGCTCTATTCGTAAATATTTTAGTACTTGAGCTAGCTATGTACGTGGGCAAAAATTTTAATGATATTTCGGTATTAAAATATGTGGAATACTTCGTGCTGTATGTCATTACCGCCGCTTCAGGTATAGCGGGCTTTATAATCGGTATAAAAAACGATGCTTTATATAATTACGACGGCTTTTTTAGCTCCTATCCGAGCGGCGTTTTATGGACACTTAGCGTCGAATTATCGTTTTATATCGTCCTTCCATTTATTTTGTGTATTAGAAAAGCAATTATAAGAAATTTATTGTTAGTTTTTCTATTTTTTACATCAATGATAATCCCTGTAATTGCCGATGAAAATTTTTACTCTGCTTCAAATTTAAATAAGCTTCTCGAGCTTATATGCTTGCCGTTTTTGTGGATATTTATCATCGG
>NZ_CALIBF010000033.1 GCF_938045465.1 uncultured Campylobacter sp.
GAACTCGCGACATCAACCATGGCAAGGTTGCGCTCTACCACTGAGCTATTCCCGCATGCGGTAAAAATAAAGCGCGATTGTAGCCTATAAATTTTCATTTGTCAATAATTTCTCGCTTAAATTTCATAAATTTTTATGATTTCTCCAGCGCGAACTTTGTCGCATTCGGGATCAGCCAAGAAAAAATGCGATGCCGCAGCCAGCGGCCTGATGCGCCCCGAAGGCGACGACATAGGCGTAAAAATTCCGCCTTCATATGCGCCTACGGTTAAATTTACTCTGCCGCTTTTTAGCTTCAGATCGCTTGCGAGCTTGGCATAGATCGCCGCTTCTGCGCTAAAAGCCTCGCTTGCGCCGCTAAGCTTAAATAGGATCGGCAGTATGACTGCGCGCGTAAGCACGAAAGCAGCCATTGGATTGCCTGCCATTGCAAAGACGAATTTGCCGTCTTTTGCGAAGCACTTGCTGGGGCGGCCGGGCTTGATATCAATGTGATCGAAAACCTGCAAAAATCCAAGTTCACTCATAGCGCTTTGCATAAAATCCGCTTCCCCAGCACTTGCTCCACCGCTGGTAATTAGTACGTCAAATTTACGCGTAGCAGCGTTTAGCGCCTCGCATACCGCGCTAAAATCATCCTTTAAAATCCCTAAATACTCATTTTCAAAGCCGTATTTTTGCAGCAATGCAGCAATACCACTAGAGTTGGCATTATAAATTTCGCGCTCGCTCGCACTCTGCCACGGCTCTTTTAGCTCGTTTCCACTGGAAAATAGGGCGATTTTAGGACGCGTGTAAACGCTTGCTTCGTAAATTCCTTGCGCGGCAAGAAGCATGATTTTAGCAGGGTTTAAAATTTCGCCACGGCGCAATAAAAGCTCGCCCGCGCGCATCTCCTCGCCTTTTTTACGAAAGCCGTCGTGAGCATGAACGGAAGCAGGGATTTTTAGAGTTCCGCCTTGCGCGTCTACATCCTCTAGCCTCGCGACGGAGTCCGCGCCTGCAGGCATTGGCGCGCCGGTCATTATCTTTTGCGCTTGCGCAGCCTTTATTTCATAGAATTTTTCGTCTCCTGCAAAAATCGTAGGCTCTACGATCTCTAGCTCTTCGTCTTTGAATTCTGCCGCGTAGGCATAGCCGTCAAGCGCCGAATTATCGAAGCAGGGTAGGTTTTTAAGCGCAGAAATATCGCTATAAAGGATGCGACCTAGAGCGCTGGGAAGAGGCACCATTTCGCTCCGCCTGCTTGATGTGATTCTAGCCGTAGCCAAATCTATAGCCTCATTTATTCCTATCATTTTAAGTCCTTTTTATCATTTTTTACATTTAAAATTCGCACAGTTAATACTTCGCGTGACCTTAAATTTTATGTTGCGCCAAAGCTTGCAAAGCAAAATTTTACCCAAATAAATGCGCGAAATTTTACGGGCTCAATTGCCTTATTTTAATGCTAGTGTTACTTAAAATTTCAAAGCATATCACTCGTAAAATTCCGCTTTGCCGTAGGAATTCCGCTCGCATGTGCTTAAAAAATTCCACCACGGCTCGTTCATTAAATTTTACCAAAGCTCGCCACTTTAAATTCTTAAGAGGTTCATCCTTCGAAATTCTACCAAGATTTGCCTTTAAAATTTCGCCACACTTAGCTTTAGCGATTTAAATGCATTGCTGCTGATAGAATTTACGTGGCTCTTACGTAGCGTGGCATTTTAAAACGCGTTTTGCGTAAAATCCCGCATCGCTTGCTTGCGCAAGATTTTATTCCGAAGTCTTCATTCCTCCAGCCTTTGTATGTCTGCACCAAGCGCACCAAGCTTAGCCTCTAGTCTCTCGTAGCCGCGATCTAGGTGGTAAATTCTATGTATTTTGCTCTCGCCGCTCGCCGCGAGGGCGGCTAAAACAAGCGCCGAGCTGGCGCGCAGATCGGTCGCCATAACGTCTGCGCCGTTTAGCTTGCCGCCGCTGATCGTCGCGATGTGTCCGTTTAGGCGGATATCTGCGCCCATTCTCGAAAGTTCGCTTACGTGCATGAAGCGGTTTTCAAAAAGCCTCTCGTCGATGGTGCTGACGCCCGTGGCTACACACGCCAGCGCCATAAACTGCGCCTGCATATCGGTAGGAAAGCCTGGATATTCGCTCGTTATAATCTCTACGGGTTTGATCTTTGAAGCGGGCAGGATCGTTATTTCCTCGCCGCCGTTTGAAATTTCAAATTTAAAGCCCATATCTTCAAATTTTGCAAGCACTGCGCCAAGATGAGCCGCGCAAGCGTGCGTGATCTTGATACGAGAGCCCGTGATCGCGCCTGCGCACAGATAGGTGCCTGCTTCGATGCGATCGGGAATAATCGAAATTTCGTTTAAGCTTAAAAGCTCGCCGCCGCTTCCTTTGATGAGGATTTCGTTCGTGCCGATGCCCTCTATGTCGATGCCTGCGCTTTTTAATGCGTTGCAAACGGCGATTATTTCGGGCTCTTTTGCCGCATTTATGATATGCGTGGTACCGCTTGCTAAGGCAGCCGCCATTACGATATTTTCGGTGCCGGTGACGGTAATTTTGTCAAAATTTATAGTCGCGCCCTTAAGTCCCTTTTTTGCGGTGCAAACGACGTAACCTTGCTCGATCTTAACCTCCGTGCCCATCTTTTCGAGCGCGCTAAGGTGCAGATCGATCGGTCTTGCGCCGATCGCGCAACCCCCAGGAAGGCTTACCTCGCAGTGTCTAAACCGCGCTAAAAGCGGCCCCAGCACTAAGATCGAAGCTCGCATTTTACGTACTATGTCGTAGATTGCCTTAGTCGAGTTTACCTCGCGCGGATCGATTTTGGCGATATTGGCGTCAAGAAACTCGCACTTTGCGCCTAAATTTGAAAGTAGCTGAATTAGCGTGTGGATATCGGAAACTGCGGGTAAATTTTTAATTACGACTTCGTTTTTTGAAAGGATAGATAGAGCTATGAGCGGCAGTGCTGCGTTTTTTGCGCCGCTTATTTTGACGCTGCCGCTTAGTTTTTTGCCCCCGTTAATTCGTAGATAATGCATGATTTCTCCGTGTAAAATTTAAATAATTATACAGAATTTAGCTTTAAAGTTACCATTTTGTTACCGCCAGGCGCTAAAATTGCGCCGTACGTTCAAATCGTCGCATAATTTTATTTAAGGATTTATATGAAACAACTAATTATTTGCGCTTTGGGTGCGTTTTTGCTGGTCGGCTGCTCCTCAAAAGCCCCGTCTGCCGGCAGCCAGCAAGCGTATGTCTTAAACGATCATGAAGAAGGAATAACTTCGGTGCCAGGAAGCGAGTTTAACCGCCCGCTAATCGCATCGGTGGACGATTACACCGGCACTCGCGCGGGAGGGGACTGCAGCGGATTTATCACCGTGCTAAATGATAAATACGATGATCTATTTTTTAACTCAAAAGATCTGCCGAAATACTTCACAAACGGACACAAATCCCAAGCAATATATAATTATTACAGCCGTAGAAATTTACTCAGCAATACGCCGCGAGTGGGGGATTTGGTGTTTTTTCAAAACACCTTGCGTTCTAACAAAGGCAAGGTCAATAACGAGATCAGCCATATCGGCATCGTGCGCGAGATCTATGCTGATGGTCGCGTGAAATTCGTCCACAATACTCGTGGTAGAAATCAAGCGGACTTCGTAAATTTAAATAAGAAAAACGTCCATGTAGCGGGGCAAAAGATGGAAAATAGCTATATCGTGCGCTGCGGTAAAGACCGCATAAGCTGCCTAGCATCAAACCGCTTCGCAGGATATGGACGGGTGAATAACTAGAATTTTGAAAATTCTTTCGCCGTATTTTTTGAAAAATTTCTCATAACTTTTGGAATTTAGTTAGATTTTATGAAATTCCGTTAGACCTTTTAAAAATTCGCGGCGGTTTGATTTATGCTCTAAAATTTCAAGTAAAATTTTGCAGATAATTTAGCTTGGAATTCTAGCTATGACTTGCTTTATAGAATTTATTAAATTCCTAAAATTCTAATCAAATTTTAAAATTTTTATGGCTTTTAAACTCCTGCAGCAAAAACTTATGAATAAAAACTCACTTTGATACTGTTATGGCAAGTCAAATTAGCATTTTTAACGCGTAATTATATATAACAAGCATTTAATAAGATATTACTCTAAAATTTATTTTGAAATTAATTTAAACTCAAATTTTTATTATTCTTGGTGAAATTATACTTATAATTATACATAAAATTCTACGAAATAGCTTCATATAACTAAAATTTTATCGTTATTAAATTTAACGGCATGTTTGTTTTTTAATTGATATCAGATAAACTTTATAAATTACGTAAAACTTTCAAAAAAGATTTACGATCTAAATTTTATTAAGGAAATTTTAGTTTAAAGTTTTATATCTAAATTTTAAATTTTAGCGCAGCTATTTTGATAAGGCGCTTGCAATTAAAACTATTAGTGAATTTTAATGCTAGCACTTATCCATAAATTTATCTCGAGCCTATAAAATTACACGACGCCTTTAATTTAATCAAAATTTCGCTACTATGCGTGAAAAATTTAAGGAGTTTCATGCAATCAGGCAAATTTACTCTCGCGATCATTGTGGCGAATGTCCTATTTTTCGTGATTTCATTCGCATTAGAATATTTTTTTGGCTTTAAGTCCTATCTATTTTTTGGGCTCAATCCATATTTTTTCGAGGGGATGCCGTGGCAGCTATTAAGTTCATTTTTTATGCATGGCGGAGTGATGCATCTAGTGATGAATATGGCAGTTTTGTATCAATTCGGTGGGATTTTAGAGCGAGCGTTCGGTGGGATAAAATTTACGCTACTTTACATCGTAGGCGGGCTGCTGAGCGGCGCTTTGTGCCTGATTTATATCCGTTATGCCATGAGCATGGGAGAAATCGTCAATATCGTAGGCGCTAGCGGCGCTATTTGCGTGCTTTTAGGCGTGATTGCTTATTTTGATGAACGCAATGCGGGCGGGATTTTTATCGCGATTTTGATAATGAGCTTTGCACCGATGCTAATGGGCATAAATGTGGCGTGGTATGCGCACATAGCGGGATTTGTGGTCGGTTATGGCTTTGGAATGATCCAGAAAAAATTTAGAATTTTGTAGAATTTAACGCTAAATTTTACATAAAATTTTATGAAAGGATGCAGATGAAACGGATATATTTTATAAGACATGCCGAGGCGCAAAGCGGCAACGGAAGCGATTTTGAGCGGACATTAAGCTATGCGGGTGAACTTTGCGCAATTAAACTAGGAGAAAAGCTGCGTAGCTTGGGACTTACGCCTGATTTAATTATTACAAGCTCGGCTATACGCGCACTCCATACGGCGCAAATTATCGCTAATGCGTTGGATGCGATAAAAAGGGTAGCGTCATTGCGAGAGTTATACGACGCAAGCTTATGGGATTTGGCAAAGTTTGTTCGCAGCTTGGATGAGAAACGATTTTTTGGGTGCAGTGTGAATGTTGAAAAATACAATGCGGTTGGTCTGAGTAGCGAAAAACATCGCGACGCAAACGCTGAAAATTCTGCTTTTAAGAGCACTAAAATTCCCGCTAGCATTAGCGAAAATAATGCGATATCTTGCAACAATGTGGAAATTTCTAGCACTGATGTTATGCAAAATTTTAACGCAGCTAGCGCGGAATGCGTATTTATCGTTGGACATAATCCGGCAATAGGCGGAATTTGCTCGCTTTTAGGCGAGAAGGAAGTCGATAAATTTCCTCCTTGTTCGATTTGCGGCTTAGAATTTGACGTTCATAAATTCTCAGAAATTACTGATCATAGCGGCAAAATGGTAATGCTGCAGTGCCCTTAATTACGCTTTTAACGCTTCATAATTACAATCGGGCGGCTCGTTGGCGCATTAAAGCTACTTTTTGCCGAGCATTGTCATATACTCGTAAAATAAGACCATATGGCAAAATAGCAAATTAATTTTGAGATAACTTTAAATTTTAAAAAATTTCCAATGATGTGGCTCGCCTTGAAATCGTGGACTAAATGAGTCAGAAAACTAAATTTCATATTTTTAGATGATCGAGTGTTAGCACTTTCGCTTGAAATTCCATTTGCTTTGAAAAACCTTAAATTTAGATTTTACGGATGGAAATTTCACGCTGAAATTTTCTCAAAAATATAAATTTATTGAGAAGAATAAAATTTATTAAGTAAAATTTAATAGTAGCCGTGGTATCATTCCCTAAAAATTTTGATAGGGAATTAAAATGAGACAGTACGAAACTTACAGATGCGACAAATGCGGCGCGGAGGTCGAGGTGCAAAAAGTAGGCGGCGGTACATTTAGCTGCTGCGGCGAGCCGATGAAATGCATCACCGAGGATCTGACGCAGGTAAATTTGATGAAGGCATTCGCAGGCGAGTCTCAGGCGCGCAACAAATACGATCTTTATGGCGATTTGGCCAAAGAGGCGGGCTTTCACGCCATTGCGCGACATTTTTACGAGGCTGCCGAAAATGAAAAATGGCACGCTAGAGCCGAGCTAAAGGCGCATCATGCAGCCGCAGGCATTCCGCTTGATAAAATGGATAAAAATCTGCTTGATGCTGCCGCCGGCGAGCGCTACGAGCACGAGAGCATGTATCCGAGCTTCGCTAAAATCGCGACCGAAGAGGGTAAAAAAGAGGTTGCGCGCCTTTTTAATGCCATCGGCAAGGTCGAGCAGGAGCACGAGCGCGAATACAACGAGCTTCAAAAGATCCTGCTAGAGGAGGGCTTTTTCGAGAGTTTTGACGAGGAAGTTTGGGTGTGCGAGGTCTGCGGCCACGTTCATCGCGGCAAGAAAGCCCCGGGCGCCTGTCCGCTTTGCAAGGCTCCGCGCGAGTATTTCAAAAAACAAAGGCTTGTCTGATTTGACGCTTGCGGCACAGCGTTTTTTGCGATAGTTTTTGAAGCCGTCGCAAATCTCGTTTATTGTCGCGAGCCGATCGCTTAAATCTTGGCTTAAAATTTTGCGCGAGATTTCGTCTTTTTGCTCCTTTTTGCCGCGAATTCCGTGGCTAGACGAAATCTCGGGCTAAATTTATTTAGCCTAAACTCCTTTTCTTATCCCCCTAAGAAATGAAATCCTGCTCGCAAGAGCGGGATTTCTGTCGTAAAATAAATCTAAAATAAATCATGCCGATGATTTTATCTCTTTAAATTTTATTAGAAATTCCTATATGATTCTTGCGCTGTTTACGAAGCAAGCTTCGCGTCGGTAAATTTTGCAGCAAACTTTGGTGGCAAATCTTTTGCATTTTTAAATTTTAAGGCGAATACGGTGCGATGAGAATTTGAAAGCAAATCAAACTATAAAATTTCGAGGGTTTAAATTTTAAATCAGAAATTCTATCCTTGTGAAATTTGCAGATAAATTTTTATATCCGCTACCTCTTAATATGTCGATTATCTTTTGCTTATAAAATCCTCGGATGAAATCCCGTATCGTCAAAATTTAAATGAAATTTTGCACTAAATTTATCTGGAATTTTAGGCAAAATCGCATGAGGAAACCTAAAAAGTAAATTATTCTATACTCCAAAAGAGTAAAATTTTAGATTCTTTTGCGATCAAGCTCTAGGGCTCGCGCGTTAATTTAAAATTTTGCCGAGTTAATGAGTTAAATTCTAAAGTGCGAAAGGTAAAATTTTGGGTTTTGTTATGCGAGTATGAAAAACAAATTTCAGAATTTTTCAAAATAAAATTCCAAAACTTTTGTGAAATAAATTACATAAGAACGATTTCAAAGTCGCATCAAAACGAGATTTAAAAAATCTCGCTCAAGCAAGCCTCTCGCTACCTCAAATTTTAAAATTTCACTCCTCGAATTCCTCCGCGACCTTCGCCGCAAGACGCAGTTTGTCGCTGTCGAAGTGGGTGTAGATGCGCGAAGTATTGAGGCTCGCGTGGCCGAGGGCTTCTTGGACGAGCACGAGGTCCTTTTGCTTTTTGTAAAGCATCGTCGCGAAGGTGTGGCGCAGCATGTGAGCGCCGTTTTTTTCCTTGCGGATGCCCGCGCTCATTAAAATTTTCTCCACGATGCCGCTGACGTATGCTTGCGTGAGCGGCGCGCCGTTTTTGGTGACGAAAAGATAGCCCTCTTTGTTTGCAAAGTTCGTCTCCAGCGCGTTTAGATGCTCCTCGATCAGGTGGCGCTTGATCATTACGATGCGGTATTTGTTGCCCTTGCCGCGGATTCGGATTACGAAAAGATCGCCCTCGGGTGCGATATCTTTGCGCTTGAGATTTATCGCCTCGCCCACGCGGATGCCCGTGTAGACGATGATTTTTACGATCAGGCGGTTGCGATGGGCAAAGGAGGGAAACTTGCTTAGATTTATCGCGTCCAAAAACCGCTTCAGCTCCTCCTCGCTCATAAACTCCGGAAGCTTCGTGCCGCGGCTGCCGCTAATACCGCCCCAGTGCTTAAGCTCGATGCCAAAGTTATGCGAGGTGCCGTCCTGCTCGTTTTGGCGGTCGATGAAGCCGAAAAAATTTATCACGGCGATTCGGTAGTTTTTTTTGCTCGCATCGCTCAGTCCGCCAGTAATCGAGGCTAAAATTTCGCTCAAAAGCTCCTCGTCGATATTTTTCATACTCTCAAGGCCGTACTGCATGATCGCTTCGTAAAATTTTTTAAGCGGATTAAAATAAGTATTGATGCCGGTAAGTCCCGCGTTTCGAGCGTCTTTTGCGAGCCGCTCGAGTTCATTGATATTCGCGACCTCGTGATTTAGCGCCAGGCTTGCGCGGCGAAACAGCGCGTCGTTTTTCAGCTCCTTATTCGATAGCGCGCTTAGCTTGTAGCGCACGAATTTTACGAGCCAAAACAGCAGCGATTTTTCAAAGCTATCCTTATAATCGAGCGGGAATTTCATTTGCTCTCCTCGCTGTCGCCGAAGATCACAAAAGGCAGCATCAGTGTGTTTTTGATGAGATTATACGGCGTTTTTAGCACGTCGGTCGCAACGGCGGTCGAATAGGTGGGCTTTTTCGTCGTGCCGCGAATTTCGATGATCGTGGAGATCGTATTGTTTTCGCCCAAGATGATATGATTTAGCAGCGGGATTTTTGAGATTATCGAGCTTGCGTCTTTGAGGTATTTAAGCTCCAGATCGATATTTAGCGCGCCGCTTTTCATATCCACTTCGCCGTTGCCCGCGATGTCGGCGCTACTGCCGGTAAAGTTCATCGCGTTTATGTAAATTTTATCGCCGCTGCGGCGAAAGTAAATTTTGCCCCTCTGCACGCTAAAGCCGCGATCGTTGAAATCGGGCGTCTTAAACGTAAGCAGCGACGGCACGGAGTTTATAAAGCTAAGCAGCCTTTGATAGATGATGTAGTCCTTCAGATAGGTGTTTTGCACGTTGATCTCGCCGCGGTAGTTGCGCGGATCGATGCCGCTTGCTTTTAGCGTAAATACTCCTCCGTCGAAGCTCTGCGAGCCCAGGAATTGATTAAGCGCCTCGCCGCTG
The DNA here is from genome assembly GCF_938045465.1 of uncultured Campylobacter sp. GTDB lineage: Bacteria > Campylobacterota > Campylobacteria > Campylobacterales > Campylobacteraceae > Campylobacter_B. The sequence goes on from NZ_CALIBF010000033.1 coordinate 9,508, forward strand.
ATGTTTTGCGCAAAAATTTGAAGCAAGCTCTTTTTAAAGATTAACTTCACGTCGCCGCGTTTAAAGCTTGCGTTTAAATTCATATTTTTGCCGTCCAGCACGCCGTTAAAGTGCGTAAATTTAAGCGTTTTATTTAGATCGGATAGCACGATCGCAGAATTTTGCCCGCTGAAATTTATCGGCGAGCGCTCCTTCGTGCCGCTATTAAACTCGCTGGTTTGCACGCTCGTATTGATCGCGACGTCCACGTCTTTTAGAGCGACGAAGTTACCGCCTTTGTTTATTTTAAGAGAAATTTTACCGCTTCCGCTAGAGCCGTCCAGATCGCCCCCGCGCACCCGAAGCGCGAAAGAATCGTTTTTGTAGTGGCTGCCGTCTTTGTTTAGCAGACCGAAATCAAAGATGAGATTGCTGCTGCTGATATCTAAGTTTGTAAAATCGCTGGTTAAAATTTTAAGATCCCCGCCGCTAATGCCAGCGTTTTTAAGCGTCTTAGAAAAGGGCAAAATTCCGCTAATATCGGGCGAACTAATCTCGATCCGCTCGCCGAAGCTCATCTTTGCGCCCAAAAATTGCGAGCTTAGCACCGGCGCTTTGCCGCTAAAATCAAGGCTTATATTATCTCGCGCGTCGCCAAATTTTAAAATTTCTTTGCCGTTCGGGGAGAGATTGAAGCTATGAATAACGCCGTTAAATTTAGCTTTGCGCGTGGCGATATCGATGCTGCCGCTTGCCGTGGCGTTAAAAATTTCATTTTGCAGATTCGCGTCTTTGATGTCGATTTTTTTCTCGGTGATGTGTACCCGCGCGGCTTTGGAGTGAAATTTCGCTTTAGAGATCATCAGATCGGCGTCTTTTAGCGTCACGTTCGCATCCACCTTGGCGCTTTCCTTTTCGACGTCCACGTCTATCAGCACGCGCGCATCGATCCCACCGCCTAGCGGATATACGGGCTCGTTTATGCCGTAGCTTTGCAAAATCGCTATAAGGTCCTTGCCCAAACTCTCCTTGGTCCGCAGATCCAGATATACGACCGGCCTTTCTTCAAAGAGTCCGCCGATACGCACGCTGCTTCCCTCCAGGCTTTTGCCTTTAAATTTAGGCTCATTTAGCGTGAAGCTTAGAAAATCGTTTTTGAGCGTGATGTTGGCATCTTTTACCGTTACTGCTTCGATTTGCGGTTGAAATTTTATCGTAAGATCCTGCGCGTAGGCCGTGGCGCTGACGTTTTCTGCAATCGGGCGCGGATCTTTCAGATCGATTTTGGCGTGCAGATTTTCGATGTAGTAGTTTTGCGCGACCGCCTTGCCGTAGATCCACTCGTTCGCAAGGGGATTTAGCCCCGTAAGTGCGCCTAGCTCATTCATAAAATTTTTCAGGCTCAAAGCCGAGGCGCGGTTTATCTCGATATTTAGCTCCGAGCCGATATTGTGCACGTCAAGCTCGCCCGCGATCTCGTGCGAAGCGAAGGTGCCGTTAAAATCATACGTATCGGCTCTGAAATTTGCTCGCGCCGTGCCGTGCAGAGTGAGATTAAAATCATTTAGCTTAAGCTCGATCGGATCAAAGCTAAGTCCGTTTGCGCCAGGCGTGATCTTTGAGCTTAGCCTAAAAAACCGCGTATCTGCGTAAAAAACGTCGCTTTTGTATTTTAGCTTTAGACTTTCGCCCTTGATCTTCAAATTTTGCACGTCGATCTCTTCAAAAAAGGAGTTGATGAGCGAGATTTTTTTGCTAAATTCCAAAATTTTCTCGCTTTGCGTGCGTAGATCGGTGGAATTTTGCTCTAAATTTTGTGTATTATTTTGCGTAATTTCAAGATTTTTGATACGCAGCACGAGACCTTTATTTAGCTTGAGATAAAACCCCTCAAGCTTTGCAAAGCCCACGTCCAGCTGCGAAATCGCAATACCGTGTTTTAGGCCTACCGCGCAGATTATAAAAAGTATCGTTATGCCCAAAAAAAATCTAGCCAAAGTTCTAAACATCATCGCCTCATCAAAAAACTCCGCCCCAAAACCAAATCGGGCGTGCCGAAAAACTGCGCTTATAATATGAAATTTATTCAAAATTTTGGCTTATTTGCCTATAATTTTAGCTAAATTTTGAAAGGAACGCATGAAATTCTTTATAAAGCTCATCAAAGCGGCGTGCGTTTGTATCGAGCTTGCGGCTATCGTCCTTTTGGCCGTGGGTTTTGATCTACACGAGCGCGTCGGCAACGCGGCAACCGTGCAGATAGGACAAGGCAGCTCAACGAAAATTTTATCGCAACTCTCAAAGAGCTATCCTAAATTTAGCAAATTCGACGCGAGACTGCTTTCTTTTTACGGCGGCGCAAAAACCGGCGAGCTGGAGCTTAGCGGCGAAAATTTGCCCAAATATCAATTTTTGTATGAGCTAAGCGTCGCAAAGCCCGTGATGAACGAGATCAAGCTGATCCCGGGAGAGACTACGATCGTGTTTTTAAAACAGCTGGCGAAAGATCGCGGGCTAAGCTTTAGCGAGCTTGAGCGCGAATACAACGCCACGGCGCCGTTTTACGAGGGCTTTTTGGTGCCTGAAACCTACAAAATTAGCAAAAACGAAAGCGAAAAAAATATCATCGACCACCTCATCTCAAGCGCGCAAAAATTCCACGAAGACTTGTCGCGCGAGCTTATCGGCGATTATAACGCCACGGCGTGGAAGCAGGTGCTGATCAAGGCCTCGGTCATTCAAAAAGAGGCCGCAAACGCAGATGAGATGCCCCTCGTAGCCTCCGTTATCGACAACCGCTTAGCCAAAAATATGCGCCTTCAGATGGACGGCACGCTGAATTACGGCGAGTTTTCGCACGTCAAGATCACTCCGCAGCGCATCCGCACCGACACCAGCCACTACAACACCTACCTCAACGACGGACTTCCCAAAGAGCCCGTGTGCGTGGTCTCTCGCGATGCGATACGCGCCGTTTTTGCGCCTGCAAAGAGCGAGTATCTGTATTTTATGCGAAACAAAAAAACCGGGCTTCACGATTTTGCGCGCACACAAGCCGAGCACGAGCGCAACGTAAAGGCGCAAAGATAAAATTTAAGGTCGCTTCGGCATTAAATTTCAAAAACGAAATTTTGTCTTTAAATTTTAAAATTTAACCTCCGCAGTTATAAAAATGCGGGCCGATATTTGGGAGATAACAATGAAAATAGCGATATTCGGCGCAGGAAACATCGGCGCAGCGGTAGCGAACGATCTTATCGTAAGCGATTCTTTAAGCCAAAAGTTAGATAACATCGCGCTTGTGGATGCGGTAGAACAGATCGCGCGCGGAAAAGCACTCGATCTTGCCCATGCAGCGGTTGTTTACGAGCGCGACCTGCTCATAAGCGGCAGTACGGAGCCCGGCGACATAGCGGACGCAGACATCGT
>NZ_CALIBF010000034.1 GCF_938045465.1 uncultured Campylobacter sp.
AGATAGGCGCCGCAAAACGCGTAGACGACGTCATCGGCAGATATATCGTGCATATTAAAAATTCCTTCCCTAAACAAAAGACGCTGCACGGGCTTCGCGTCGTGCTTGATTGCGCAAACGGAGCAAGCTACAAGGTCGCACCTACCGTATTTAACGAGCTAGGGGCCGAAACTATCGTCATCGGCGACGAACCTAATGGCAAAAATATTAATGATGCTTGCGGCGCACTAAGCCCGCAAAATTTAGCCTCGGAGGTCAAAAGATTACGCGCCGACGTCGGGTTTGCCTTCGACGGGGATGCCGATAGGCTCGTAGTCGTGGACGAAAACGGCGAGATCATCCATGGCGACGCGCTGCTTGGAATTTTAGCAGTCTATTTGAAAGGAAAAAATCGCTTAGCAGGCAATAAAATGGTAGCCACAGTGATGAGTAATTCTGCGCTGGAGGATTTTTTAGCTAAACACGATATCGCGCTTCATCGCTGCAACGTCGGCGATAAATTTGTACTTGAGACGATGCACGAACTAGGCGCAAATTTCGGCGGCGAGCAGAGCGGGCACGTGATCTTTGGCGATTACGCCAAAACGGGCGACGGCATCGCAAGCGCGCTGCAATTCGCCGCCTGCATGCTGGATATGAAAAAGAAGGCAAGCGAACTTTCGGCTATGCTTAAGCCGTATCCTCAAATTTTACGAAATTTAAAGATCGCGGATAAAAAGCCGCTTGAAAAATTAAAAGGGCTAAAGGAGTTTGAAGCAAGCCTCAAAGCGGACAAAATCCGCTCGCTCTTTCGCTACTCCGGCACCGAGAACGTTATCCGCCTCTTAATCGAGGGCAAAAACGAAAAACTGCTGCAAAAGCGCATGGACGAGGTCGAGAAATTTTTTACCAAAGCCCTAAATGAATAGCGATTTTATAAAATTTTACGGCGCGGCAAACTGCCAGCTCCACACGAAAAGCACAGGCAAAAAAGGCAGGCTTTACATATTCAAATTTGGATTGCAAGATGGCTAAGACCTGTATTAAATTTGTCCTGCTTTTCGCGGTTATTTTTGCAATCGATCAAGCGATCAAAATTCTGTTTTTAAACGGCTTTTCATGGCAGGGGGAGTTTTTTTCGCTAGAGCTTACGCTTAATCGCGGCGTTGCGTTTTCGATGTTTGCGTTTTTGGGCGAAAATTTAAAATTTATCCAGATCGCGCTGATCTCAGCGCTTGCAGCGTATGTATTTTGTCATAAAAAACTCTTTTGCGAGCACTGGATGCCATTTGCGCTGATGCTCGCAGGAGGCTGCTCGAACCTGCTCGATCGCTTCATTCGCGGTGGCGTCGTGGATTACGTCGCGTGGCATAAATGGTTTGAGTTTGCAGTGTTTAATTTCGCCGATGTGATGATAGATCTAGCCGTCGTGATTTTTATTTTTCAGGGCTTACGCACCGCAAAAAAGGAGAAAAATGAAGAGAAATAATTACATCGCTTACGCGCTTTGGTTTTTAGGTGCGTTTTCGTGGATCGCAGCTATGCCGATCGGCGGCGGACTGCATAGAATTTATTGCGGTAAATTTATCAGCGGATTTGCTCAAATCGCGCTATTTTGGCTAGGGAGCTTCACACTATGGTTTTTAGTGGGCTTTTTATTTTGGGCAATTTGGGGAATTTGGATTTTGCTAGATATATTTTTCGTAGGAATTTGGGTGGAAGATTTAAATGCTTTTGCAAGCGAGACCGAGGAAGACGACTACGAGGGGCGTCTAAAAAAAGTCGATGCGCTCTTTGAGCTGTATCAAAAAGGCGCGATTTCTAAAGAAGAATTCGAAGCGAGAAAAGAAATTTTAATGAGAAATTAAGGAGAAAAAATGAGTTACTATTGGTTTAAATTTGTCCATTTTGCGGGCTTTATTTCATGGATGGCGATGCTATTTTATATGCCGCGTCTGTATGTTTATCACGCTGAAAATTTAGACAAGCCGGATTTCGTAAAGGTCGTTAAAAAGATGGAGCGGATGCTGTATCACGCGATCGGCTGGATAGCAATGGCAGTGACGGTTTTTAGCGGCGTGATGCTTATCATTTTAAATCAGGGGCTTATGAAAATGGGATATTTTCATATAAAATTACTAGCCGGAGTTTTGCTAATCTGTTATCATTTGTGGCTGTATTATTATATGTATAAATTTGAAAAAAACGAGTGCCACAGGAGCGGAAAATACTTCCGTGCGATCAACGAAGGCCCTACGATCATAATGTTTATAATACTTTATGCGATGCTAATAATGCCGAATTTACCGAGCAACTAGCCCGTTTTGATAAAAATTTAATTAAAATTTGCATAAAATTAGAGCAAAATTTTAAAGGAAGCATGTGCAACATATCATTAAGAAAATTTTATCAAGTGAAAGTAGCGCCGGCGTTATATTACTTCTATCCGCGGTTTTTGCGATCATAGCTCAAAACATAGAATTTTTATCAAAGTATTACGAAGCGTTTTTGCATTTGAGTTTTACCATAGGCGTGGGTTCTGCGAAGCTCGACGAATCGATGCATTTTTTAGTAAACGACGTGCTTATGGCGATATTTTTCTTTGCCATTGGACTTGAGCTTAAGCGCGAAAAAATCGAAGGGCAGCTGCGCCATTTCTCTCAAATTTTACTTCCTAGCTTCGCGGCTCTGGGCGGAGTAATGATGCCTGCGATCATATTTTCGATCATCAACTGGGGCGATGCCGTCGCGATGAAGGGCTGGGCGATCCCAACGGCGACCGACATAGCCTTTGCCGTGGGCGTGATGGCACTTTTAGGCAAAAAAATCCCGGCTAGCCTTAAAATTTTTGTTTTGACGCTTGCGATAATGGACGATCTGTGTGCAATTTTAATCATCGCTTTGTTTTATTCCTCTACCATAAACGCAATCTATCTAGGCGGCGCAGCTGCCTGTGTCGCAATAATGTTAGCGATGAGCAGACTTGGCGTTGATAAAAAGCTTCCGTTTATCATCGTAGCCGTCGTACTGTGGGTGATGGTACTAAACTCCGGTATCCACGCGACCATCGCAGGAGTGCTTGCGGGCTTTTGTATCCCGCTTAAGACCCGCTCGGGCTCTATGCTAAAGGATATGGAGCACGGACTAGCCTACCCAGTAAATTTTTTCATCTTGCCGATCTTTGCCTTTACAAACGCAGGCGTTTCGCTAGCGGGCATTAGTCCTAGCTTCCTTTTCGGCCCGGTACCGATGGGCATTATGCTCGGACTATTTTTCGGTAAACAGATAGGAATTTTTGCCTTCAGCTGGATCTTAATCAAAGCTAAAATTGCTTACATGCCCGAAAACGCGGGCTGGCCGCAGCTTTACGCAGTAGCAATTATCTGTGGTATCGGCTTTACGATGGCGCTTTTCGTCGATGGCCTCGCATACGGCGGTAGCGATATGTATCATTACACGGACAAGCTTGCGGTATTTTTAGGCTCAATAATTTCCGGTGTAATTGGATTTTTCGTCGCAAAAGCAGTCGCGGTAAAACAAAGCTAAAATCCGTAAAGGGTTAGAGTCTTAAAATTCTACGAGTAACACAAAATTTCAAAATTCTACCGCTCAAAAAATTCCAAAAATTTTAAGAGCGGCTCTAAATTTTAAAATTTATAAGCTAGAAATTTTGGCTTGAAATTATGTTTAATCTAAGTACAGCTTAAATCACTAAAATTCCCGCATTTTGCATTAAGTTTAGCGCGCATTCGTCGTAGTAGCCGCGCTCATGATTCGGCGCATCGTAGGTAGCTACCGCACCTCGCGGAACGATGACGTCCTTATCGGCGTCAGTTTCGTTGAGATAGGTGCGCAGGCTAAGCGCAAACTGCATCACGCAGATGTCGGTGCAACAGCCCGTAATCACAAATCGATCGAAGCCGCCCAAAATTTTCTTATCCAAATTATGAAAGCCGTTCGTGCTGCGTTTAAAAGTGACGTTTTGCTCGCTTACGTAGGGTGCGAGCTCCTCGATCACCTCCGCTTCGGGCGAGCCAACTAGACAATGGACCGGGTAGCGCTTCATCTCCAAATCCCGCTCGGCGTGAGCGTCGCAGATGAAATGCACGTTTTTCGTCGCCTCAATCTGTTTAAGCACCGCAGGAGCGATCTTTGCTATGCTAGGATCGGCCATCGCGCCGAATTTTACGAAGCCGTTTAGCATATCGATCACAAATACCAAAGTTTTCATCAAAACTCCTTATAAATTTCAGGTTTCATATCTTTTAAAAGATCCATTTTAGCGCGAAATTTTAAAATTTCATCTAAATCCGCTCGAGCAATCTTCACGGCCTCTTTTTTGCCTAGGCGCGCGACGATCTCACCGCCCGGACCGATCAGCATGGAATTTCCGCCGAAACTCTCGCCCTGCCCCGTATCGCCGCAGCCGTTTACCGCGCAGATAAAAATTTGATTTTCGATTGCGCGGGCCTTAGCGAGCGTGATAAAATGCTCTATGCGGCTCTGCGCAAACTGCGCGATCACAAAAACTATCTGCGCGCCGCGAAGCGCTAAAGCGCGAAAAATTTCACAAAAGCGCAGATCGTAGCAGACCGCGACGCCGATTTTGACCGCGCGATTTTTAAATTTAATCTCGCAAATGCCTAGCTTATCACCGCCGCTTACGATCTCATTTTCGCGAGCGAACGAGAAGGCGTGGATCTTGTCGTAGCGTAAAATTTCGGCTCCGTTTTGATAGATGAAAGCGGAATTGTAAATTTTATCTTGCTTAGAATTTATCGCTCCGCCAATCAAAACAGCGCCACAGTTTTGCGAAATTTCGCTTAAAAATCCCTTCGTTCGCGCAGATCCCGCGTCGGCTAAGCGCTTGAAATTTTGTACGCAAAAGCCCGTGTTAAAGGCCTCTGGCAGCACTACTACGTCCGCGCCGCGTTTTAACGCGCGATCGATCAGCCCGCGCGCTCGGATAAAATTTTGCTCGCAATCTACGGAATTTTGAGCCATTTTCACGTCCATTTGCAAAATAGCAATTTTCATAAAACCTCCTATTTAGGCGCTAAGCGCATAACATTTGCATGCGTAAGCGCGATAGCTATGGCATCCGTAATATCAAGCGGCTTAATCTCCTTATTAATCCCCAAAATCCGCTTCACCATAAACGCAACTTGCTCTTTCGCAGCCTTTGCCTTTCCTGTGACAGATTTTTTTACCTGAAGCGGCGTATATTCGGCAAAATTTCCAAAAATTTGTAAAATTTTAAGGGCCAGCGCGCCGCGAAACTGAGCGAGCTTTAAAACAGACTGCGGATTATAGGCGTAAAACATCGATTCTATCGCGACCTCATCGATTTTATGAGCGCTAAAAATTTGATCAATTGCCTCGCTCATCTGCGTCATTTGAAATTGAACGTTTTCGGCCTTCATTTTCACAAGTCCCGCCTCTATGAGAGTAATTTTATTCACATCTTTTTCCAAAATCGCATAGCCTAAATTTCTAGTTCCCGGATCAATTCCTAAAATTTTCATAACCACCTTTCGCACTTATTCACAGTTTAATCACCGGTGAATAAACTGAAATTTACCGCAAATTTAGTGAAATTTAGCTAAAATAGCGGCTTAATTTATAAGGGAATTCAATGGCGACGTCGCAAGCACAAGAAATTTTATCGAATTTAGAGAAGGAAATTTTACCTACCGAATACTCTAGATACATTAAAAATTTGAAATTTAACGATAAAAACTCGACCCCGGAATTTTTCATTTATAACGCAACTAACGAGTTTATAGCCAAATATGCCCAGACAAAATACGGCACTAAGATAAAAGAGCTTATCAAAAAACAGTTCGGGCTTAACGACGTAATCGTCAAAATCACCTCAAAAGCTAAAATTTCGCCGAAAGAAAAGGTAAAAATCATCTCGGAAAAGCCAAAGAGCACGATTCTAAGCGAAAATTATAATTTTGAAAATTTTATCATCGGCGATTCAAATAAATTTGCCTTCGAGTGTTCGGTATCCGTCGCGAAAGAGCCCGGAATTCGCTTTAATCCGCTCTTTATCTACGGACCTAGCGGGCTTGGAAAAACTCACTTGCTTCAATCGATCGGAAATTACTGCATTAAAAAAGGCAAAACCGTCATTTGCGTCACCAGCGAGCAGTTTGCTAATGATTTTGTTTTTAATCTCAAAAACAACTCAATCGATAAATTTAAACAAAAATACCGCAACTGCGACGTTTTGCTCATCGACGATATTCAATTTTTGATCGGGCGCGACAAAGCTCAAGAGGAGCTTTTTTATACATTCAACGAGCTAAAAGACAAAAACTGCCAAATCGTGCTAACCAACGACCTGCCGCCGAAATTTTTAAAAGGTTTTGAAAATCGCCTCACGACGCGTTTTGAAAGCGGCATCATAGCAAATATCACTCCGCCGGATCTAGAAACTAAAATCGCCATCATCAATAAAAAAAGTGAGGAAAATCGCGTTAGAATTCCACACGATGTCGTAGAATATATTGCTGCAAATATGGGTGATAATATCCGCGAGATCGAAGGCGCAATAAACAAACTAAATGCCTATTCCTCGATACTTCGCACAAAGATCACGCTGGAATTTACCAAAAGTACGCTGCAAGATCAAATTCACCAAAAATATTCAAGCGTGAGCCTTGAACACGTCATAGAGGTGATTTCGAAAGAACTAAACGTAAAACCTAGCGAACTAAAGAGCAAAACGCGAGCTAAAAACGTCGTCAAAGCACGCCAAATTTGCATATATCTAACCAAACAGTTAACTCAAAACTCAATGCCTAAAATCGCCGCATTTTTTAATCTAAAAGATCACAGCGCCATCAGCAAAAATATCAAAAAAATCAACGAGCTCATTCAAACCGACGAGATGTTAAAGATAAAGATCGAAGAACTAAAAAACAAAATAACCAAAAAGGATAAGAATGAAATTTAGACTTTATGAAAATAAAGCAAAAAAGGTGAATGAAAGTGAATAAAACAAAGCTACTTACTCACTGGATAAACTACCTAAAGACAAGCTTTAGGATAAGTTTTTCACAAAAACCTCTTACCAACTATTACAACGATAAAAATTTAAAAGGATAAAAATATGAAAGTGTTAATCACTAAAAAACTTTTAGAAGAGATAGTTTCCAATACCAGCTCCTATCTCGATAAGAAAGATCTAAGCTCGATAACTTCGCATCTTTTGATGAGCGCTAAAGATGGAATTTTTAGTATAAAAGCTACCGATCATGAAATTGGTTTGAGCTACAATCTACAAAATGTCTCGATAGAAACAGAGGGAGAAGCTACAGCAAACGGAGGCAAACTTCTTAGCGTTATTAAAGGCTTAAGCGACGATAACGTTACTTTAGAAACTGTCAACGGAGCACTATTTGTAAAGCAAAAAAAATCCAAGTACAAGCTTCCGATGTTTGAGACGAGGGATTTTCCGAGCTTTCCTACAATAGATGGTAAAAACAGCTTTGACATAAATGCTGGAATTTTAGGCAGAAGCCTTAAAAAGATCTATCCGTCGATCGATACGAACAATCCAAAATATGAGCTGAACGGCGCTTTAATCGACGTAAAAGAGGGCTTTTTAAATTTAGTCGGAACCGATACAAAGCGACTTAGCGTTTATAAACTAATCACTCAGTCAAAAGCGGGCGAGCTAGATACTAAAATTTTAATCCCTAAAAAGGCAATAGGCGAAATTCAAAAGCTATTTTCAGACAAGATTAAAATTTACTACGACGAAAACGTGCTGCTAGCTGTGAGCGAGAATTTTGAGTTTTTTACGAAGCTTATAAACGGCAAATTTCCAAACTACGAGCGTGTGATCCCAAACGATACGGCATATAAAATTTTAATTCCGCGCGATAAGATGGTAAGCGGCGTGCGAGCGATAAACGCGATGTGCGAGGAGATGAAGGTTACCATTAAGAAGGACGTAATGGTTTTTGAGAGCATCAACGAGGACAATTCCGAGGCAAAAACCGAAATTGAAGCAGCGATCGAGATAAACGGCGAGATAGTTTTCGGCGTGAAAAATCGCTTTTTGCTCGATTTTTTAAGTAGCATCGAGAGCGAAATTTTTGAGCTTGATTTTAACAGCTCCGATACGGCGTTTGTGCTTAGCGCGGATGGTTTAAAAACGGTCGTCATGCCGATAAATAATATTTAAAGGAAAAATATGAAACAAAATTACGGCGCCAGTAATATTAAAGTTTTAAAAGGTCTTGAGGCTGTTAGAAAGCGCCCTGGAATGTATATCGGAGACACCAACATCGGCGGACTTCATCATATGATTTATGAGGTTGTAGATAATTCGATCGATGAGGCGATGGCAGGGTACTGTGACACGATCGATGTCGAGATCACTAGCGAAGGAAGCTGTATCGTTAGCGATAACGGTCGTGGGATTCCCGTTGATATACATCCGACCGAAAAAATTCCTGCCGCGACGGTGGTTCTAACCGTGCTTCACGCAGGCGGTAAATTTGACAAAGACACTTATAAAGTCTCCGGCGGTCTGCACGGCGTGGGCGTTAGCGTTGTAAATGCGCTTTCAAAAAAGCTCGTTGCTACGATCAAACGTGACGGAAATATTTATAGACAAGAATTTGCCAAAGGAATTCCTACTACCGAGCTTGAAAAGATAAAGACTACTAATCGCACGGGCACTACGATCGAGTTTTGGCCCGACGGCGAAATTTTTGAAATTTTAGAATTTGACGATGAAATTTTATCAAAAAGATTTCGCGAGCTAGCGTATCTAAATCCAAAAATTACGATAAATTTTAAAGATAATCGCACGGGCAGAGACGAGCACTTTCACTTCGAAGGCGGTTTGGAGAGCTTTGTAAATGATATGAATAAAGCGCCTGCCATATCCAAAGCCGTATCGTTTAGTGATAGCGCGGATGATGTTATGGTCGATTTTGCGCTGATGTATAACGAAACGTATAGTGAAAATTTATTAAGCTTCGTAAATAATATCAAAACTCCGGACGGTGGTACGCACGAGGCGGGTTTTAGAGCGGGTCTTACTCGAGCGATAACAAATTACGTCGCGGCAAATGCGGCTGCACGCGAAAAGGACACGAAGATCACCGGCGACGACGTTCGCGAGGGACTCATCGCGGTAATTAGCGTAAAGGTTCCCGAACCGCAGTTCGAGGGACAGACGAAGGGGAAATTAGGTTCCAGTTACGTTAAGCCGATCGTGCAAAAGATGGCGTTTGAGGTGCTTAGTAAATATTTTGAAGAAAATCCGATCGAAGCGCGCGCCATTATGAATAAGGCTCTTTTAGCCGCTCGCGGTCGTGAAGCGGCAAAAAAAGCACGCGATCTAACACGCAAAAAAGACAATATAAATTCCGTAGGCACCCTTCCCGGAAAGTTAGCCGATTGTCAGAGTAAAGATGCAAACATTAGCGAAATTTATCTAGTCGAGGGCGATAGCGCGGGCGGTTCGGCGAAGCAGGGAAGAGACCGCGTGTTTCAAGCGATCCTGCCGCTTAGAGGTAAAATTTTAAACGTAGAAAAGGCGCGCCTAGATAGAATTTTACAATCCGAAGAGATTAAAAATATGATCACGGCCTTTGGTTGCGGTATCGGAGAGGAATTTAACGAAGAGAAGCTTCGCTATCACAAAATCATCATTATGACCGATGCGGACGTTGACGGTAGCCATATTCAGACACTGCTTCTAACTTTTTTCTTTAGATTTTTGCGCCCTGTTGTCGAAAACGGCTATGTTTATCTGGCACAGCCGCCGCTTTTTAGATATAAAAAGGGCAAAAAAGAGATCTATCTAAAAGACGAAAAGGCGCTTAGCGAGTTTTTGATCGAAACCGGCATCGATATGGGCGAGTTCGAAGGCATCGGCAACGAGGATCTGATCGATTATCTAAAAATCGTCTCAAACTACCGCTCACTTCTAAATGAGCTTAAAAAGCGCTTCAGCGTGCTTAGCGCGATCAGATTTTTGATAGAAAACGACGAAGCGCGAAGCCTCGGCTACGAGGAGCTATTTGAAATTTTAAAACCGCGCCTAGAAAGTGAAGGATTTAATATCTTAAATTCCTACGTAAATGATGAAGGCATTAGAATTTACGTTCAGACGCCAAGCGGTCTAGAACAGCTCGTGATAGATGAGAATTTATTCGGCAATTATATCTTTGAAGAGGCGATCAGAGTTTATTCTAAGATCAAAGAGCGGGATGTAAGCTTTGGCAAGGATTTTATTGAAATTTTAGACGAAATCGAAAAAAGCTCGAAAAAAGGCGCTTATATTCAGCGCTATAAAGGTCTTGGAGAGATGAATCCGGAGCAGCTTTGGGAAACCACTATGAGCCCTGAAAATAGAAGGCTTTTAAAAATTAGCATTGCAGACGCACAAAGTGCTAGTGATACCTTTAATCTTTTTATGGGTGACGAGGTTGAACCGCGTAGGAACTACATCCAAGATCATGCCAAAGATGTTAAACACTTGGATATATAATGTCTGTTCTATTTAGTGAGACCAAAGAGCGCGAAAACCGCTTCATAACGGCACTTAAAATTTCGGTACCGTTTACCTGCGTTTTGATTGTTTTCGGAATTATTTTATTCCGAAACGGCGAGTTTAAATTTGACGACGTAATTTTGTTTTTGATACTTTTGATCTGCTATGTTTATTATGTCATCTATCAAATTTACTTTGGCTTTCAAAAGACGCTGATCGATCCCGTTACTCACGTATTCGTGCGCGAGGAGATCGAGAAAATTTTAAGTAATGATCTAGCCAAAAATCGTCAAATAAATATCGTTCTTTTGCGAATTAAAAATATCATCGACATAAACGATCGATACGGTTATAAAAACGGCGATGAAATTTTATACGAGTATTGTAAGGAACTTTCAAATTTTATGGCGGAGCAGGGTTTTAAGGACCTTCCGATCGGGCGCTTTATAAACGGCTACTTTGTATTCGGCGTAGAATCAAAAGCTACAAATTTAAGTCATATTTTGCGAATGTTTGAGCATAAAATTTCAAGTCAAACGATTAAAAATGTAGAGATAAAAAGCGAATTTGCAATGCTTCCAAGTTCATATGATCGCAATCTAAATAATATTGTAAATGCGCTATTTTATAAGATAAATCACCTGGACGACGAAGAGCACGGCGAGAAGGCTATTGACGTAGAGAAAGTATTAATAGACGTATTTTCTGCCGACGTTATGGAAGCGATCGATAGTGAAAATTTCAGCTTTAAATATCAGCACGTCGCGGATAAAAACGGGGTAAAATCTCATATAAATTTAATTCCGAAGCTTGATCTAAGAAGCGGCGAAAAGATCACAAAAAGTAGAATTTTAGATATTTTGCTTCTAAATCATTACGATATTAAATACGATATTTCGATGATGAGGCAGATTTCTAGGATCATCTATTTTAAGGATATCGACGCTAAAATTTTCATCGAGGTCATGCCTCAGACTCTGCGAAATAACGAGTTTCGCAATGAAATTTTAAAGCTCATCGACAATAATCTGATAGATCCGAAAAAGATCGTGTTCGAGTTTAACGAAAAGCTCATCTACCCGGAGATCAAGCGGTTTGAAGAAATTTTGATAAAATTTCACGAGCTCGGCTTCGGTTTTGCGCTGTCGCAGTTCGGCGGCTCAAACGCTAGCTTTGAGTATTTAAAGTTTCTAAACGTCGATTTTATCGTTTATGATATAGAATTTAACAAAAATTTAGACGATGAAAAGATTAAAAATATATTTATAGGCATCAACGAAGCCTGCGCAAAATCGAGCATCAAAACCGTAATGCGCTTTGTAGATAAGCAGGAATTTCAAATGCAGCTTTATAAAATGGGTATCGATTATATTCAGGGATTTTGCGTCGAAAAGCCGAACGATATATCGAATTTAAGGAGATCATAGTGAGATATGGCGAAGAGGAAATTGAGAAATTTGACATAGAAAAGATGGAAGTTTGGCCCAATAAACAAAAGCGCGATTATCTTATAAAAATAACCCTACCTGAGTTTTGCTGCCGCTGTCCGCGCTCGGGCTATCCGGACTTTGCGACGATCTATTTGGAATATATCCCCGATAAGCTCGTAGTTGAACTTAAAGCGATTAAAATTTACATAAATTCCTTTATGGATCGCTACATCAGCCACGAAGATAGCATAAATGAAATTTACGGCGCGCTGCAAAGCAAGCTAAAGCCTAAATTTATGAAAATCAGGGGCGATTTTAATCCGCGCGGCAACGTCCACACGGTAATCGAAATAAATTCGGATCAAATTTACCGATGATAAGCTCAAATTTAGTCGAACAAATTTTTAAATCCGCAAGCATTAGTCGCTGGAATGATTACCCAAAGATGGTGAGTTTAGTCGAGCTCGACAAGCAGGCGCATAAATTTATTATCGCTTATTTTATCGCTAGCTTTGAGCGCGACGTGGATATCAACTACGTCATCGAAGCGGGGATTTTCGAGTTTTTAGCGCGTATCGTAGTAACCGACATCCGTCCGGACGTCTTTCATCAGATCCAAAAAACCAAGAAAAAAAAGATCAACGAATGGGTTCTAAGTGTCCTGGAAAGCGATCTTTTGCCTATTCAAAATGGCGAGTTTTTAGATCGATTTAAAAAATATCTAAATTCCAAAGATCATAAGAAAGAAGCCGTAATCTTAAAGGCGGCAAGTTACCTTTCTACGCGATGGGAATTTAACATCGTCTATCAAACGAGCCAGTTTTTAAATGACATCGAGGAGTTAAAAGCCAAGGTCGAGGAGGAGCTCGAGGATTATTACGAACTCATCGGCGTGCGAAAGATCGTGATGAATAAAAAGCTCGCCCGTATAGTCGATCTTAGCGGCAGACTTCGTTTTCAAAGACGCTGGGCGCAGACGCCGCGCATCCCTGAGACATCGGTGCTAGGGCACATGCTGGTAGTTGCAATTTTAAGTTACTTTTTCTCACTTGAAGTTGGTGCGTGCCGCTCGCGCACGGCGTATAATTTTTTCTGCGCGTTATTTCACGATCTACCAGAAAGTCTAACTCGCGACATTATTAGCCCCGTAAAATACGGCGTCAAGGGCCTTAGCGACATCATCGGCGAATATGAGATGCGGCTAATAGACGATAAAATTTTACCCTTCGTGCCGGAACATATGCGAGATGATTTTAGCTATATTTTAGGCATCCGCAAAGAGGGTGGTAAATTTATAAAAGATGAGTTTGAAAACCGCACCTTCGAGCTAGGCAAGGAGCCTAAATTTGCAGAAGGTAGCCTAAAGATGTTTAACGAAGATAAATTTCGCGCAATCGACGGCAAGGCGCTTAAGTATTGCGACAAACTGGCGGCGTTTTTTGAGGCGGGGATTTCGATTAGCTACGGCGTAAAGAGCAAGGAGTTGCTTAGCGGGTATAATTCGATGCTAGAGTTTTTCAAAGCCAAGCCAAAAATCGAAGGCGTCGATTTTCAGAGTGTTTGCGAGGATTTCAAAGAGCATTTCGGGCTTAATAGGATCGATTTGTAAAACCCCTTCCCAGATGGCTGCGGCACATGCGAGATCTAAGTGCTCTGCTGTATTCCTACCCTGAAGCGGTGCCTAAAAAAAGCATTGCACAGGTCTAAGAAAGGGCAAACGGGATTATATGGAAATGTTTCTTAAAGTAAGGTTATAAATGAATTTCAAAAATCATCTTTTATCCGTATTTCGCGAGGTCTTTATCCCTCATCATCGCTCTATCGAGTTTAGAGCTAAAATTTTTGCCGCGATGCTACTTGCTAAAAAAAAGCAGACCGACGAGGATTATGATGCGATCAAAGATATAGCTGGCGAAATTTACGTAGGCGACGAGCAGCGCATCGGCGTGCTGGTCTCCATCGTAAAAGAGTATATCTTAAAGGCAAAGACCTATAAAAGCCTAAATTTAGACTCGCTTCTAAAAGAGATCGACAGAGATATCAAAAATAACAAAAAATATATCAAAAAGATTGATTTTTCACATCTTCGCCGTCTGATTAGCGACGATGACGAGGACGCGTTGATCCAACAGCGCGTGTATGAGTTTTTTGTCTGCGAAGTCAAAGAGTACTCGTAAATTTTTATCTTAAGAATTTTTTTAGTATAATCATCAGTTTTTGAAATTATAAACGGAGAGAAATTTGGAAAATATCAGAAATATCGCGGTTATCGCGCACGTTGATCACGGCAAGACCACTATCGTAGATGAGCTTTTAAAACAGTCCGGCACCTTTGGTAATCACCAAGAAGTCGGCGAGCGCGTGATGGACAGCAACGACATAGAGCGCGAGCGAGGTATTACGATCCTATCCAAAAACACCGCCATCCACTACGGCGGCGTTAAAATCAACATTATCGACACTCCGGGCCACGCCGATTTCGGCGGCGAGGTCGAGCGCGTGCTAAAGATGGTCGACGGCGTGCTTTTGCTCGTCGATGCGCAAGAAGGCGTTATGCCGCAGACAAAATTTGTCGTGAAAAAGGCGCTATCTTTGGGGCTCAGGCCGATCGTAGTCGTAAATAAAATCGATAAGCCCGCAGCCGATCCGGACCGCGTAGTAAATGAAATTTTCGATCTTTTCGTAGCGCTTGACGCAAACGACGAGCAGCTTGAGTTCCCCGTCATCTATGCCGCGGCTAAAAACGGCTATGCAAAATACGATTTAAGCGATGAGAGCACCGATATGAAGCCGCTTTTTGAGACGATTATCTCTCACGTCCCTACTCCGAGTGGTAGCGACGATAATCCTTTGCAGCTGCAGGTTTTCACGCTTGATTACGACAACTACGTCGGTAAGATCGGCATCGCTAGAATTTTTAACGGCACGATAAACAAAAACCAAAGCGTTATGCTAGCCAAAGCCGACGGTACGCACATCAACGGCAGAATTTCAAAACTCATCGGCTTTAACGGGCTTGAGCGCGCCGACATTGACGCGGCGGGCACCGGCGACATCGTGGCGATCGCGGGCTTTGACGCGCTTGACGTAGGCGATAGCATCGTCGATCCCAATAACCCGATCCCGCTTGATGCGCTGCATATCGAAGAGCCGACCCTTAGCGTAATTTTTAGTGTAAATGACGGACCGCTAGCCGGCACGGAGGGCAAATTCGTAACCTCAAATAAGATCGACGAGCGCTTAGAAGCGGAGATGAAAACTAACATCGCGATGCGCTATGAAAACGCGGGCGAGGGCAAATTTAAAGTAAGCGGTCGCGGCGAGCTGCAGATCACGATTTTGGCCGAGAATATGCGCCGCGAGGGCTTTGAGTTTTGCCTCGGGCGCCCGGAAGTTATCATCAAAGAGATCGACGGCATCAAATGCGAGCCTTTCGAGCATCTAGTTATCGACGCGCCCGATGATTGCACCGGCACCGTCATCGAAAAGCTCGGTCGCAAAAAGGCCGAGATGAAGGTGATGAACCCTACCGGCGACGGACAGACGCGTATGGAGTTTGAGATCCCGGCGCGCGGTCTTATCGGCTTTCGCTCGCAGTTTTTGACCGATACTCGAGGCGAAGGCGTGATGAACCATAGCTTTTTGGAATTCCGCCCTTTCATCGGCGCGGTCGAGAAGCGACAAAACGGCGCGCTCGTGAGTATGGAAAACGGAGTGGCGCTAGGATACAGCCTGTGGAACCTGCAAGATCGCGGCGTGCTTTTTATCGCTCCGCAGGCAAAGGTCTATCTAGGCATGATCATCGGCGAGCACAGCCGCCCGAACGATCTGGACGTTAATCCGATCAAGGGCAAAAATTTAACCAACGTCCGCGCGAGCGGCAGCGACGATGCGATCAAGCTCGTGCCGCCGCGTGCGCTAAATTTAGAGCGCGCGCTGGAGTGGATCGAAGAGGACGAGCTTGTGGAGGTTACGCCCGTAAATATCCGCGTGCGTAAGCGATACCTGGACCCTACGACGCGCAGACGAATGGCTAAAAAATAGAATTTCAAAATGAAATTTTAAAATTCGGCGTGAAATTTTGTAAAACCGCTTTTCAAATCAAAGTGAATTTACGCTTAAAATCAAAGTGGAGTAAATTCGGCGGTTTTCCACTTTGATTTGAAACGTAAATTTTTATTTTAAAACGGCTTTTTAAATACCCTTTAAAAGTTTAATATATTTGAGTTTAAAAAAGAATTTAGTAGAGATTTATCGAGCGATCGATTTTCATATGTTCGTTTTGTAGAAACCGGGCATACACCTTGATCGTCATATCCAAATTTGCGTGACCGAGGATTTGAGATACCCATTTCAGTGGGATTTCGCCCCTTACCGCGCGCTCTACCATATGGGTTGCGAATGTGTGGCGGGTGTGTCTGGCGCTTCGGTATGGGATACCGCATTCAGCTAGAAATTTACGCCACCTGCCGTTGCCGAAAAGCGACGTAGAGCCGAAAAGATGATCTCCCCTTTCCGAAAAGACCCACTCGCAATCCCGATCCTCTTTAAGCCGGGCGATGTATGGCAGCAGCGGCGTAAATATAGGCACGATCCTATCCTCTCCGGTTTTGGTGCGAGGTTTAACAAGCCCGTCCGTGAGGCTCTTGCTGATCGATATACTCATAGCCTCCATATCTATATCATCCCAGCGCAGAGCCAAAATTTCGCAGCATCGCGCGCCCGTATAGAACGCAAAAGCAAGAAAACTCTCAAGCCGCCCGCTAGCCTTTGAAAGCATCAGATCTACTTCCTCCGCCGAGAACGGATCTGTTTTGCTGCGCGGGATCTTCGGATATTTTGCGCCCACAAATGGGTTTTTTACAAGTTTTCCAGCCTCTACTGCTTGCTCGCAGGCTCTACGCCAGCACAGCACGACGCGCTTGATAGTGCTCGGGGCTAGACCTTCCTCAAGCCCCGCCAGCCACTTTTGAATATCCACTTTCTTGATGCAGGCGGCATCTTTCGGCAGATATTTCGTATGTGAGAACGCGAACTTTTGCTTGCGGCCCTGTTCAAAATTTATCTGCCCGAGATCTTCGAGATAGTCTCGGGCTATAGTTGTGAGGGTCATATCACGCCTCTTGCACTGCCTTGAGCGACCCGAAACGTTTCAGCTCCAACTCGCCGCTCTCATTTTTGACGACCATATACCAAACCTTGCTATCGCTTTTCCAGCTGCCGTCATCAAGCCTAGCCTCAAATTTGTCGCCTTCTTTTGCTCTGAAGGTAAAAGAGGTGTCATAATACTTGTGTTTGCTATCCCAGTTCTTGCCGTTGCAATCGATAAACTCTCTTTGAACTTTGCCGTCCGTAAAGCTGAGGCGAGCCATATATGCGTGACCGTTTTTTCTAGGGTCTATACTCTCAAACGTCTCGACAATAAACTGTTTGTCCGCTTTGCGGCTCTCTATGATAGCCTTTGCTTGGGTGATGAGCTCAAGCAATTCTGCGTCCGATAATAAAGCTAGATTTTCCATTATTTACCCCTTATTACACGCTCAAGCGCATTGATATCGACATCCATATCGAGCGCGCGTTGATACTCCGCCCGCTTTTCAGCGCTCTTTAGGTTGTGCACGAACCATGAAAAAACCTTTTTGTCGGTATCGTTTAGTCTTATAGCCTCTCTGTCCTCTGCGGAGAGGATAGTATTGATGAATACTTCGATCCTCTCTAGCGTAGTGTTTGACGGGAAAGTTCCAGTGGTGTCTATGGCACCGTGTACGCCGTTTCGCCATCTTGCGATGCCGGAGAGGATCGCGTTTGCTTCGCCTTTGTTGTAGTAGCTTTTCATTTTTTATCCTTTATGGTATAATAAAGGCTCCTTTGGGAGCAACTTGCGGCGAGATTGTTTTTTTTCATTGGGTCTCGCCGCATCTCTTGAGATTGTATCGTTTCAATCTCTTTTTATGGCATCATTGTATCGTATCAATACTTAAAAACTTCTTAATGATGTATCTTAAAAATACAAAACCTTGATTTTCTTGTATTTTTTTGCTACAATTCCGAAAAATATAATATAGGTAATGCAAAATGGATAAAGAAAAATTTCAAAAAATGCTGGATGCTGCGGGGCTCAACAAAAAAGAGTTCGCCGAAATTTCTAAAATCCCATACCCGACGGTGCGCGGCTGGGGATCCACTACGTCGTTTCCTCCATACCTTGAGTTTTTGATCGAAAGCTACGTCAAAAGCCGCAAATTTGACAAAATCAAAGAGATCATCAAAGACGAAATAGCCGCGGAGCTTTAGAATATGGCGTATAGACGGTTAAAGACCGTTTAAAGGGCCTTTAACTGCTTCAACAATACGCAAAAAACCTACTGCTATTCTTCTATATGATTCACAATTCTCACTGCAAATTCTTGCTCTTTTACGGCAGCAAGTAGCGCGCTCAAAGCCGCACGGGAGTCTTTTACTCCGTGCGCGCCCAAAGATGAACCCAGTAGCACGCAGCCCTCGGTATTGCGTCCGTTATTGCCCGAATGGATCAATATGCAGCGACTTTTCGGTACTTGATCGTTCCATAAAAGCGGCAAGCGGGCGCGAAATTTCGGGCTGTCGTGCCAGGCTATTTGATACCTTCCTTGCGGTATGCGTCTATCCATACCACTTTGCGTCGTGTCGGGGCCCGCAGGCTCGCAGGTATATCCTTTTAGTACCTCTCTTTCACCGTCGCGCAATATGAAGCGTCCTAGTGTCATATCATCAATCTCCTTAAATCTAACGATTTCTAAGACCATAAATCCTCCTTAAATTTTGATTTAAAAGCTAAATTTGTTTATAAATTTGACTTTGTTTACCGCCTCGCCAGTTTTGCGCACTAGCACCTTATATCCGCTACCTTGCTTCGGCGTATCGCTTTTTATTTGCGCGCGTATCATATTTTTTATCGTCTGCTTTAGCATTAAAAATCCCACCTTTTTGCCGTTATATTTATGAATGCGCCGCTAGCCGTGACGCGAGTCTCTACCGCCGTGACGATAAATCTATCCTCTCCGGGTGCTGCAGGCACGCTATAACGGGGCATATCTATCTTTATGATATCGCCTATGCGCACACTTTGAAGCGGAGCGCGCAGGCTAACCTCGCTTACGCGCGCGCCGTGGTCCAAAAAATACCTGCGGGCATAAGCCTCTATGACGCGCTCGTCCTGATCCAAATCGAGCTTTATTTGCCCGTGCAGCTCATCACTTCGGTCAAATATAAACTTCACTGCTCCCCTGGCGCTTTTTTTCTCACTCCCTTTGATCTGCGTCATTTCTCCTCCTCCCAAGAATACCAATACCACTTTTTCAATGCTTCTAAATCGCCTTCTTGCGGATGTTCGCCGGTCATATTATAGACATATGCCAGGGCGTTAAATTCGTTTAAAAAGATGTCCGCATAGAGCTTTTCGCGGATCTTTTTATACTGACCGGGGGCTTGCAACCTAGCAAAGTGCCAATACTCGGGCGGCTTTATAGCCTTCCTTTTAGGGGTTCTGCTTTGCGAAAAAATCCCTATACCCCACCATCTTTCGTAATAATTTATGGCTCTATCATCCGCCCATAATACTATCTCGGTCAATTCGTCTTTAAGGGAGATCTCCTCCTTATAGGTATATTCACGGACCCGACGACTATCTGGGTAATATTCCGTGTCTAATCCAATATAATATACCTCCATTTTTAGTCTATTTCCCTCTTTGATAAATAGGCTAAGCGCGGTCGTATACCCGGGCAGTGCAGGACCTTTGAATACATCCTCCCCCTTCCAAACCGAGTGCAGAGAAACTGCGGCTAAAAATTTCTTTTTTAACGCGCGCTTAGCTCTTTCAAAGCCGAAGGCGTTTTTGATATATTTTTCACTTTTGCCTTGTGGATTTTGGCAGAAAAATAATCTATATTCGTTCAGCATGTTTTTTACGGTTTTGAAGTAATCGCTTTTTCCTCTTTTGTTTGCAAAATCCAAAAAGGGCGTAGTTTTTGTTTTGCTTCCATCGCTATTAGGAACTGCAAAATATAACTCTCTGCTTAAAGCGAAGCGAAACATCTCCTTTACGCGGATCTTTTTGCCGTCGTCGCAGAATATCAAAAGCTCATCGTCTCTTACATCATAGGTATCGTGATATTGTTGCTTTCGGTCAGGATACGCCTGAATCGACACAAAATCTATGATTGAATTATCATTATAAAACGGTACAAATTTTTGATCGTCGAGATAGATGCGATAATCGCCAAGGGCATAAGTATCATAGCTCTGCCCCACAGGTTTTCTATTGTGTCCGGGCTTTTTACCGCTTAGGGGCACCAGATACGAGCCTTCAAGCGCCTTATAGTATTTCCTGCTAACCGCGCCATTAATAAGTTCAAGCTTGATCCACTCTTTGGTCTGTCCCCTATATCCGCCATTGCTTTCGTCTGCTATAAACTCCATCTTAGCCCCACATTAGTAAAATTCCCATTTGTGCGTAAATCCCGCCGCTATCATCCGTAAGCTCCATATTTATGGGCGTAGGTCTGGAGCAATCTCCTATATCTTTTAGATGGTATATGCTACTTTTTTCATCGGGTTTCTCGCTGGACCAGCTAGGATTGCCCGCACTATCTACCGCCTCAAGGCGATATGCCTTACCTCTATCATTCACAAAAAATAGCGGGGTTTTGAAGCTATGAAGCGTTTTTGTGGGATCGGTAGTATCCGGGGCGCTTGAATACTTTATTAGCTTCAATATCGCTTCGATATCTTGCCCGCCCAGCTTCCCGCCCTCGGGTATATAAAGCTTGCCCTGCCA
Source organism: uncultured Campylobacter sp. (assembly GCF_938045465.1). Taxonomy (GTDB): domain Bacteria; phylum Campylobacterota; class Campylobacteria; order Campylobacterales; family Campylobacteraceae; genus Campylobacter_B. Next base: position 20,753 of record NZ_CALIBF010000034.1, read on the forward strand.
TGCGTCTTCGTCGAAGCTCAGTATGGTCGAAAATCTATCTGCTACTATGGCACAATAAACCCTAGCGACGGGGTTTGTTGCCTTAGCCCATACCGTAAAGCGACCCCTAGGGCTTGAAGTACCGTTGCTGCGTTTGCGACTAAAAATACTAGAGCTTAGGCTAAAGTCTGAATTCATATCTCCTGAATCCATTTTTAGCGCCTTTTCGCAGGCGGCATCTTTGTATAATACTACGTCAGCCATCTTCAATCCTTCTTTTGAATTTCATTAAAATCGCAGCTAAATTCGTTTGCGAAATAGCCGATATTCATCGTTTTTTCTAGCTTTTCGTCTAAATATAGCTCTAGTTTATAAGCTCCGTAATCGCTAAATTTAATCTCCACTTCCCCGAAAGGATCGGCACTAAAGCTTTGCGTGCCGAGCTTAAAGCCGGCATGCGCGATAAGCGCACTATCTACGTCAAAATCACGCATCAGGCTAAAGGTATGGGTATAGCCTTTAGGATAAAACTTCGTAATCTCGTATTTATGCAAATGATCTATTTGCAAATTTTTATACTCCGCTTTGATGCTTAATGCAGAGGGTAGGTCGCGAGCAGGGCATACGAAAAGATAGATATTGCTTTCATAAGCTACCTTTAGCGTTCCACTTAGAGGGCTTTCGAAACAAAGCACATTATCTTTATAGATATTGCCCCTCTGCTCTTGCGCTGTTTGGGCGCTAAAGTATATCGGCGTACCGTCAAGGCTCACGGCGATTAGCTTTTTTATAAAGCCTGTAAGCCTAATGCAGATGTCATCGCTTAGCTCAAACTCCTCCACCGCGCGATAATCCGCGAAAAAAGAGGCGTTAGGTGCGTTTAGGCTAATATCTTTCGCCTCCCAAGCGGGGGTTGCGAAAATTTTACCTACCGCGCGAAGTGGAGAGATTACGTAAACATCGCCGTTTTCATCGTCTTTATATCTTAAAACCTCCCTCGGGGTTACCGGATGGGGATCGGGATCGATTACCGCAGTAAGCCCAGCTTCGGAATAGATATCCTCGTTTTTATCGTTAAAAATTATCGTATCGATATTTTGCGGTGCGCCAAGGCTAAGATTAAAATCTATTACGTTATCCTCGTTAAACTCCATTATGGGCGCAGCCTCACGAGTGATATAAAATCTATCGCTTATAAAAATCCCGCGATCGTTCGCCCAAAAACTAAGCCCTATGCTCTCTAGCGCCGAGGCTAGCGACGATACATCCGAATACGAAAGCCCCGTTAGAGGCGTATCTTGCGGAGCATCGCAAAGAAAGCTTACTTTGCTTTCTAGGGAGGTAAGATCCTTTAGGCTAGATATATTTTGCGGCAAATGAAGCGGGGTTTTGGCGATTAACTTTTTAAAATTTACGTCTATGCTTAAAACCTCGCTCACCTCAAAGAGACGATCTTCAAAATGCGAGCAGCTTATTAAAATTTCATCTATTGGGGCGGATAGAGAGGATGAGGCGATTTTCAAAGATGCCGTCGCTTGCAGCTCGCCTTCCTCGCTACAAATGCTAAGCTCGCTAATGCCCTCAAGCTCGCTTTTTGCGCCATCCCTGAAAGCAAAGACCTTAAAACCGTATTCTACTACCATTGCTCCACCCTTTTATAAATCAAAGAAGTGGGGCGGTAAGCTCTATTTCTCCAGCAAAAAGCAAGCGTTTTTGAGTGAATATCGGACTTCAAAATGGAGCTCTCCTCGATTTTAAAGCTATAAATTTTTGCTTTAAGTATGGCTAGAGCAAAATCACATCTCGCACTTCCTTTAGCGTTGCCGTTGGTAGCTAGATAAAAATTCGCGGCAACACTATCTTGGCGAATGACCCCTTTTGGTATATATATCTCAGGCCTTAAATCCGTATATCTTTTAATATAGCTCGTATATACGCGGTCTTGCGAGATTTCTACCTTATAGTTTAGATCCAACTTATGCATTACCGCTCCAATATGCCGCTATATAGTATCTAAAGCTAACGCCCTTTGAGACATCGGCAAAACTGACTCGCCTAACGAGCTTAACGGCATGTACCGCTTCGCTCGCCGTAGCTTTGTCCGCAACCAAAGGAAGTAGCTTAAAAGCGAACTCCCCCTTTTTGATATATGAGAGATCTTCCGCATCGGTAAATTTTACTTTGTTTCCCTCTATCCTATCTACCCGAAGGGGATTTTGCGAGCCGGAAAAAGCATAGCACTCACCAACGACAAGCGGCGCAGAGCCGCTTAGCGGGCTAAGCTCGAGCGCATCCTTGCCTTCGCCCGTAACCTCAAATATTTTCATATCGACGCCCCCGGCGTTTAAGCCTAGATATTCGATATCGCGCTTATCATAAAGTAGCGTTACGTGCGGATAAAAGGTAGCGGCAAGATCCGTAATCTTTGCATAAATCGTCATTTCGTCGGTTTTAGTCGAGGGGGTAAAGATCGAAATTCTAGGACTTGGAAGTAATTTATCCCCTGTTCCCACTCTTTGCGTGCACTCTTTGTCCTTATAAAATTCAATTCCCGCCATTTTTGACTCCTTTATATTTTGATTTCTCGGGCTGGCTAGGAAGTGCCCCACCACTTTTGAAAATTTCACTTCTCAAAATTTTTAAACCTCTCTGAATTTAAGCGTCAGATAAAAGAGCGGTTCTGCGCTTTTAAAGAGCGGTTCGGCGCTCACCGCAGCGTCCGTATAATCAAATCTTGCTCTGATTTGCCCTGTATCAGTTAGCAACACAAGCTCGCTATCGGCAGAGCTTTCGGCTAGAGTGATCAGGGCGTCTATGCAGGCTTTGCTTTGCCATGCGATCTCATCACTGGAAAATACGAGGGCTCTATTTTTACGCTCCCTTAAAAATACTATCTCCGCTCCGCTTATAGCGGCCTCACTTGCCGCGGTTAGCGAATAATTTCTAAACTCGTCTTGTAAAAACAAAGGCTCGTCGAGTTTTACGTTTTCTACGGCTTTTAATCTCATACTCCGGCTCCTTTTAGATACCTTTGAAGCGCTGCTGCGGTATCTTCGTCGGTTTGAGCTTTGTAGCTCGCCCCGCCTAGATTGAAGTTTAAATTTACGTTTTTAGCAGCAGCGGCATTCGGCTTTATAAACTCGGCGGCATAACCCTCTATGTTTAGACCCTGCTTCGCTCTGGATAATAGATCCTCGGCAAGAGCGCGGAAGTTTGTAAAATAATCGTTTCCCTTAATCCTAAAAAATCCCGGATATTGCTTATTCCATGACCTAACGGCGTCAAGCCCGTTTCTAAAAAGCTTTTTGTCGATCATCTCATAAAATTTATCGGAGAGCCTATTGGCTAGCCTCCTAACGTCTGCGGAGCTTACGCTCATATCTATTCTTTGCATAAACTCGCTGTTTTGGCGAGCTAATACAAGTCCGCCGCTAGCGAAGCGGGCTAACTTCTCTTTTGGGATCGCTCTAGCGTTTAGCCGTGCAAAAAATTTAGCGCCGTAGTAGTCCACGGCTCTGACGTTTTGAATAAACTCACCCCTGCTTAGTAGCGCAGGCACATCATCCCTGCCTGCGGTATCATGTCCGGCGATCTTGCCGCTATATCGCCTAAAAAGTTCCACCGCTCCGCCGCTAGCGAAAGCTGCGGCATTCGTGCCTTTTATCTTGCCTCCGCCTATGGTTTTGACGTGGATCGTATGAACCGATGATGTGGGCCTTTTAAGCGCCTCGATCGTCTTTTGCGCCGCCTTGGCGTCCGGATCGATCGTATGGATGCTTGAGCTTGGAGCTTGCAGGCTCTTTTTCGCTTCCTGCGCCGCCGCGTCGTCCGCGGTTATTTTGATGCTTGCGCCTCCGTTCATTGCGTCTTTAAGCTCGGCGATTTTGGTTTTTACATCCTCAAATCCCTCGGCACTAAAATCTATCTTACCCTCTGCAGCCCTCTGTTTTAGTGCAATCAGCTCGTTGTAGAGTGCCTTTTCGCTCTGCAAGCTAGACTCTACCGCTGCTTTTTCGGCGGCGATATTCGCCATCTTGGCGTCATGAGCGGCAAGATCGGCATTTTTTTGCATCTCATTGGCGCTCAAGTTTAGCGCCAAAATTTCATTTACGGTATTTTTATAATCTGCCGCCCTATTGATAGTTTGCGCGTTTTTGCCGCTTCCTAAGCTCTTTTGTGCGCCCAAGCTATCGTTGATTTTAGAGGCTTGATCGGCGTAGCGCTTGAAACTCTCCAAGTCTTTATTATTCAGCGCCTCTTTTGCTGCGCTAAGCGAGCGGGATAGGGCTAGGCGATCGTCGTTAAATTTCGCTTCCTCGCTCATCCCGGCTTGATTGGCTAGGCGGATTTTTTCTGCAGCGCTAAATTCCAAGCTCTCACGGCTGCGGGCGTATTTCTCCTCTATACCCACCCGTTGCTGCGCCATCTTTTCTAGCTGCGAGTTGTAACTTTGCTCCTTTGCAAGCAGCGTTGCGATCGTGCGGTCATGGCTTTTTATACGCGCATCGGCATCCTTTAAAAACTCGTTTAAAACCCTTTTATTATCGTTTATAATCGCGTTATTTGCAGCCTCGCGCGCATCCACCATAGAGGTAAGACCCTGCTTAAGTCTCTCTATTTGATTAATCTGCAGTTCAATCTGATTTTTTGCGTCCGCTTCTACAACCTTATCAAGCCTTACCTCTTTTAACCCCTCAAGGCTTGCTCTAAGTCCTCTAAGCGCTTCATCTGCGGCGGCTATCCCTTTTGCGGCAGCTTCCGTGCTTAAATTTTCATTTTTGCCTAGGTTCCATACGTTGCCCGTCTTTTCTAATTCTACGCCTAAATTTGCTAAGCTGTTGCGAAAATCATTGGTATTTTGCGTCGCTTTAAGCATATATGAAGGCAGGTCAAATTTAAGATTTGCGGGGATATAAAATATGTTGTTAAGCGCCTCGGCAAGCTCTCCTAATCCTCGCGCCGCGGTAGAGAAAACTCCCGCATCTTTTTCTCCAGCGAGCCAGTCGGGCATAGCTATATCGCTTAGCGCAGATGCCGCCTTAACGAGCGAGCCTATAGAGTTTGCAAGCAGCGCCGCAGCATTAGCGGCAGCCTCGAAGGTATCTTTGTTGAAAATACCGCTTGCGATCTCATTTATGCCCTCGCCGAAGTTCGCTAAAGCCTGCCTAAGCGTCGTATCGTTTGAGAGATACTCGTTTATTTCGGCAAAGGAATTTTTAAGCCCCTCAAATAGCGGCTTCGTAGCCTCTCCTTGCAGCTCCGCCATAGCCGCCTTGTACGAGCGTACCAAAGCTTCAAATTTCGGAGCGCTAAAGGAGGCTTGTTCGCCGAAAATTTTAAGCTTTTCGTTCATCACATCGAAAAACGATCCGTTTTCTATCGCACTTTTTAGGCTTTCGGTCTGCAACCCCAAGGACTTCAAAAATCGCCCAAAGTCCGTATTTGTTTGAATTATGCCTGCGCCCACGCTATCTAGCGTCGCTTTTAGCGAGCTTACGTCCGCGCCCGAACTTTGAGCCGCGTATGAGATATTGCGAAATAGCGCAAGAGCCTTTTCTAGACTCATATTTGAGCTAGCCGTAGAATAAAAGCTGGCAAACATCTCAGCTAAATCGCTAGAGCTGAAATCCAGCTCGCTATCAAGCTTTTTCAGCTCTGCAAGCGTCGCGCTTGCCTTTTGTCCGCTTAGCTTCCATTTCTCGAAAGGATCTAGCTTGCCGCTTTTTTCCGCGACATTTATCAGGCTTCTTAGCCGAGCATTTAAATTCTCTATAGTGGTGTTGTTTTCTAGCCCGGCGGCGATAAACTCTCTAACGCCCTGAGTAGCGCTAGATATAACCGAGCTGAGTCCTCGCAGCGAGATTGTCAAATTCGCAAACGCGTCGGATTTAATCCCATCTAGCGCGCTTTTCAGCACGCCCGTGCTTTTGCTTGCCTTTTGTGCAGCAGCCTCTACGTCCGATAGCCCTTTTTTGACCTTTTCGGCGCCGCTGGCGTCCGCTTCGACGCCTATTTTTATTTTTAAATCAGCCATTCTTTAATCCTATATTTTACTTCTCGCGCGCAGCGCATTAACGCGAGCCACAGGCTCGCCACTTTGAGCGTGCCGGGGCTAATTGGGGGTTTGGGGGATAAGAAGGGGGCGCCTCGCAAGTAGCTCCCTTCTTGTCCCCCGAGAATTGCAGCAGAATTCGATTCTGCGCAGAGGAATTTAAAATTTTCAGCAGTCTTTTTAAATTCATTAGCTTCGTTTGCTTTATCATCCTTGCTTAATTTTTGATATAATATGCTTTCAGGAGACGAGCAAATGGATCTATTCGGTTTTACAGATAAAAACGGCGAAGGCTTGTTTGGCTTTTTAATGTGCCTTACGATAGCGGCACAGATAAAAGAGTATTTTGCGCGCAAAAAGGCGCAAAGGATTGCCGCAAAAATCGAAGCACAAAAGCGCCTAAGCCGCTCGGAGATAGATTTTATATTTAAAAATTTAGATAAATTTAGCCGCGAGCAGCGAGCCGAAATTAGGATTTCGCCTAAAGACGAGCCTTTTGTGCGTGAGCTTGCTCGAAAAAGCGGAATAAGCTTTGCTCGCGCCTCATAAAAATCAAGCTTTAGCAAATTCTTTAAGCCTTTCGATACCGCTTCTTTCATCCCTTCCCTCGCTCATAAATTTTTTAAACGCCCGGTCATCCGCGAAGCGCGCAATTCTAACCGCTGCAGAAATTTCCTTAAGCCTTTGGCCCTCTATCTGCGAAAAGCCCTCTATCGCTTCTTTTGCAAAACTAAGAGGAAACTCCCACGCCCTAGCTAAGCCGTGTTCTAGTAGGTAGCAGATCCAAAAGGCTATTTTTTTTTACCGCCTTCGCCGCTTGCGGTAAGATCACCGTAGGTTAGGCGCAAAATCTCCTCATAAAGCTCATTTGCGGCGCTAAAGCCTAGGTTTTCGATCTCATCCGCGCTAAGATCGCAGCACTGCTTTAAAATTTCGGCTACGTCCTCATTTTTGATGATGCCGGATTGAATTTTATAAATCAGCCCTATGGATAATTCTCTAATCGTAATGCCGTTTTTTAAGACCTTTTTCTTAAACAGATCCATTTTCACTCCTATCTAACTCGCCTTGAGGGATAATTTAACTCAAATATGTAAGCATATAAGCTCTCGCTTATAAAACGCGTTTCGGCACTTTTTAAAATGACGGCGCGGCTTGCGGCCTCATCTTTTAAAAGCTTGTCGCTAAGCGCCATGATCTCATCTAAAATTCCGTAAATTTCGCAATCTAAAGTGTTGCGCGCTAAAATGATTTGAAATTTTAGGCTAGTTTCGTTCGCGCTGATCCTTTCAAAGCCGCTAAAAATCAGATAATCGCCGTTTTGATCTATAAGCGCCGTATTCGCTACCGCCGTAAGATTTAGCTTAGATTTTAAATACTCTAGTGTCTCTTTCATTTCGGCTCCTCATCGTCTCTTAGCGAAAATTTCTCTTTAAAAAAACCGACCGCTAAATCCAAAATCCCGCTTCCCTTAAACGCTCCTATCCCGCAGATTGCGAGGCTAAGGCGCATATCCTTGGCATAAAAAAATGCGATCTCATAAATGATATAGGCGCTAAAACATCCATCGCAAAGCCTTGTAAAAAACGAACGTAGCGCTACCGCCAGCGATTTTTCGGTTGCGGAAGGCTGCCTAAACCATGCTACTATACTGCCTGCGACGCCGACGGCACAAACATAAGCAAGATACTCCATTTCTCATACTTTGCCATGCGGGCTCAAGTGCCTAGGGGACGCCGTAAGCGCCCCGCTAATGCCTATGCAGCACGACCACGCCAAAAATAGCGCATTCGTATTGCGGATAAAAAGCTCAAGTAGCGTAAAAAGCTCTAAATTAAAAATTACCAAAAGCACCGCGCGCAGTAGATAGAGCAAAAAAGGCTTCATTCGTTCGCCCCTTGCGTGCAATCTTTTGCGATCTGCTCGCACTTTAGAAAATATGCCATTAGCGCCTTGTGCGCTTCAAAGTCCGAACTCTCAGCAGGGCGCAGAGGCATTTTTAGGTTGCATTTTACAGGGATGAATACCTGCTTTATCTGCGGCTCTTTTGCCCCGCAGCCGTCAAGAGCAAAGACGCTAAAAAGCGCTATCAAAAAGCATTTTATATGCCCGCAGTTCACTCTCACAGCTCTTGTCCTTAATGTAAATTTTTGAAACGCTCTTAATTTTATCCTCGTTTAGCCCGCTTGCCCTGATTTGCAGCGACTTTATCGCTGCATTTTGTAAGCTTAGGCTTGCCGCGCAGCTTTGAGCCTCCGCCTGCTTTGAAGCATAGGCGCTATTAAGAGACGAAATTTCAAATTTCAGCTTCGTAATCCACGCTGCGCTTAGCATGCAGACTGCGATTAGAGCGTAACCCAAAGCCCGCGCGTTCAAAAAAGGCATAACCCTCTCCTTAAAGAGCGCAAATTTCAAAGAATTGATTCCCTGCTGCACGGGTTTCGTCTTTTAGGATATCGACGCTGAAACTGATAGAGAGCCAATCATCGCCCTTGAGTGCAAAATCTCCGTCCGCTCTTAAGGAGCATTTATAAAAAGTCGCTTTCATTGCGCTTCCCGTCGCCGCCTCGCCGATAAACATAAGCGCGCACTCCAGTTTGCTGTTTTTAAAGGCGCTCATCTTCTCCTTTTGGATACCGGCGCTCAGCGCCAAAGTAACCTCTCCGGAAATATCTTTTAGAAATTCGACTATACCGCTATTTGCGTGATACTTATAGTCCTCATCCTTTTTTGGAGCGGTGCCGCCTCCGCCTACGGTGGCGCTCAGATTGCCACCTACCGCTCCTAGATCGACGATTTCGCCCGCTTTGGCGTCGGTAATTTTAACGTTAGCCGTTTTTTCGCTTTGCGACGTTTCGCCAAAATACGCCCGGGCTAAATTCTTTATCGAAATTTCATCACTTTTAAAGCTCATACTCGCACTTTGGCTTTTTACGATAGTCTTATCTATCGCCTGCGTTGCCCCCTCAGTGTTGGTGTGCTCTAGCTTCTCAAGCTCGGTCTTTATGCTTACGTCGGAACTTAGTCCGAAATATTCAAATCTACCCGTAGGCTTACCCTCTTTATAGACGTCGATATAGAGCTTACCGCCGCCTAGGGTGACATAATCGCTGCTAGCCATCTCTTTCTCCTTTATATTTTGATTTCTCGGGCGAGCGAAGCCCGCCCTGCGAGCGTAAGCTTGGCGTTGCGAGGGAATCTTTAGATTTGACTAAGCTCGCTTTTGCGCTGCCCGCTCTTGATTATCCCGCCGCTGCCGTCGTCATTTTTTATCGCTGCCGCTTCTCTTAGAGCTTCGTTTGCCAGTATCTGATCCAGCTGCGTCGGCTCTATTTTCAGTAGTAGCTTGAGTCGAAACATCGCCAGATCCATTAGCGAGGGTTTCGGAATCGGCTTTTTCTTGCTCAGTGCTCTGGCTTCCTCCATCGCTTGCTTCGCTAGAGCCTCGCTCACTTCCGCCTTGTTGAATAGACTCTGTCTCGCTCTGCTTAGAAATTCCTCGTCCATTTTCTAAAAAATCCTCCGCACAATAATGCATCTTATCTCCTTATTTTCCCGTAGACATATAGGCAAGCTGCCACAATGCGTATCCTGCGTTCATAAAGCTTTTGCAGCCAAATAGTGCAGCGTCTTTCATAAATTTATGGTCGTCGCTGCTCTCAAAGACGCCATCTTTCGCAACTTGAAGCACAAAAGGGCGCACCGGTTTGCCTAGATCCATCAAATACCACTCAGTGCCCGCGATCTCCGGCAAAACGAGCAAGCTATAACGCTTAAAAGTAGGGTTTGTTTCGCCTGCGGTTAAATGCTCCTTATTTACCGCAGTAATTGCTGCGGCAAGGTTTTTAGGACCGCAGATTAGATGTGTCGGACTTACGCCCAGGGCTTGCCCGGTGTCGCCTTTGATGCTGATCATATAGGCTTCCGCAGCTAAAAGATGTGCCGTATCCAGCGCGCCGGTGCCGCTATTTGCATAGGTATCACTACCAGATGCATGGTCGGCGGCAAAAAACGCCTTGCCGTCGTAGCATTTGCCCTTTGTGGAGTCGGCCGCATTGGCTAGAATTTTCGCCACTAGCGCGCCGCCAAATTTTTTCGCATTGAACGCCATCTGTTCGATCGCAGGTTTATAGAGCCCGACTTTGTCATATTCAAGATGAGTATTTGGCACCGTAACGCTAGCTTCGAAAGGCTGATTTTCTAGCGCATAGCCATAATCCTTGAACTTTTTGATATCTCTATCGCCGACCCACTCTTTCATCATCGGAAAGTTACCCAGCCAAACATATTTCTCGCTTAGATCGTTGCTGTCTATGCGCATAGCAAGAACATCCGCCTCGCTTTTGGTATCGTTGAAGGTCTTTTGAAAGACCGCCTTAAAGCCGATCGATGTCTCTTCAAAATTTGCCATTATTTAATCCCCTTTGCATATTCCTCTTCGCTAAGCCCTAAAAGAGAGGCCACCTTTTTCTGCTCGTCGCTCAAGGAGGACGCGCTATTTTTTTGAAGCTCCTTTTTGCCGAAAAACGCGCCCAAAAGGGAGCTAAGCTTTTGCACCTGTCCGTCTAGTGCCGCAATCTTTTCGACTATTGCGTTACTCTCTTTGGCGCTTGCGTCCTCTTTTTTATCCGGCGCACCATCTTTTTTAGCGTTTGCATCGGGCGCCCCTTCCTCTTTTTTCACTTCATCCGCCTTCTTGCGCTCGGCAAAATTTGCGCTAAGCTCCTCTATTTGCTTGCCTAGGGCGTCTATTTTTGCCGAAAGCTCCGAAATTTCTTTATCCATCTCTTCCTCTCCTTTTGAGTTGATTGCATTATTTAGCAAATTTGGGCGATTTACGAGCCCTACGCTATCAAGCCCGATCACCCGTCTATTCTCTCCCATATCAAAAACGGGGCTTAGGTATCGATACGCCCGCGAGCCGATAAGCTCCTCACCCGTTTTATTTAGGCTTAGGCTAGCGTAAATCCCGCCATCTCTAAGCTCGAAACTATCCTTATCAAACCACCCTAAAGCCGCGCCAAAGCTGTGGTTTTCATCAAGGGCGATATCAAGGGCGTTTTTTTCTATGGAGGCTATCAGTGCGGCGCCGTCAATCCGAAACGCGCGCCCGTCAAGACCTATCACTTCGCCGACCGGCGAAACCTTTACCTTTTCGTCCTGCTTAAAATTTAGCTCTAAAACGCTATTTATGCCTTGTCTCATACTGCCTCCGTCTCGAAATTTGGCGGTATTATACGGACAAACGCCGTTAAAATCACTCTATTTAGGGGCTATCAAGAGTGAAACGGAAAAAAATTCGGGCTAAAATGCGAGATAAAAATAAAATCGTCGCGCATAGCAAAGTGAGACGACGCGCAAATTTAAGGAGGTAAGCCTTGGACGTTAAAACCGCACGCGATATGTTTATCAAAGGCTACTCAATCACCGACATCGCTACTGCTTGCGGCGTAAGTCGCCAAAGTATCTATGCCGCCAAGGCTAGAGCAAAAGCCGCGGGCGAGGACTGGGATGAGCTAGCGCTTGCAAAAAACAGAGAGCAAAGTAATACCATCAAAAGCGAGCAAGGTTTTATCCTTGCGCTGATAGAAAGCTTCGAGCGGGCGTTTTCACAGATGCAGGAGCTGCCGCCTCAAGAGAGACTAGAAATTTTAAAAGATTATACGCAAACCTATTATAGCCTTAAAGCCCCATTAAAAACGGATTTGAAGGCTCAAATGCTAGACGCCGCAAGCCGCGCGATAAATGAGATCGCCGATCTTGCCACGAAGAAAAAATGCGATGCCGTGACGGAGTTTTTAGCTGCGAATGCGGATGAAATTTTACGCCGGGTGCTTAAGCAATGATCGCAAATGAAGATATCGAAGCATTGCGCGTCAAGCTCAAATCCCTAAGGCGCGCCATCGATCCGCAAAGAGACGCTAGGATAAAGGCTGCGCGCGCAAGCTTTAAAGAGTGCGTGCGGATCTATTTTAGCGCTCACGTACGCCTGCCCGAAACCTCAAAATTTCGAGCGGATTTTTATAAAAATGAGGCGAAGCTAAGCACGAAAAATAGGCATCTGCTTTTTAAGGCTTACAGAGGAGCTGCCAAAACTACCCTGATTTCAAGGCTTTGGGTACTCTTTAACACCGCTGTAACCGCACGAAAACGCAACTGCGTAATCATTAGCGCTACGATAAATCTATCCAAAAAGACGATCGAATTTATAAAAAACGAGCTTGAGGAAAACGAGCTTTTGATTAGGGACTTCGGTATCAGCAAGGGCGATAAATGGACGGAGGAGGAGATCGTATTTTATAGCGGTAAGCAGGCGTTTAAAATTTCCGCTTACGGCGCAGGCAAAAAGATCCGCGGCGAAAACTGGCGCGGCTTCCGTCCAGATCTTATTATTTGCGACGATCTCGAAAACGACGAAAACGTCAAAACGAAAGCGCAGCGCGACAAACTTTATGAGTGGTTTGAAAAGGCCATTATGAAGCTGCCTGCCCGCGGCGATAACGCTTATAATATCGTAGTAGTCGGCACGACGCTGCATTATGATAGCCTGCTCTTTCGCATCGAAGCAAGAGCGGATTTCAAAACTCTATCCTATCCGCTAGTGCGCGCTTTTCCCGCAAACGTAGATGAGCAAAAGTGGGATATGAAAGAGCTGCTGCTAGATGATAGCAGGCTGGATAAAGAGCGCATAAAACAGGAGTTTCTAAGCTCCAAAGGCGCCTTTATGAGCGAATATCAAAACGAGCCGCTAAGTAAAGAGGAGGCAAGCTTTAGCGGATATCAAACTTTCGAGCAGATGCCTCTTTGCGACGCCTATTATATGGGGATTGACCCCGCATTAGGAAAAAGCAAGGGCGATTATTTCGCCGTAGCTACGCTTGGGGCTTATGAGGGCAAATTTTATGCAAGCGTTAAGATGGCAAAAGTAAAGCCCGAGCTTATGATGGATCGTATCATAGCAGCGGCGCTTGAAATTTTACGACTTAACCGCCCGCTTAAAATCGCGATCGAAACTATTCAGTTTCAGGAGTTTTTTAAGGATATGCTCGACAAAAAAGCCCGCGAATTAGGGCTTTATCTGCCTATCATAGAGCTTAAAAATAGCGTGCCTAAGCAGCTTCGTATCGATAGCCTAACCCCGCCTATAAATAACGGCGTGATCCTAAGCGATAAAAACTCGCTCGTTTTCATAGACGAGCTTGATACCTACCCTAAAAGTGCGCATGATGACGGGCTGGATGCGCTAGAGATGGCATGGCGCATCGCAAAAGTACCGGCGTTTGATTATGCAAGGGCTAGGCAGATAATAAAAGAGCGGAAACGCAAACGCGATATGATAAAAGATATGTTACAAAGCTGATAAGAACAATGCCGTTTAAACGCTTTTAAAAGCCGTTTAAAAGCGTTTAAATATTTTTGGACGTGTGATTTACCGCCCAAGAGGCTAAAAGCGCTTAAAACGCACGCAAATGAAATTTAAGGATGATGGATGAAAAAACAAGATTTAAGATCGCTCATTAAGTTTTTAAGACCCAAGGGGGCTTATTCCAAGACCGACGTAGCGGGATATGTAGAGCTAAGCCCCTCTAAGATCCGCGCCGCACTGCTTACCAAGCAGCAGAATTATTTATTCCCTGCATTTTCGCTCATAATGGATAAGGATAGCGCCGTAGGGGCTGAAATAGAAAAGCGTTTAAGCTCGGTAGAGAATAAATTTTTTACCCACGATCTGGGCGAGGATCAAAACGAAAATATCGAGCAAATCATAAAGGCTGCGGTGAACGCTAGGATTTTCGGTCTTAGCGTTTTAGAAGTGTATGCGGACGAGGACGCAAATATAAAATTTGACGTAGTAGATAGAATATATATTAATATCGTAGAAAACAAGCCCTATCTGCGGATAGGCTCACGCGATATTGAAGCCAAAGAGCCGTTTTTTATAGTAGTGAGGCAGGAAGATCCGGCGCTACTTAAAATTTTGTGGCTGGTGTTTGCTAAACATTTCGTGCTTAGCCATTATCTTAAATTTGTGGAATTCTTAGGCGTGCCGCCGCTTATCGGCAATAGCTCAAGCGGAGACGAAAACGTCATCACACAAATGGCTGAAGCGCTTGAGGGTATCAAAAGCGGCAGTTACGCGGTGCTAGGTCCGAACGACATTATCAAAGTGCTTGAGGGTAGAGGAAGCCAAGCCGACTTTATGGAGTTTGTGCGCTATTGCGACGCCGAGATAGCCAAAGTAATAAACGGCTCAGTGCTTAGTTCCAACGCAAACACCGCACAAAGCGGCAGCTACGCAATGAGCAAAACCCACGAGCAAAACCGCGCCGAGATAGTCGCTGCGGACGTGAAATTCGCAAGCCGCTTAGTCGAGCGAATATATGCGCGTCTTGGCAAAAGGGCAAATCTAAACATTCAAATCGAAAAGGATGTGGATCTGCTCCAGCGCGCACAGATGCTTCAAATTTTGCACGATATGGGATACCGAATGAGCCCTGAAGATATGGCAAAGGAATTTGACCTGCCGCCAAGCGCAAAAGCTACGGACGCGAAAGAGGGCGACGGATCAAACGGGCGCATAGGCGCAGAGAAAAACTCTGCCGGTGCAGCTAAATATCTCACCGAGATAGAGAGGCAAACCGCGCAGCACGATTTTAGCGCCGCAAGCTCGCAAATTTCATCATACGTAAGAAGCGTGGTGGATAAAGCCCAAACCTACGAGCAGGCTTATGAGATACTTGCAAAAAATCCGCTAGGTTTTAAACTCGATGCCCTGGAGGAGGAGCTATTTCGGGTCATAGCAAACGCTGAAATTTTAGGCGCGGACGATCATGAATATTAGCTTTTTTGCTCCGCCGCAGCAGGTTGTAAAGTATATCAAAGACAAACGGCCGCAGCTTCATTTCGACTATGACGAGATTATGCACGAGGCTCATCATCGCGTCTTTACAGTCGCAAAGATCACGCGGCTCGATCTACTGAAAGACATTCAAGATAGCCTAGCCCTTGCCGCACAAAAGGGGCAAGGATTTGATGAATGGAAGCGCGGCATTAAAGATACCCTAGCGCGCAAAGGCTGGCTAGGGGACGTAGCGGTAACTGACCCTAAAACGGGCGAGCAAAAGCAAATTTACGTGGGCGATCGCAGGCTGCGAAATATCTATAACACCAATATGCGAGTAGCCTATGCCGCTGCGCGCTACCAAAGCCAGATGAACTCGGATCTGCCGTATTTTCGTTATGTCGCGGTGCTGGATGATCGCACCAGGGCGAGCCACCGCGCGCTGCATGGGCTGATACTGCCGAAAAACCATCCGTTTTGGGATAAGGGCTATCCACCTAACGGCTGGAATTGCCGCTGCAAGGTGCAGGTGGTAGATGACGATGATCTGCGGCGAGAGGGCTGGAGCATAGCTAAGCAAATTCCGCCCACTAAAATCCATCCTGACTGGGCTTATAACGTCGGCAAGACGGACAATTTAGATAAAATTTTAACGGAGAAGTTAGCTAAGCTTAACAAAAGTCGTGCGGTTTCAAAAAGCGTTAAAAAGGCGGTTAAAGATGATTTAAAGGACTTTTCGCATAAGCGCGATCTTTACGTTTGGCAGGCCTCGTTACTTGAAGCCGTAAGCGAACTATTGATAAAGAAAAATATAAAGAGCCCTATAAATACCTTTCAAGTGGGAACCCTAAAACCGAATATAGTGAAATTTTATAACGAAACGATGCAAACCGAGCTAGCAGATATAGGTATAGTCTTAAATAAAGAGAAAATTTTGCACTTTTCGCCCGAACGCAAGAGCAAATACGATCAGGCACTTCGCATAGATGAAATTAAAGAGTTGGTTAAAATTTTAGATAAGACTAAAAGATATTTTTTTGATAAAAAGAGCAAAAAAGATATTTTGATTTTTTGGGATGACGAGCAGGATAAAAGCAAGATTAATAAGGCGGTTATAACGCTAGATTACACGATAAAGAAATTTGGAATATCTAATTTAATCGTTACTCTAGGTAAGATAGACAAAAAAGATTTAGGAACGTATGATTTAGAGGAGATAAAATAAAGCCGCTTGCGGGAGTCGAACCCGCCATCCGCTAATAAATTAGCCAAGTTACCAACGTTACTTGCATAAGCGGCTTTATTAAGGCGATTATACCACCAAGGCGGAAAAATGTCAATAAAAATCACGGGGATGGAGGAGATAGAGGCGAAGCTCACGGCGCTGCAAAATAGCTTAAGCGGAGCGCAGATGAAAAGCAAGCTATCAAGTATCGGCGAAAAGGTAAGGTTGCGAATAGAGCTAAGCTTCGAGCGAGAGCGCAGCCCATTCGGGCAGGCGTGGGCACCTCTTAGCGCAAACACCGCCATAGCATATATGAGAAAAAGCGGCTTGCCTAAAAGTGCAAGGGCGCGGAACCGCGTGTTTTTAGCAAAATTCGGCGCCGGCGGTAGCAAGAAAATTTTGCGATTAACCGGACATTTGGCAGAGAATTGGAGTGTGGATCCGAGCGAAACTAGCGTTACGATAAGCAATAATAGCTCGCGCGATGGATTTCCTTACGGGCTAACGCATCAATTCGGCTCACATAACGGCTGGGGTCGGGGCATCTATATCCCTGCTCGTCCGTTTCTGCCGATAGATAAAAGCGGAGCGCTGCTGCCCTCGTTGCAAAACGATATAGAAAGCTATCTAATCCGTGAAATAGAAAAGGCGGTAAAGTAGAGTTTTTGTGATTTTATGGGATTATTCGGGGCGGTCTAATTTTTCTTTCAGAGCCTCTTTTGCATATCTGTTTAGCTCTTCATCGGTTTTTAAAATTTCTATCGTGCAGAAGCTGGTGCCGCATTTCGGACATTTGCGCCAACGCTGCACCGTAGTGCTTTTGATCGTGGCTATGACGCAGGTTTTTTCGTAGGCACACTTCGGGCAGATCATACTTGCCCTTTGCTGGCACGAAATTGTGCGATCTTGCTTAGCCCGGTGATTAGCTTGCTTGCGTTTGCTGCGCTTAATTTTGCCAGCTGCTCTTTTTTGCCAAGCAAAATTTTACATTGTCGCATCGTAAAGCCCAAAAGCCCTCGCTCATCCATACCAAGGCAAGCGGCAAGCGCGCTTATGCGAGCAAACTGCGACGGGCTTATCCTTTTGACGACGGGCTTCGCCTTGCCGAGCTTACCGCTTGCATTGTAGATCAAATTTCGCCCCAATATGTCGGGCTTGAAGTCCGTCCCATCCTGCGCACGTCCGCATAAAATATCAAGTGCGCGCTCAAGCTCGCTTATGCTTAGCTCCTTGCAGCTATAGACGCCGAAGCGGAAGCCGAGCCAATCCTCCCACGCATCCGCCGCCTTTATTTGTCTATATAACGCGGTAGTGTGAATGCGGGTTAGAAGCTGCTTGCGATAAATTTCTTGAGACTTAGTCATCGCTTGTCCTTCATTTTAAATCCCAATTTATATTTTTTAAATAATTTTCAGCTTTTTGAGCTTCTTTTTTACCGGCTTTTGAAGAATAAAAGAATTTAATGTATATGCCTTCATCATTACGTGGCATACGTAAAACTCCCCAAAAACCTATGCATCCGCCTCGTTTTCTTTCTTTTTCAAAAACTTTTGATGTAGAAAATAAGATATTAATATTGTAGTTTCCATTATTTTTGCGAAATTTAAAGATTGGGAATTTTTCTTGAATATCTTTAGAGATTTCATTAATAAAACGTGTATAGGCATCCTCTTTTTTTCTATATAATTCGCTTATATCTTTATCTAGTTTGCGAAATTCTTTTAAGCTTTCATAAAGCGTTTCTGCGTTTTGTATTATTTGTTTTTCCATTTTTTATCCTTTCTTTTTAAATTTTACAAAAACAATCTTTTAGCGGCTCGTCGTCAAACGCTAAAGAGCCTTGCCTGTCTATGCGGCTAAATTCTGCCTCCATATCCGCGCAGGTCAAATTACCTGCAAACCACGACGTATTAAGCACAGCCTCGCCACTATCTCGCATGGCCAAAAGCTCGGCTTCGATCCGCTTCATATACTCCCATTCAGGCTTGAAATTTTTCCATATCTGATAGAAAGCGCGCTTTGACTGCGCGGGGCAAAAGTAGCAGCCCATGCGGCTGAAAAACCTATATAGTGGATTTTCCATCTCGCGCTCTTTCAGATATATCGTGCAGTCTACTTCGCTCATATCGTAGTCGTCGATGAGCGGATAAAGAAACTCATTGCCGTCCATTCTGCGATGGGTTTCGTCTGTGGTGTAGCCGATATAGATCTTATACTCGTCAAAGCTCTGGGCCTTGAGCCAACGCTCGAATGGCGCAACTTTCGCCTCTCTCCGCCACGCACAAAAGCCCTGCGTCTGCGGAGCGGGGAGGCCCCGAATGGCACCTTTGTTTTCGCCTCTGCTTATGCGCCCGAAAATGCACTCCTCAAAACTCATTGCAGGTCTTAACTTTGTGATCTCCTTGCCGTATCGCGCCTTGAAATACTCGCCGAGCTTGGCGATGTATGAATACATAGTTGCAAATTCGTGCAAAGTATCGTAAAAAACGATATGATCGAGCGGCTTTTTGTCGCGCAGTAGCAAATCTAGCATCGCCGTGCTATCCTTACCGCCCGAAAGGGTTGCGATATAGGTCATCTCTTTCCTTTAAATTTAAACTCTTTAACAAGCCTTTTAATCGCTTTAAAGGCTTGTTAAAGGGCTTAACGCCCTTTTAACTTTAATCGAACCATAGCCTAAGCGTGCCGTCGTCATCTATGTCCAGTTCATCGGGGATGGCCCCACCGAACAAAGAGTGAGTGCCCTTAAAATTTTGATCCAGCATGGTTAAATTGACGATATCGATATAAAAAGTATCGATATGCGAATACTTGCCTCTTTCTAAATCGTCTACCATTTCTTGCGATAAAAGAAGCAAATCATATCCGATTAGCTCGCAAGTAGCTTTTATGCTGCCGTAGGTTATATCGTGGTTGCCTTCCACTATAAAGCTATCGCCTAGTTCTTCGTTATCAAGCTCAGCGGCTCTTTTAAAAATTCTCTCAAAATC
The DNA here is from genome assembly GCF_938045465.1 of uncultured Campylobacter sp. Lineage (GTDB taxonomy): Bacteria > Campylobacterota > Campylobacteria > Campylobacterales > Campylobacteraceae > Campylobacter_B. Next base: position 39,841 of record NZ_CALIBF010000034.1, read on the forward strand.
GGCTTTATCTTTTATCCTATATTTTGGCTCTATCATTGTCTTGCCTCCAAACTCTCAATTTTTGGCACTATACGGAAGCTATCTTTTATGGTCCTTGTTAGTCCCAGCTTTACGAGATCCTCATCTTTTAGCTCCGCTAGAGCGTCTTTGTTAGGTTTCTCTTCGTATATGATGCACTCTTTGGCTAGCCCGTAGCTTTTGATCGCCTTTAGCAGGCTTTCTACTTTAGCCTTAATACGAGGCAAGCTCACACTTTTAGTTAGGCGGTAGCCGATCTCGCCAAAGGTAAATTCTTTCGAGCGTTTTTCGGCGAATTCGTGCTTGTTTTCTTCGCAAAAAAACGTGATTTGCTGCTCGATATAGTTTTTCTCGCTCTCGAGCCTCTCCACTTCGGCCTTTCTGCTCTCTTTTATGCGGTTGCACTCAAGCGTTACTTCGCCGTTGATTTTCTCTATGCCTACACTTAGCTCGCACACCTTTTTTAGCGCATTATCTATATCGCTAAAGCTTTTTATTTCCATTTTCTACTCCTTAGTTTTGATTTTCTTCTGTTTGCTCTTATTACTTGGCTTTTATGCTTCGCGCCCTTTGTTATTTGGCTCTTAGCAAAAGCCATCCTGCTTCTTCTGGTTTTGGTTTGCATTGGCACGCCGCCAAGTGTGCTGGTGTCGCTTATGGCTAAGCTTAGCCCCGCCAGCATCGACATGGCTTTTATCATCTATTTCTCCTTTCTAAAATTTTAAGTTTTTTAGCTAGTCCGTATTTTATGACATAGCCGTATCGTAGGCAGATCGGAAGCGTGTTTTTACTCTTCTTTACGATCCGCACCGCATGCCTCTCACTCATCAAAAAGACTAAATTTCAGCTCCCTCACGCCGAGCTGCCTTGCAAGCTCTCGCTCGTATGCCATACCTTTGCTATTTTCGCTGCCTTCGCAGGCAAAAAAGTAGTAGTAGCTGCATACCGAGAGGAGCTCCTCGCAGTTTTTCATTATTCGCTCGCGCTCCAGCTCGCTATACACCCCCATCCATGCAAGCACGGGCGATATAGGCTCGTAGCCATTAGCGCGCACGATGGCGCAGGCCTGCTCGGCAAGCTTGCGAGCGTAGTAGCCGCGATCTCGATCATGCTCGCATTTGATACTTGCATACGGCGAGCTTACGAAACAAAGCCTTGCCGTTCGTTTGTCCATCTTTTCTCCTTTCTTTTAAAATTTAACTTTATCGAGCCCTTAAAAAGGGCTCTGTAAAATCAATTTATGCTGGCTTTAAAAGCTTTCACCCCTTCGCAGCGCTCGCTGATCTTTGATACTATCTTGCTTAGCACCTCACGTCTTGAAACCTCCGCCGTATAGCACACTAGCTTTAGCCCAAACCTCTCCTCATCGATACTTACGAAAAGCTCGCATTTAAATTCGCCTCTGATCTCCGTATCGGCCTCGTAAACCGGTAGCGTAAAAGTGATCGTCTTTGGTATAGAGATGGTCTCTTTCGCACCCGATTTAATCTCTACGTCCAGACTGATCTTTGAGCTGGTATTTTTCTGCACGCTGTCAAATTTCCTGACCGCCTGCAAGCTTTCGGCAAGCTCGATTACGTCCATATTGTCGTTCGGCTTACCGTCTATGGCGGTTATAAACATAAACAGGCTTTTAAGCAAAAATACGAAGTCGCGTTGACTTAGATTTTTGCCTACGCTACCCTCAAAGGCCTTGAAAAACGGCGTAACGCCTAAGCCCAGATTTATGCGCTTTTCACAAAACTCAGCCTTATCTTTAGAATTAAAATCGACGATGCACTTTATGCTTTTATCGTCGAAAAACAGCTTTGAGTTAGGCTCTTTATATTCATTGACTAGATCAACGAAGCTATCTACGTCAAGAGCGTCTACGGTATATTTGTTTCTTAGAGGCTCTTTTAGTAAAACCTCGGATATTCCGTAGTCTTGGTGCCTTAGTATGGCTCTTTTGTCTTCGTCCAGCACTACGCTAGGTACTACGTATTTACTCTCTTTTTCTTGCATTTTCTATCCTTTTTAAAATTTACATTTTCATTACGAGCTGATTAGGCGCATTTCGCACCGGAAGTAGCTCGTTTGAGACATAAAATCTAGCTTTTACGGGCTCTTTTGGAAGGCTTGCGCTAGTAGTTCCAAAAACCAGCACCTCACCCTCGGAATTGGGATCGGATTTCACGCTTATTTTTATCGTTACCCCGGCTGTTTTCCCCGTAATCTGCACCGCCCTTATGGCTTCTTTTAAATTTTCTGCGGCTGCGCCTAAAAGCGCTCCTGCACCTAAGCTTCGCAAGGCGTCAACTAAGACATCTATATCGCTATTTACTATTGTCATTTTTTCGACCTTTCTTTTGATTTTTTAGGGCTTTGCCCACCTTGAGCTATTGATAGCTCCTCTGCCGCACTTTGAGCTCATTAAGCGCTTAATGGAGTTTTTAAATTTAAAAACTCCATTAAAAGCTTTGGGCGTTATTAAGGCTCTTTTAAATGCCTTAAAATTTTCTCTATATAAGGATCTGCCGCCATCGTCTCATCGGCGCAGATGTGAAGCCTACCGAAGCTCGCAATTTCCGCGCAGGGCTTTTTAGAGCCATAACAGAAGCTCACGTAAAACGCCCAGCCTTTTATGAGCTGCCCGCCCCTTATCTCGTCGCGACGCACCGAGCGAAGACCTACGCTTACCATATCAGGCACGGCGGCGCTCATCTTTGCATGTAGTTCGCGAAGTGAGCTCGCGCTGTAGTTTTCGGCGCTTAGATTGATTAGATCCTTTAGCTTCAACTCTTCGTTCCTTTCAGGCTCCAGCCGCTACCGAGCCTTTGAGCTTCGCAGCGCTCAAGTTCGGCGATGGTTTCAAATATCTCCATCCACTTCTTGCGATTTTTCGGGTGCCTAAGCTTCGCAAGCGCCGTGCGCTCTATCATCGCGACGCGCTCGACGCTGATGCCTAGCATCGCCGCAAGCTCGCGGTAAGCTACGTCCGCATCGCCCTTTAGCATCCTCACCCGCTCGGCGCATACCTTGTCCGTACGGTAGCCCTGAATTCTTTGCATTTCACACTTCCTTTTGCTTCCGCTTATCGCGCCTACTTAGTGTGGCTCTCATCTTTTTTTCTCTTCAAATAGCACACGTTCTTTGTGTTCGCCCACTTTACCAATATTAAAGCTTTCTACCGGGCGCAGGTAGCCCATCACGCGGGTGTATACTATGCACTTGGTGCGTTTGGCTTCAAGTTCTTTAGGAAATTTCATATCCGCTCCTTAAATTTTGACTTTATAAGACGCCCGTGCGGGCGCCATTTAAAATCAAAGCTGCCTAACTCCAAATCGTTCCTAGTCCTCTATGAAATCTCGGCACCGGCACCGCTATGCTCTCACGTCGTCTCCTCTTTGAGATCCAACCTCGCGGGGTGTGAAATAGAATGAATGAGTGCGCAATTATGATCTCATCTTTGCAAGCCTTTAGATCGCTCATTTTCATACCCTTATACGCTTTCATCTCTTATTCCTCCTTATAAAATTACCATGCCGCAGGCCTGGGCTATGATCTCCTCGCCCACGGCGCAGCCGTTAAGAGCCGCTAGGCGGACCGACTTTTTGTGTAACTTTTCGGACGCGCGGAAGTTGCCTTTGGCGTGAGCGAAGATCCCCGTGCCGTAAAAGGCATCGCTCTCCTCTTTGCTTAGCCCCTGCATAGCCCACTTGCCGCAAATGCGACTATATAGCTGCCTAAGCTCCTTATTGCGCCCCACTAAATTCTTTAGCAAAATCTCCGTGCCTGCTAGAATTAGCGGAGTACTCGAAAAATCGTAAATTCTACGTAGATCCTCAAGCGCTCTTAGAGGCAGATGCTCGGCTTCATCGATTAGCAGCACCTTATCAGCGGTTTTTAAGAAGCTTGAAATCGCTTTTAATTTTGCATTCGCGCTGCCCGCGGCTTCTAGCTTTAGCGCTTCGCATAGCTCGCCAAGCAAAGCGTTAGCGTTGGTGTGGCAAGTAGCTTCAATTAGCACCGCGTTAGGATTTTTTGCGGCAAAGTCGCGTAGTATCGTGCTCTTGCCGCTACCAGCCGTGCCGTAAAGCAAAGCTATCTCGCGCTCGCCTACGGCTTCGGAGATGACGAAATTTGCCATCTTGTAATCCCGCGAGTTAAAAATTTCATCTCGCGCGGGTGAGGCGGCAAACTCTTTTGCTTTTTTGGCGCTAGCATCGATATAGGCGCTTATCTTGGCTGCGATCGCCGCATTATCGCCCTTATATTTGCCCGCTCGAAATTGGCTGATCGCTCCCGGGCTAATGCCCAAAGCCCGCGCAAGCGCGCTCATACTCACGCTTCCGCCCTCTAAGAATTCGTTTAGCTTAGATATAATCTCTTGCATATTTTCTCCTTTGCCCGTAAGGGGCTTTTAAAAGACATTTTATGCCCTTTAAAAGTACCTTATCCGCAGACTACTTCCTCAAAGCTCTTTATCTTGCGCTCTATTTTGCGCTGCGTAGCTTGCGCGTTTAAAATTTCATCGCTCAAAGCTGCGTTAGAGTTCAAACTTTTAGCTCCTTTTAACGCAGCATCTATTAGCCTGCTTTCGTTATTCGCCGCTTGCGGCTTAGGCATTGCGGCGGGCTTTGCTTCTACCATGCGCACTATCTGCTCAAAATCCGCCCGATGTGCGATCGATGCAGCGTCCATCTGCTTTTTGGTCTCTTTTAGGCGCTTATTAAATAGCTTTTGCGCGCTTTTAGCCTCCTCGGCGCTTACTCCCTCATCCAAATCGAGCGTAGAGGCGACACCGATAAATTTATTATCCTCGCTCCATAAAAAGCACTCGTTTATATTATTGACGTTTTTGCTAACCCATACGCGCTCAAGCCCGTACATCTCCACGCTGTAAAACCTCACACCATCTAGGCTAATGCCTTTTTTATGCACGTGTTTCAGCTCTCGTCCGCCAAGACGCGCGCTGATGCTTAGAGCGTCCATATACACAGCATCGCCTATCTTTGCGCTATACGCAGCTGCGCAGGTAGTATCAAGGCGCTCAAGGTAGCGGGTGTTTAGAAATTTTTCCGCATACATATCCATGAGCTCTTGCACCTCGCTTAGATTTTTGAGCCTTGTTAAATTTGTCTTGTAGCCTCTTTTTAATCGGCGCTCTTTTTTAGAGCGAAAAAACTCTATAGCTTGGCGCTGCGAGATATTATGACCGATGAAGCCCGCCAAATTTGCACTGAAACTATGCTGCAAGGCTCTAAAATTTCGCTCTACGTAGGGCTTTAGCCAGCCGCTATAAGCACGCACGGCTTTATACTCGATCTCAAGCGCGCCTAAGACTTCGCGCATATACTCGCTCTTGAAAGCTTTGCCGTTATCGCCCTTGATTATCTTTGGCTTGCCGTATCGCACGATATATTTAGCGACGGCTCTAGCGATGCAGAGAGAATTTTCACTATCGCTGATGTGAAAAGTCGCTACTCCGCTATACGTATCGATTAGGGCAATGATGGTGTAGCGCTTTTGCCACTCTTTGACATAGTTTTGAAATTCGTCTTTGTCCTTAAAGATAGTGCTAACGTTTTGCCAGCCGATGAGATCGCAAAGCTCGCTAGCGTTGCAGATTAGATCAAGCGGGCTGCCGTCTATCTCCACGACTTCGTTTATCGTATTTACGGCGTAGTTGCTGATACCAAGAGCAGGCAAGCCGCGGCCGACCGCTCCATCCTCGCCGTAAAGGATGATGTTTTTTACCAGCTTGTTTTTGCTTAGGTAGTTGTTTACGAAGCGATTTACGACCTCATAGCTTACTATCTCGTCTCTTTTGCCTTGAAAATCCTCGAAGTTTATGAGAGAATTTTTTACCGCGTGGTAATTTAGCGCCTTGTAGATGTTTGTTATATCTACCTTGCCCATACCGCCACATGCGAGTATCAGTTCCACGCAAAGCGGCGCAAGACCTAGCGCGTCAAGCTTTAGGGTCTTATTATTATCCCGCTCGTCCACTAGCGCGTCAAGGCCTCCTTTCTTAAATTTACGTTGCCAGTCGTAGAGCTTATTTGCAGTTACTTTTACGCAGCATATCTTTCTAGCGTTGATATACTCCAGAAAAGCGGCCTCGCCGATCTTGCCTTTTGCGTCTTCCCATGCCTTGATTACGTCGTATTTTTCAAACGCGGCCTTGCGTTTTTTGTCCGAGCAAGTAGCGATAGCGGGCAAATTTGCGGCGCTCGAAGCGCTTAAATTTAGCCCGTCACTCTCTACTACCTCGCACTCTACCGCCTCGTCTTTGACGGCTATGCCGTTTGCGCCTCTTTGGCTCTCGCCCCCAGCCTGAAGCCGTAGACCCCGTTGCTCGTTATTCGCACATTCGTAAACCCCATCTCTCGCATACGCATCGCTATATGCTTTTGCTTCTCCTTGCTCATCGTCTTTTGCGTATGAGCTATCGCTCGCGTCGCTTCTTTGGTTACGTCCATCGCTTCTATTTGCATCGTTTACCCTTTCGTTTTGATTTATTTGCGTCTGCTCTTGATCTCGTCGATCACCTGTACTAGCGAAGCCAGCGCCAAAAACGCCATCGTTACCGCTCCAAATATCGACACTATCGCTAGCGTCCAACTTAGTATCTCCATTGCTCTCTCCGTTAGTGAAATTTAAGAGGCGGGCGCGGGCGTCGTTTTCCCAATTTACCCTAGATGCCTTGCCCGCCTGTGAAATTTCGCTGTTTTTACTGTTGATCAGGTCGTCGTCGATCCAAATTTGGAGAGTTTTACCGCCGCGGCCGATACCGTCGGTGTATGTAAAGTGGCATAAATGACACTTAATAGTGCAAAATTTTTTACAGCTTTTTGTGGCTCGAAAAGCGGCTTTTTCCACGCTTTTGTTATTTACACCCAAAATTTCAGCGGCCTGCTTGGAATTTACCCACATATTACGCTACTTTTACGCCCAGTTTTTTAAAAGCGTTTTGAGCTTTTTTTGAGTAGTATCCGTTTAGGATGCTACCATAGCTAAGCTTATTGTCTCGGCAAAATCTTTTTAGCGTCTTGCCCGTCTTTACCTGAACCTGTTCCGCTACTCCGCCTTTTTTGACGTTACCGATTAAATCTATCATCGTTTAAGTTTCCTTTGATATAATTTTGGTATAAATGTCGAAATTATAGCACATATTTGACACCTTGTCAAGGATAAAGGAATTCTTATGACACTTTTTGAGAATATTAAGGCATTAAGAGTTGAAAAAGATTGGACACAAGGAGATTTAGCAAAATTTGCTGGCGTATCTATAGAGACGATAAAAAGGTATGAAAACGGTAAAACAAATCCGACAAATGATAACTTATCCAAAATAGCCAATGCGCTAGGTGTAGAAATAAAAAATTTATACGACGGTGCGTCTCCTAGTGTGTCTCTTAGCCAAAAAAATAATATGTCTCTTAGTGTCAAAAAAGTGTCTCCTAGTCTCTCCAACCTTAAAGAAACAGAAGCAGATCAAATTTCTCACGATCAAATTCTCATCCGCAAGCTTAGTTCAGCCGTAGGGGCAGGCGAGAGCGTCGATATAAACGGCATAGAGATCTACGACACCGATGTATTGGTACCTTTCT
>NZ_CALIBF010000035.1 GCF_938045465.1 uncultured Campylobacter sp.
GGGGGGGGGGGGGATAATTACGCATATTTTTTCTAAAAGGAGTAAGAGATGGCAAGTCATGGACCAAGAAATCACGACAACAGAACCAGGACGGGATCTTGCAGAACCCCTAAGCAAAGAGCGGGCGATAAAAAACGCGGCAAAAAGTAGCGATCTCGCGTCGTAAGTCGGCGTAAGATTAAAATTTAAAGCGCTGCGAGCCGAAACTCTCGGCGCTTTAATAAATTTTAAATCGCGCAAACAACCAAATGGATAAAATTTTAGAATTTCATCGCAAGAGAAGTTTATGAAATATGAAATAATCGACGTCCATACCGCGCTAGAGATCGTTTTTAAAAATTTTAAATGGGCGCTACTCATTGGAATTTTGCTGTTGCCGTTAGGCGTAGGTGCCGTGATTTTAGTGCTTTTGCCGTTTCAAAGCATTTTGATCTACAACAAAAACAAAAGATATCTGATCGATATGCAAACGGGCAAAATCACCTTCCCTAGAAGCGACGTTGAAAATAGCATTGTAGCTGTTTTGCTCTGCGCGCCGTATTGGAATTTAATGCGCAGCAGAACCGTCACGGCAGATCAAATCGAGGATATGCGCTTAGAGAAAAAAGAGGTAAAAAGCGCCAATATTTTTAAAATTTTCCTAGCGGTGATTAAATTTTTTAGGATGAGCTCCAAAAGCGCCAAAACCGCTAGATTGGGGTGGCGCATTAATGATATCCAAACAAGATATTATCTCTACGTCTTTGGAAGCTTCGGCTCGACGGGACTATACTTTTATGACAAACAAAAGCGCGACGAGGTACGTAACGCCATACGAGAATGCGTGCGTAAATTTAGCGCTAAAAATATAGATAGGAATTTATTCTGAGATGATAATTATAAATCGAATGTTTTCGGGCGGCTATTTGAACGAGAGCTTGGGGCACGAAATCATCAATCTTTTTAAGGCAGATAACGGCAGGCACTACATCTATGTAAATCCTTACGGCACGATAAACGAGGATGCGAAGGATGCACACAAAGTCCTTTTAGTGCGTGCTATTTCGAAATACTGTTTCGAAATTTTAGCTTGCGCTAGCGAGTTCAAACTGCTTTTGAGCGATGAGCTTTTTGTCTGCGGCAGAAAGCGCGGCACTAAAGAGGAGCTTAAAAGACAATCCGAAATGATTGAAGCACAAAATATCGCTTACGGCGGTGTGCTTCTAAACGAGCTATTTGAAAGCGAAAACGATAGCCCCAATGCGGCGTATATAACGTTTGAGACGTCGAATTTTAAAAAACCAAAATTTAAATTTTACATCGTTGATGACGAGAAATTGATAGATGAAACGCACTTTTTCGTGCCATTTAAATTTTCCTCGCAATCTTTGAAGCAATATGTCCGCCACGAAAGCATACTGGATAAAATTTTCGCGCCCGAGCTTTGGCAAGAGAACGATACTACGAAGCGGATCAGGCTAAATGAAATTTTAAATTTCAAAGCTAAAGAGCAAAATATCTTAGAGATAATCGGCAAGATGGACGATGAGTTAAGCTTTTCAAATTGGATAGTCTATTATCTGCGAAACGATGCGGAGCTATTTTTGAAATTTGCGAGCGAAATTTTACGGCTAAACATAAGCGAGGACACGCAAATTTTAAGAGAATACAAAAATATAGATATTTTCATAAAAGATCAAAACCACGCAATCGTCATCGAAAATAAGATCAAATCCGGCATCAACGGGATAAGACACGATTTACAGAGCGATGCTGTGCGCTCTCAGCTAGATAAATACTCAAAGATTGCCGATAAGCAGGATTCAGGCGGTAGGGCAAGGTGCTTTTTGCTTTTACCTGATTATAGCTATGCGGATAGAGAGTTGGCGAAATTTGATGAGTATGGGCGCTATTCGGTCATAAGATACAGCGCGCTTTTAAAATTTTTTGAAACTCACGAATGCAGCTTGAAATTCTACGACGAATTCAAAGACGCGCTGCGAAAGCATGCGAGCGAATACAAAAAAGATTTTTATGAAATCATGGGAGAGCGGCTAATTATGACGATTTTGCGGCATAAAGGCTTATCGTCGTAATTCATATTGCGGTGCACAAAAGACATCCTAACATGCATAAATAAATTCCACTATTGATCGATCTGCATAAAGTCCCATATTTCTTAAATAGATTTAAAGCAACATTTAGCTATTATCACGCTTCATTTTTTCACAAAGGAAACCTAATGTTAGAAGGTATCGTTAGAGATAGTATCGGTAAAAGGGCTTCAAAATCCCTAAAACGAGATGGTTATCTAATCGCTAATATTTATGCGAAAGGATTTGAAAATATTAACGCAGCGTTTAAAGTAAACGACTTTATCAAGGCTATGCGCGCAAAAGAAGATCTTCCTTTCGAGGTTAGCGTGGGCGGTAAGACATATCGCGTTATAGTGCAAGAATACCAAAAGCACCCCGTCACAAATACCCTAACTCACGTAGATTTGCGAGTAGTTCAGGATGACGTCGTAAGCAAATATTTAGTGCCGGTTAAGGTAACTGGCGTCGCTAAAGGACTAAAAAACAAAGGTATTTTGGTGCAATCCAAGCGCCGTATCGCCGTAAAATGCGCCGGCAAAGATCTACCAAACGATTTTACGCTCGATGTGAGTGATCTTGACGTAGGCGATTCGCTTTTGATCCGAGACATTCCGGTAAAAGAGGGCGTCAGCATCATCCTAGACGGCTCAGTAGCGGTAGTCGGAGTCACTTCGGCTAAATAGGGGCGCCTATGATACTGATCGCAGGACTTGGGAATCCTGCTCAGAAATACGCAGATACCAGACACAACGTCGGTTTTATGCTAATCGACGAAATTTTAAAGACGGGCGGCTTTAGCGAGCTCAGCTCGTCTAAATTCCAAGGCGAGCTTTTTAAAAAGGGCTCGCTTCTTCTTTTAAAACCCCAAACTTTTATGAACTTAAGCGGCAACTCCGTAAAGGCGGTGAACGATTTTTATAAGCCCGAGCGCATCATTGTAGTGCACGACGATATAGATTTGGATCTAGGCGCCGTTAAATTTAAAAAAGGCGGCAGTAGCGGCGGGCACAACGGGATCAAATCGATCGACGCGCTAATCGGCGCGGATTACGAGCGCGTGCGTATCGGCGTGGGTAAAAAACAGCAGGATCAGGATGCGGCGGATTTCGTGCTCGGAAATTTTAACGAAAGCGAGCGCGAGAAGCTGAGCGAGATTTTACCCTACGTCGCGCGCGCAGTAGAGGAGCTCATTTGCTCGGATATAGAGCAGATCGCGCAAAAATTTACGATTAAAAAGGCTAGGGTGTGAAGTTATACGTAAAATACGCGGCTCTTTCCTATCTGAAGTATTTTTTTATCCTGCTAATAGCTCTTGAGTGCTTTTACGTAGGCATCGATGTGCTTACCAATCTCAAAGATTTTCCCTCAAGCGCGAATACCGCTCTTTTGTATATTGCTCTAACCGCAGCGGTCGCGCTTAGCTACACGCTGCCGCTAAGTCTTATTTTTGCGCTTATTTTGATGGGCTTTAATATGATCCGTAGCAACGAGCTGGTGAGCTTTTATGCGCTTGGAGTTAGCAAAAACGCTCTGATAATCCCTCCATTTTTGATCGCACTTGCGATTACTGCGAGCTTTATAGCTTTAAATTCCACCCCGTTCGCATACGCATTAAAATTTCAAAAGAATTTAACCGATTTATCGCCTACGGGGGGAGATATGTTTTTGAAATTTGAGGGTAAATATATCTACATCAAAGCTCTAAACGGCAAAAACGCAAATGATATAACGATCTTTGATGTGGGTGATAACTCCGTTGCTTCGCGCTCGCACGCAAGCTCTGGCGAATATGCAGGTAAAATTTGGCACCTGCGCGACGTAAATACCACTACTTTACCAGCGCAGCTTAAACTTGGAGGAAGTGGATTAAAAAGTAAGCTTAGCGCGCAGAGCGAGGCGCTTAAGGGCTTTGATCCAAGCTCAATTGCAAGCGTTTATGATACGAGTAATGTATATTCGATCAGGGATGCTTTGCGTTCGATCCGCACCTTTTCGCATCAAGGCGTAAATATCTCCACTATAAAAGCAAGTCTTTATAATATGATATTTTTTCCGTTGTTTGCACCTTTGGCGGTATTGGTTCTGTATTATTATCTGCCCGTTACGGGGCGATTTTTTAATCTCGCGCTGCTAAGCTTTGGATTTTTTATCGCTACGCTATGCGCTTGGGGTGTGCTTTTCGTGTTAATTAGGTTTTCTCTCAACGGTGTCATCATCCCAGAACTTGGCATTATCGTGCCCATAACAGCGCTATTAGGCTTCGCGGCATTTTTGGTTTTTAAGCATCGTTAAGCCTTGATTTGTTAGAATGGCGCAAAATTTATCGGTGGAAATTCTATGGATTATTCAAGCTTAGCCCGCAAATACGGCACTCCTTTATACGTTTACGATTTTAACGAGATACAAAAGAATTTCATAGCGCTCAAAGAGGCCTTCGCAGCGCGTAAGTCGCTCGTTTGCTTCGCGATTAAAGCAAGCTCGAATTTAAGCATTTTAAAATTTCTATCGGATCTGGGCAGCGGCTTTGACTGCGTCAGCATCGGCGAGCTGCGCCGCGCTCTGTATATCGGCGCAAAGAGCTATAAGATCATATTCTCTGGCGTCGGCAAGCAAGACAGCGAGCTCGAGTTTGCGCTAAGGTCGGACATCTTGCTGATAAATTTAGAAAGCGAAGCCGAGATGCTGCGCCTGGAGCAGATCGCGCAAAAGCTAAATAAGCCCGCTCGCATCAGCATCCGCGTAAATCCAAACGTCGATGCCAAGACCCATCCCTACATCTCCACGGGGCTAAATGAGAATAAATTCGGCGTCAGCATCGAGACCGCGCGCAAGATGTATATCTACGCCAAAAAGAGCAAATTTTTAAATCCCGTCGGTATCCACTTTCACATCGGCAGCCAGCTTACAGACATTTCTCCGATCTGCGACGCCGCAAAGATCGTAAGCGATCTGCTGCGCGAACTGCGAGCCCTTGAGATCGATATAAAATTTTTCGACGTGGGCGGCGGCATCGGCATCCGCTACGAGGATGAAAAACAGATCGTGCTCTACGACTACGCGCAGGGGATTTTGCGCAGCCTAAGCGGTCTAGACGTCACGATCGTGTGCGAGCCGGGGCGCTTCATCGCGGGAGCAGCGGGCGTCTTCCTTACTCGCGTGCTTTATGAAAAACAAAACTGCGGCAAGCGCTTCGTCATCGTTGACGGCGCGATGAACGATCTCATACGCCCGAGCCTCTACGGCGCGCACCATAAAATCGAGCTTGTAAGCGAGCGCAATTCCGCCTGCGAAAGCTGCGCGAGCCAAAGCGACACCGAGAATTCTACGGCACGAAATTCCTCTCAGCAAAGCGGCATTACGCAAGATTTAGCCGAGAATTTCACGGCGCAGAATTCCACGCATAGCAAAGCTTTCGGCATCGAGGCTAAGTCCGCTTCAGAGGATTTCGCACCGCAAAATTCTACGCCGCAAAACGGCGTTTCACAAAGCTTGCAAGGAAATTTCGCGCCACAGAATTCCTCTAATCTAAGCTCCGCCGTGGATAATTCTGCGCCGCAAAGCTCTGCAGAGAGCTTAAGCCTCTGCGACGTCGTGGGGCCGATCTGCGAAAGCGGCGATTTTTTGGCCAAAGGCGTTAGCCTGCCTAGCCTACAAAGCGGCGATCTGCTCGCGATCAAAAGCGCCGGCGCCTACGGATTTTCGATGTCGAGCAACTACAACACCCGCTGTCGCGCCGCCGAGGTCGCGGTTTACGACGGACAGGACCGCCTGATTAGAAAGCGCGAGAGCTTTGATGATCTAATCGCGCTCGAAAAGGATCTCGTATGAGCCGCGCGGCGAGCCGCTCAAAACAGGGCGCGATCTTAAATTTCAAACCCAAGCGCGCAGCAGCTTTAAATTTTAACGCAGCAGCAAGCACGGTCTTAAATTTTAAACGCACCGCTGCTTTAAATTCCAAGCCAGGATGCGCCCCTGTTTTAAATTTCAAATCCAAACAAAATGTGCCTCTAAATTTTACGGCAAAACGAAGCTCTGTTTTAAATTTTAACCGCACCCCTTTAAATTTCAGATCCCGCTGCAACGAATTTTATCGCGCTTTCTTAGCGTGCGGAAGCTACGGCGCAGTAATTGTAAGCGATGAAATTTTAAGTTCGCGCGGTAAGAATTTCAAAGCACAAAGCAGCAAGAGCGGCGGCATGAAATTTCTAAAACCGAAATTTAGGGGCGAGCAGAAGGAAGGTTGTGATGCAAAACATCGATGATCTGCGCGTTTGTATCGACAGGCTGGATGATGAAATTTTGCGCCTTATCGACGAGCGCATGGGGTTTGTCAAAAAAATAGGCGAGCTGAAGCAGACCGCTGGCAGCGCGATCTACCGCCCGGAGCGCGAGCGCTCGATCATCAGCAGGCTGGACGGCGGAAAGGCGCGAAATTTAAGCAAAGAGGCGATCGAGGCGATATTTTTTGAAATTTTTTCGGTTTCGCGAAATTTAGAAAAGCCGCAGATCGTCGCGTTTTTAGGGCCTTTCGGCACCTATTCGCACCAAGCCGCCAAGAGCCGCTTCGGCGCGGTAAGCTCCTACCTACCGCTCTCAAACATCGAGGCGGTCTTTAAGGAGCTTGATAGCGGCGAGGCCAAATACGGCGTCGTGCCGATCGAAAACAACACCGAAGGCGCGGTGGGCGCGACGCTTGATTGCTTGCGAAAATACGAAGGCGTCAAGATCGTCGCCGAAATTTATATGGATATCCACCACTGCTTTGCGAGCCATTGCGACGACGTAAGCACAGTGGATCAGATATTCTCGCATCCGCAAGGATACAATCAGTGCCTTAAATTTCTAGACGATCACGGCCTTAGCGGCGTTAAATTTACCGCGACCAAATCTACTGCGCTTGCGGCGCAGATGGCAGCTGCCACGCCGCACTCCGCCGCAATCTGCTCCAAGATCGCCGCCGATCTTTACGGCGTGCCGATGATGTTTCAAAAGATCGAGGACAACTCTGCCAATCGCACGCGATTTTTCGTGCTGAGCGACTTTAAAAACCAAAAGAGCGACCGCAACAAAACGAGCATCCTAGCCAAAACCGACGACCGTCCGGGCGGGCTCGTGGACTTTTTGCAGATGTTTCGCAACGAGGGGATAAATTTAACCAAATTAGAAAGCCGCCCTGTTAAGCTTAGGGATTTTAAATGCATCTTTTATGTCGATTTTGAGGGACATATCGACGACGAACGCGTGGCGCGCGTGCTGCAAAACGCGCAGAAAAACGGCCACGAAATCACATGGCTGGGAAGCTATATAAACGGAGGAGAGTGATGAAATTTAACGAATTTGTAGAAAATCTAAGCAATTATGAAGCGGGTAAGCCGATTGAGCTTGCGGTGCGGGAGTTTGGTATCCGCAAGCAGGACGTGTTAAAGCTTGCCAGCAACGAAAACCCCTTCGGCACGAGCGAGGCGGTGCAGGAGGCGATCGTGCAAAACGCCGCCTGTGCGCATCTCTACCCCGACGATTCGATGTATGAGCTAAAGGGCGCGCTCGCCTTAAAATTCGGCGTAGAGCCGCAAAATATCATCATCGGCGCGGGCAGCGATCAGATCATCGAGTTTGCGCTGCACGCCAAGCTCAATTCGCGCCGCGCGATACTGCAAGCGGGCGTTACCTTTGCGATGTACGGCATCTACGCAAGCCACTGCGAGGCTAAAGTTTACAAAACGAGCGCGCAGGAGCACGATCTGGCTGAGCTTTTAAAAATTTATAACGCGCACAGAGATGAAATTTCTGTCATCTTTTTGTGTGTGCCGAACAACCCGCTGGGCGAATGCCTGGATGCGGAGGCGGTGTATAAGTTCGCCGGCAGCGTGGATGAGGACACGCTTTTGGTGATCGATGCTGCATACAACGAATTTGCGGCGTTTAAAGATGAACGCAAAAAGCTCGATCCGAAATTTTTAATTCAAAATTTTAAAAACGTGCTCTATCTAGGCACCTTCTCGAAGGTTTACGGCCTGGGCGGCATGCGCGTAGGCTACGGTATCGCGCCGCGGCAAATCATAAGCGCGCTTTATAAGCTGCGCCCGCCCTTTAACATCACGACGCTTAGCCTCGCGGCGGCGATCGCGGCGCTAAAAGACGAAGCTTTCGTGCAAAAGAGCCTGCAAAATAACGCCGCGCAGATGAGCCGCTTCGAGGATTTTGCACGCGAGCGAAATTTGGAATTTATCCCTAGCTACGCAAATTTCATCACGTTTAAACTTAGCCCACCGATAGATAGCAGCGAGCTTTGCGAGCAGCTTCTGCGCCGTGGCATCATCATTCGAAATTTAAAAAGCTACGGGCTAAACGCCGTGCGTATCACGATCGGCACACAGGGGCAAAACGATCGCGTCTTGGGCGCTCTGGGAGAAATTTTGAGTGGATATTAAAAACAAAAGCCTAGAGGAGCTACGAGAGCTCTGCGCACAGATCAGAGCGCGCATCATCGAAGTCGTGAGCAAAAACGGCGGTCATCTAAGCTCAAATATGGGCGCAGTCGAGCTCATCGTGGCGATGCACTACGTATTCGACGCCGCGAGCGATCCGTTTATCTTCGACGTAAGCCACCAAAGCTACGCGCACAAGCTTCTGACGGATCGCTGGGAGGAGTTCGGCTCGCTTAGGCAGTTCGGCGGTATCAGCGGCTACACGAAGCCTAGCGAGAGCAAATTTGACTACTTCGTCGCAGGGCACGCCTCGACGTCGATCTCTTTAGCCGTGGGCGCGGCAAAAGCGATAAGCCTAAAGCGCGAAGATCGCGTGCCGGTGGTGCTCATCGGCGACGGATCTATGAGCGGCGGCATGACTTATGAGGCGATGAATGAGCTCGGCGATCTGCGCCTGCCCTGCATCATCATCCTAAACGATAACAAAATGAGCATCAGCAAGCCGATCGGCGCCTTTAGCAAATACCTAAGCCAAGCGATGGCGGGCGAGACCTATCAAAAATTTAAATCCCACGTAAGAGAGCTGCTCTCCCACGCTCCGCAGAGCGCGACATATATGGCAAAGCGCTTTGAAAATTCCTTAAAGCTCATCATCCCGGGGATGTATTTTGAGGAGCTCGGGCTCGAATACATAGGCCCGGTCGACGGTCACAACCTAGCCGATCTCATATCGGCGCTAAAGACGGCAAAAAGCGCGCGCAAGCCCGTCGTCGTGCACGCTCAAACTATCAAAGGCAAGGGCTATGACAAGGCCGAGGGATATTTGGAGAGCTGGCACGGCGTAGGGCCTTTCGACATTCAAAGCGGAGAATTTAAGAAAAAATCCGCCGCCAAAAGTGCCACGCAAATTTACGCCGAGGCTCTTTTAAATTTGGCCGCCAAACATGAAAACGTCGTGGGCGTAACCGCCGCGATGCCAAGCGGCACGGGTATGGATAAGCTGATCGAGAAATTTCCCCACCGCTTCTGGGACGTCGCGATCGCCGAACCTCACGCGCTAAGCTCGATGGCTGCGATGGCACGCGAAGGTTTTAAGCCGTACGTTACGATATATTCGACCTTCATGCAGCGCGCGTTCGATCAGATCGTCCACGACGCGGCGATTATGAATCTAAGCTTAGTCCTTGCGATGGATCGCGCGGGCATCGTGGGCGAGGACGGCGAGACGCATGAGGGGGTCTTTGACGTGAGCTTCTTAAACGCGATCCCAAACGTCAGTATGTGCGCGCCACGAGACGAGGCGAGCTTTAAACGGATCATCGAGTATTCCTACACGCACGAAGGGGTTTTAGCGATCCGCTATCCGCGCGGAAGCTTTATCTTGGGCTGCGACGAGACTGGCGCATCTGTAGTAGAGCTTGCAAAATCGGTGTTTCTAAAGCGCAGCGATAGCGCGCGAGTGGCGCTGATCGGCTACGGAAACGGCGCTGGTAGAGCATACAAAACGGCTACGGCGCTGGAGGGGCAGATAGAGGTGGATGTCGTAGATCTAGTCTTTGCAAAGCCTTTGGATGCCGAGTTTTTGCGAAATTTGGCTCGCAAAGATAAAATTTGGTACGTCTTTAGCGACAATGCCAAAAAGGGCGGTGTAGGTGAAATTTTAAGTGCATTTTTGCAGGAAAATGAAATTTCGGACGTAAAGATCGTGAGCTTCGAATTTGCTGATATCTTTTTACCGCACGGCAAGACCGCCGACGTGGAGCGTAGCTTGGGCTTGGATATCCAAACTCTAACCGAGCGAATATTAAGTGATAAAAAGTATTAGTTAATATCAACTTTGTTTAAAGTAAAATTTGATAATATCACTTTAAAATTTTTGAAGGACAAAAATGAGCCACGTAGAACTACTCAAAACCTGCGGTTTGAAAGCAACTCCGCAAAGATTGTGCATCCTAAAGGTGCTCGATCGCCACGAACATCCAAGCATAGATGACCTATACGAGGGGATCAAAGAGGATTATCCATCCATTTCGCTAGCGACTGTTTATAAAAATTTAAATACCCTGCTCGACGAAGGGGTCGTAGTCGAGGTCAATGCGCCGAATAAAAAGAGTCGCTACGACATTTATCAGATGCCGCACATCCACGTCGTATGCGAAAAATGCGGTAACGTCACGGATCTTTTCATGGATGATGCCTTTAATAAGGACGTTTTGAAAAACATCGAGCGCAAAGCGGGCAATTTCATCCGCAAGCTAAATATCACGGCTACGGTCGAAGACTGCGAAAAGTGTAGATAGTTTAAAGAATTTTCTGCTATTATTACCCACTTTATTTTTGGAGCGGGTATGCAAACTAAGCGTAAATTTTTATTGAGCGACGATTCGATTTTGCGGACGCTAGAGCGTGCGGGGCTGAAATGTCGCAAGGTAAAGATCGCTTGGTTTTATACTTCGTTCTACCCCGAAATTTACTACATCCGCCAAAACGACGAATGCTCTTTGCACCATAAAAAAGAGGATCTCGACAGGCAAACTCTAAATTTTAAAATTTCAAAAGATGATTTCAAAGAGGCTTTAAAAAGCAGGATCGCCCGCGTCGTGCAAAAAAACCGCTACGGCTTTGCCAGCGACGAAGCGGAGTTTTGGCTAGAGCTTTACGGCGGCGAGCTAAGCACGCTCGCGATTTTACGAGCGAAATTTCAAAACGAGGCGGCAAGCGCAAATTTTGATTTTGTAAAAACCTTCGGCAGCAGCGATTTTTGCGAGATTACCGACGATTACCGCTACAAAAGCCGCTATCTGGCGCGCTACGGCATCCCGCCGCGATCTCTTGATTTCGCGCACGCCCGCAGCGTTTTTGAAAAATTTAGCCGAGTTAAATTTTTCGCGCCGCCCTATGCGGACAGTGTTAAGCTCGCGCGTTTGGCGCTTGAGCTAGCGTGGATACGGGCATGCGGCGCAAAAAGCGAGTATCAAAAAAGCCTGGCCCCCGAAGCTCTTCACGAGCTGCGCGTGCAGATTCGTAAATTTAGAGCCGTTTTGAAGCTATCCTCGCCGCTTTTCGAAGCGGAAAAAAAGGATGAAATTTTAAAACTTCTCGCAGAATTTATGAGCCGCAGCAATCAGCTGCGAGACCTTCACGTTTTTGCGGAGTTTTTAAGGGCCGACGACGCGCCTGCGGGCTTTTTGCAGCAGCTAAATCTTATCGCAAAGCGCTCGGAGGATAAAATTTTAGAATTTCTTTCTAGCGTGGAATTCGCAGATTTAAACGGCGCTATTAGCGGCTTTTTAAGCGGCGCGGACGGCATCTACGCGCGTAGCGAATATGAAAAAATTTCAAAAAAGTTCGCCTCCGCCCGCCTTTGCAAGCTGATTAAAAGCTTGCGCGTGGAGCTAAAAAATTTGCAGCAAGGCTCATCTCTGCAGGTATTTCACGACGTGCGCATAGGGCTAAAGAGGCTGCAATACGCGCTTGAAATTTTTGCAAGAAGCTTTGATGAAGGCTGCGTCAGGGAGCTGTTTAAA
>NZ_CALIBF010000036.1 GCF_938045465.1 uncultured Campylobacter sp.
AGAAAAAATTCCTAGCGCGCTCGTCTTTAAATTTAGGCGCGTAAAAGCCCAGCTCTTCGCGCTTTCCTGCAGAGTTCGGCTCCGCTTGATTATCCTGCGTGGAATTAGCCTTAAAATTCCGATCGGAATTCTTGAGCTCCTGCGGCGAAACAGGTTCGGTTTGGTTTTGCGTGGAATTGGTCTTAAAATTCCGATCGGAATTTTTAGAGCTCTGCGAAAAGTTCTGAACAGAATTTGGTTCGGCATGGCTTTGCGCGAAACTGGATTTAAAATTTTGACTTTGATCGGAATTCTTGGCGCTTTGTAAGAAGCTTAGCGGTAAATTTTGCTCGGAATTTTTAATGCTCTGCGAGAAGCCCAGCTCGGAATTTGACTCAGCGCTTCTGCCGCTTTGTGAGAAGCCATGAGTGGAATTTTGATTTTTGAAACTTTGCACGGGCTCCGCTTCCAAGCTGCGAGCGGAATTTTTGAAATTTCGCGTAGAAATTCCGCCTGAATTTTTAAAATAATCTGCGCCAAATTCACAACGCAGACGGGCGTCTGGGTTCGCACCAAATCTGCAATGCGGGCAGGCGGTACGAGCAGGGCGATCGGATACGCGCTGCAAAGGATCGCTCGCGTTAAGGCTGAGCCGTGAGCTGGGACTCTCGCTAGAGCCGCGGTATGTATCGCCGCATAATAGCGCCGAATTTCGCGCAGCAAAGCCGTAGCGCACTGCGCCGCTCAAAAGCACGCTCATGTTATAATCGCAGTTCGCACGGCTGCACAGTTCGTATTTTGGCGCGGCAGAACCACGGCATCCGATGTCCTGCGAAAGGCTATATCCGCTTGCGCTAAGATCGCAGCCTCCGATGTCCCGAAAGGGCCTGTCTATGCAAGCAACGAAATCATAACATTTAGCATCTCGCAAGAGCCTGTGTCCGCCCGCGCCGAAATCGCGGCATCTAGTACTTCGTAAGAGCCCGTGTCTGCGTATGCCTAGATCATCGCATCTAGCGCTCGGCAAATGTCCGTGTTCGTACGCGCCCAGATCGCAATGCGCGCCAAAGCTCCGCTTGCTCGCGTCTGAGCCGCAACGTAAGTTCAAATTTTGTGCGGAGCCTCCCTGTTTGCGCGCATTAAAGATAAAATTTCTACTCATAATAGCTTACTCCCCCGAACTGCTCGCTTACCACGCGCTCTTCATACCGCTCGTCGCGCGCGCCTAGCGGCTCATCTAGGCTCACGACGCGCCTAAGCCCCATCCCTTTGGGCTCAAGCTCGATGATCTCGTGGCTTAGACGTGCAGCTTCGAAGCGGTCGTGGGTCACCAAAAGGCAGGCAAGCCCCTCGCGCTCGATCTTTGAGACTAAAATTTCGATCAGCACGCCGCGCAGATCGCGATCCAGACCTACAAACGGCTCATCAAGCAGCGCTAGATCGCAACCGCTAAGGATCGTGCGCAAAAACGCCGTGCGCTTTTGCATGCCGCCGCTTAGCTCGCGCGGGAATTTATTCAGATCACTCGGGCTAAGCCCGATCTTTGCGGCAAGGGCGTAAATTTCGTTCGTGCCCGCGGGACTAAAAATTTCGATATTTTTAAGCGCCGTGAGGTTCGGCAGCAGGCGGTTTTCTTGAAACAAAAAGCTGATTTTTTTAAAGCCGTTTTCGATCTGCCCGCTTTTTTTATCCTCCAGCCTGCAGACCAGTCGCAAAAGCGAGGTCTTGCCGCAGCCGCTGGGGCCAAAGAGCGTCTTTACTTCGCCCGAGCGCAGTCGCAGCGAAAAATCTGAAATTATAACGTCGCGCAGAATTTCGTAGCGCAGATTTGAAATTTTTAGCATCATCTGCTCCACGGCATCAGTAAAATTTGAAGCGGCTTGGTCACGAGATAATCGAAAAGCGCCGTAAAGGCTATGACTAGGCACACATATGCCATGACCTCGACCGTATCGATATTGACGCGCGCTTCGGCGATCTTTGCGCCGATACCGTCGTTCGCGCCCAAAAGCTCCGCCATCACAAGCACCTTCGCGCCGTTGCTGACCGCGACGTAGATCGCGGGAAGCAGCCGCTCGATTAGATGCGGCGCGTAGAGGTAGCGCAGTTTTTTTAAAATTGAGCTTTTGTAGCTGTCGAAAAGCTCGGTGTATTCGGCGCTCACGCTAGCCATCGCCTGCGCCGCGGATGCAAAAGTCATCGGCGCGACGACGATAACGACGGTAAAAAGCACGCTTATATCGCCGAAATGAAACCAAAATATCGCAAGCACGATCCAAACGATGGGCGGCGTCGAGAGAAGCACGGTAATTAGCGGGTTTAAAAAGGCTCGCAGGCTTTTAAAATACCCTGCTGCAAGCCCGCTGCAAATCCCCGCAAAAAGCGCGAGGAAGGTGCCTGCAAGCGCGCGCTTAAGCGACAAGGCTAGATCGTTTGCGGCGAAATTTTTTAAAATTTCGCACGCCTTAGAAAAAACAGCCGCAGGTTCCGGAAGAATAAGCGGCCCGTAAGCCTCGCTCGCCACCTGCCAGATGGCTATGAAAAAGCACACCGCCCCTAGGCTCGCAAAGCCGCCCCACAGATAGTCTATGACGTAAAATACGGGGTTTTGAGCTTTGCGAATTTTATCGATTTTTAGCATAGAAAAAACTCGTCCTTAGGCATCGCGCCGCCGATGAGCTTAGGGTTAAATTCCATTAAAATTTCATAAAATTTCAAAAGCTCGTCCTTGATCTCGCTAGGCTTTTTAACACATAAATTCGACGTATCGATGCTCATAAATATCGCAGGCGGCGGCGCGGGAAAGAAATTCGTCCCGATCGCCGCGGCGCTTTGTTTGTTCGCTTTGATCCACGCAAGCGCGTCTGCCAAATCGGCGTTTAAAATTTCAAAATCCGCCTTTTTCGCGGCGTAAAAATCGGTATCTGCGATGATGCCTGCTTGCGGGATGATGGGCTTTACCGAAAACGCCTGCGCCCACATATCGCTTAAATTTGCTCCTCGTTGCACGGCGATGCCCGATACTTTGCCCTTTAAGATCATGGCGCTTGCTAGCGGCTCGACCGTGATCGCGACGTCGTAGTCCTTAGCCAAAAACAGCTGCGCGCTCTCTGCGGGGCTGGCGGTATAGTCGATATTCAGCCCGCTAATGCCCTGCTTTTTCGCTATGGCTCGCACGATGATGTCCAGCATATCGTTTTTAAAAGGCATTACGATCTTTTTGCCCTCCAGCTGCGCAAATTCCGTTATCTTCTCGCCCTTGCTCATCACGAAATTTAGCCCTTCGGTGAGGATATTTACCATGCCGATCTTGCGCCCCTGATTTGCGAGGTTCACCCCCACGTTGCTAGGGCTCATCATGACCTTGTACTCGCCGTTTGCCACGCCTGCGCGCAGCTGATCGGGATCGCGCCAAAGCTCAAGCTTTGCGTCGTATTTTTTGCCGACCTGCCCCTGCATGCACGCAACGCCGATGATGAGGCTAGGCATCGCGGGCGCGCCGTAGATAGTGAAGGCCTCCTTTGCAAAAAGAGGGCTAGCAAGCCCGCTAGCCGCCAACGCAGACGTTAGTTTTAAGAAATTTCTTCTTTGCATCTTTTCCTCTTTTCATTCCTGCCAAACGGCAAGATTTTGATAATCGATGTGCAATTATATCAAAAATAGGAGTGATTCGATTTGATTAAGCTCAATAGTCCCACTTTAAATTTTAATGCGCTAAAATTTAAAACGCCCTGCAGCGATAAAATTTTATGCTAAAATGGAGAAAATTTAAATTCAAGGACGCAAAATGAGAAGCGACATCATCAAAAAAGGCTATACGCGTGCGCCGCACAGAAGCTTGCTAAGAGCGACCGGACTAAAGGACGAGGACTTTAAAAAGCCCTTTATCGGCGTAGCAAATAGCTTTATAGAGATTATCCCTGGGCACTTTTTCCTCAACAAATACTCCGAAATTTTAAAAGACGAGATCCGCAAAAACGGCTGCGTGCCGTTTGAGTTTAACTGCATCGGCGTGGACGACGGCATCGCGATGGGACACAGCGGGATGCTCTATAGCCTGCCTAGCCGCGAGCTGATAGCAAACTCGATCGAAACGGTGATGAACGCGCACGCTCTAGACGCTCTCGTGTGTATGCCAAACTGCGATAAAATCGTGCCCGGCATGGTGATGGGCGCGCTTCGCGTGAACGTGCCGACGGTTTTTGTTAGCGGCGGCCCGATGAAAAAGGGCTACACCAAAAAAGGCGAGCCGATCGACCTATCTACGGCGTTTGAGGCGGTGGGTAAATTTGAAACCAAAGAGATCAGCGCTGAGGAGTTAAAAGAGATCGAGTGCGCCGCCTGTCCGAGCGGAGGCAGCTGCTCGGGGATGTTTACGGCAAACTCGATGAATACGCTATGCGAAGCGATGGGTATCGCGCTAAAAGGCAACGGCACCGTGCCGGCTCTTACGCCAGAGCGCGAGGAGCTTATCAGGCAGGCGGGACGCTGTATCTGCGAGATAGTGCTCGATGAAAAATACAAAATCCGCAACATCGTGAACGAAAAATCGATCCAAAACGCCCTGGTGGTCGATATGGCGATGGGCGGCAGCAGCAACACCGTGCTGCATATCCTAGCTATCGCGCGCGAAGCGGGGGTAAATTTACAGATCGCGGGGCTCAACGAGATCAGCCGCAAGATCGCGCATATCGCCAAAATCAGCCCAAGCCTGCCAAATGTGCATATGGAGGACATCGACCGCGCGGGCGGCCTAAGCGCCGTGATAAACGAAATTTCGCGCCGCGACAACGGACTGCTGGACTTAGGCGCGCCGACCGTCACGGGCGAAAGCCTAGGCGAGCGCGTGGGAGCTAGCGTCATAAAAGACGAAGAGGTCATACACAAGGTCGAAAACGCCTATTCGGACGTGGGCGGACTGGCGATTTTGTTTGGAAATTTAGCCGAGCAGGGCTGCGTCATCAAGACCGCGGGCATCATCGGCGAGCGCAAATTTAGCGGCAAGGCCGTGTGCTTTAACGGCCAAGATGAAGCGATAGAGGGCATCTCAAAGGGCAAAGTCGGCAAAGGCGACGTGGTCGTCATCCGCTACGAAGGGCCGCGTGGAGGCCCGGGTATGCAGGAGATGCTAAGCCCAACGAGCCTAATCATGGGGCGAGGTCTCGGTGCGGACGTAGCGCTGATCACGGACGGCAGATTTAGCGGCGCTACAAGAGGGCTAAGTATCGGACACGTAAGCCCCGAAGCGGCCGAGGGCGGTATGATCGGACTGCTACAAGACGGCGACATCATCGATATCGACGTGGATACGTACGCGATCAACGTGCGCCTAAGCGAAACCGAAATCGCTGAACGCAGAGCTAAATTTAAGCCGGTTGAAAAACCGCTGCCGTATCGTTGGCTACGAATGTATCGCAAGCTGGTAACGAACGCTAGCAACGGAGCGATTTTGGAGGCGTAGGGCGCCTTAAATTTTAAACATACCACCGTAAATTTGAGCAAAATTTACGGCGGTTTTGTTAAATTTACGCGTAGGCTTTCGGCTCTAAATTTTAAAAATTTAACCTAGGCGAACGCTTGGTACTTATCAATGTAAGCGCCAATGGGATATCTATTTGAAATTTTACTTATTACGCAAACAAGCCGAGCGAAGCGGAAACCTAAATTTAAACTCTGCACGTTGGCATTTTTAAGCATAAATTTTACTCTAACGCACTTGTTAAAGTAAAACTCTGCCAAGTAGAATTTCAAAATTTACGTGATCGCACCGATAGTGGCATTTAAAATCCGCAAGGTTTTAATAACAAAGCCTCGCGGTGGGTGAAAGCGGAATTTATAACGGAGAAATTTTGTAGATGACGAGGTGAAATTTTGCCGCAAAATTTCAACAACAAAGCCAGCCATCCTCACTATTTTTTATACTCGCCAAGCTTTGCGACGCTATCGAATTTTGTATTTTATCCCTCAAAATTTATGACGCAAGCGAATTAAAAATAAAAGGCGGCTTTCTAAACTTACAAATCCCTCGGATCGGCGATCTTGCCTGCGACGGCGCTAGCTGCGGCGACGGCGGAGTTTGCCAGATATACTTCGCTCGTTCTATCGCCCATGCGGCCAACGAAATTTCGATTAGTCGTGCTTACGCAGCGCTCGCCCACGCCCAAAATCCCCATATATCCGCCCAGGCACGCGCCGCAGGTCGGGTTGCTCACGACCGCGCCCGCTTCCACGAAAATATCCCACAGCCCCTCTTTTTGCGCGGCCAGAGCGATTTTTTGCGTCGCAGGTGTGATGATGAGGCGGGTTTTGCGCGCGACCTTGCGACCTTTTAAAATTTGCGCGGCGATCCGTAGATCGGAGAGTCTGCCGTTGGTGCAGCTGCCGATAAAGACCTGATCGACGGCGATGTCATCGCGCACCGCCTCGCGCACGCTCTTGCCATTGCTAGGTAGGAACGGATACGCGATCACCGGATCAAGCTTGCTAACGTCGATCTGCAAAATTTGCTCATAGTTCGCGCCCTCGTCGGAGTAGTGAAATTTCGGCTCGGCGCGCAAGCTTTTATCCGCCAAAAATTCCTTCGTGATCTCATCGACCGCGACGATACCGCTCTTGCCGCCCGCTTCGATTGCCATATTGCAAAGCGAAAATCTGCTATCCATATCCAGGTGCTCCAGCGCGTCGCCGCAGAACTCCAAAGCCTTATAGCGCGCGCCGTCCACGCCGATGAGACGGATCACTTCCAGGATCAGATCCTTGCCGTAGATGTGCGGCGCGGGCTTGCCGCGAAAGATCACTTTGATCGTAGGAGGTACTTTAAACCAATTCTTGCCCGTTATCATCGCAAAAGCAAGATCGGTGCTGCCCATACCCGTCGCAAATGCCCCAAGTGCGCCGTGAGTACAGGTGTGGCTGTCCGCGCCGATGATGACGTCGCCGGGCACTACGAGCCCTTTTTCAGGCATCAGCGCATGCTCAATACCCATATCTTTTTCGTCGAAATAATTTTTCAAATCGTGCTTATAAGCAAACTCGCGTGAAATTTTAGCTTGGTTTGCGCTCAAAATATCCTTCGTAGGGATGTAGTGATCCATCACGATCGCAAAGCCGTCCGGGTTAGCGAGCTTTTTCGCACCGCTAAGCTCAAACTGCTTGATCGAAATCGGCGTCGTAATGTCGTTGCCGATGACCATATCAATGGCGCTTTCGATGATCTGTCCCGCAAAAACCGCCTCGCCCACGTGCTCGCTAAAAATTTTCTCCGTGATCGTCTGCTTCATAAAATCTCCTTCGTATCGGTTAAATTTGCGCGATTTTAGCTAAAAAATCATAAATTTTTGCAATTTTATGTATAATTGAGCCGCAAGGAGCGAGACGATGGAAATTTTAGAAATTTTTGCAAACCGCAGAAGCGTAAGAAAATACGCGCAGGGGTCGCTTGAGGACGAGGCGCTGGATAAAATTTTAAAAGCGGGTCTGCTTGCGCCGTCGGGGCATGCACGCCGCCCGTGGGAGTTCATCCTCGTGCGCGACAAACGGATGCTTGAACGGCTAAGCGCGTGCCGCAGCAGCGGAGCGGATATGCTAAAACAGGCTGCAGCCGCGATCGTCGTGATTGCAGATGAGCAGAAGCAGGACGTCTGGATCGAGGACTGCTCGGTAGCGCTAGGCTACATGCACCTTGCCACAAGCACGCTAAATCTCGGCAGCTGTTGGGTGCAGGCAAGGCTGCGCGCCGCCGCGGACGGACGCAGCTGCGAGGAGTTTTTGCGCAAGGCGCTGGGCTTTCCGCCAAATTTCAAAGCAGAAGCGATACTGGTCCTCGGCGTACTGCAGCGCAGCCCGAGCCCTCACGATCTGCAGAAGTTAAATTTAAGCAAAATTCACAAAGAGAAATTTTAACGCGTATGAAGTATCAAAACTTGATTCAAATTTGCGAGTATCTACGCGCCAAACGCTTCCTTTCGCACATTAAGCGCGTAGGAGATAACCTTTTTAAAGTCTGCTTTGACGGCAACGAGACGCTGTTTTTTGATATGAATAAATCAGGCTGCAATATCCACGAAAATGACGCTTTTACCGAAGGTAAGGTTTACGCGGCGCCCTTTGACGTGTTACTTGCCAAGCGCTTCGTAAAATCGCGCATCACTTCCGTTAGCGTGCCAGAAAATAATAGAATTCTATGCCTTAGCGTAAGCCAAAACGCAAGCTACAAAACCCAAAGCTCAAATATCTACTTCGAATTCACCGGGCGATTTACCAACGTAATAATCACCGACGAAAACGATGTGATTTTAGAGGCACTGCGACACTTCGAGACGGAATTTAGACAGATCAAGGTAGGAAGAAAACTCCGCCACCTACCGCCTGCAAATATTAAAGAAGCCCCCGTGCCAAAAATTTCGGATTTTAAAGCATTTTTTCGCGCGGAATTTAACGCGCTAAATGCGGATCGCTTAAACTCGCTCAAATCCGCAAAAATCACGGCGCTAAATAAAAAGCTAGACTCGGTGCGTGAGGCTTTAGGCTCTTTGCAAAGCAGCGCCGAACTACTGCGAAGCGCCGAGCTTTTAGGTGCGAAAGCTGCCTTGCTAAAAGAAAATATCTATAAAATTCCAACCAGCGCGCGAGAATTTACGCTGCAAAAAGGAGACGCCGAAGCGGTAGAATTTAAACTGCAAAAGCCTGCGAGTGCCACTTTGGGCGAGCTTTACTCCGAGGCAAAGCGTCTGCGCCAAAAGGCTGCAAATATACATATCGAAGAGCAAAATTTAAAGGAGAAACTCGCGTTTTATGAGAATTTAAAATCGCTCGTCCTTGCCGCACAGGACGCACACGAGATCGAAATTCTAATGCCCAAACGCACGCAAATTAAGCAAAAAAGCAAGGAAAAAAATAGCGAATACGTAGCGAACTTTTATCTAGGAGATTTTAAAATCAGCGTCGGTAAAAACGAAAAAGGCAATGAGCTCTTACTAAAAAATAGCTCCAAGTCCGACTATTGGTTTCATCTTAAGGATATTCCAAGCGCACACGTCATCGTAAAGACACATAAACAAAGTCTAAGCGAAGAGGTGATCGAATTCGCCGCTAAAATTTGCGTGAGCTTCAGTGCAAACGGCAGCGGAAAATATCTCGTCGATTACACCAAACGCCAAAATGTCAAAATCAACGAAGGCGCTTTCGTAAACTACGTAAATTTTAAAACAATCAGCGTTTTAAAGCCGTAATAAGCGAGCTTGCAGTATAATTATTCAAAATAAATTCCAAGGAAATTCTATGAAGCAAAGAATAATCACGGCAAGCATTTTACTCGCCGTATTTTTGGCTCTAATTCTCATAAACGCTAGGTGGCTAAATTTCGCCGTATTTGCGCTGATACTCGTACTTGCGTTTTTTGAAAGCCTCAAATTATGGGATCTGGAGGAAACTAGCAAAAAGTGGCTCGCGCTGGCGATCGCGTTTTTTGCGCTGCTACCATTTACGCAGACCGATGAGCCTTTCGTCTCAGCGCTAAAAGTTAGCATCCTAATGATCCTATGCGTCGCCTCTGTCGTAGCCTTTACCAAGGGCCCCAGCCTAAAGATCACGCTTCCTTTCATCTATCCCGTTGCGCCGATATTTTTTATGTGGGCGGCTTACGATGATTTTGGGGAAGTTTTTCACTTCGTTTGGCTGATCTTTATTATCGTAGCTAGCGATAGTGGCGCATATTTTATCGGTAGAGCCTTTGGCAAAACCCCGCTAAGCGCTAGCTCGCCGAATAAAACCGTAGAAGGCGTGCTAGGCGGTCTTGCGCTCGCGCTTATCGTTAGCCTCATTTATGCGCGCATCTTTACCAATATGCCGCCACTTGAAATTTTAGGAAAAACCATCATCATAGCAATTTTTGGCGTGCTGGGCGATCTTTTTGAAAGCTACCTAAAGCGCGCGGCGGGTCTTAAAGACAGCGGCGCACTCTTTCCGGGACACGGCGGGATCTTAGACCGCATCGACGGCTATATGTTCGGCGCAATCGCGATGGCGATAGTCTATTCATGGTAGTTTTAGGCTCCACGGGCTCTATCGGCACAAACACCCTAGACGTAGCCGCGCGTAGCGGCAGTATGATCGAAGCGCTTAGCTGCGGGCGCAATATCAAGCTTTTAAACGAACAGATCGCAAAATTTCACCCAAAGTTCGTCTGTATCGCGGACGCACAGCAGAAAAGCGAGGTAGATCACGAGCGCGTATTTTGCGGTGCGGATGGAATTTTGCAGATGCTTGCGGAGTGCAAAAGCACGACGGTCGTAAACGCGCTGGTAGGCTTTGCGGGCATGATGCCCAGCCTAAAAACCCAAGAGCTCGGCAAAAGGCTCTGTCTAGCCAATAAAGAAAGTCTGGTCGTCGGCGGGAAATTTCTGCAAACGGATAAAATTTACCCGATCGACAGCGAGCATTTCGGGCTGAAATTTTTACTTAGCAATGCCAAAATCCCCGTTTCGCGCCTAATCATCACGGCTAGCGGCGGCGCGTTTTACGACGTTCCGCTAACGCAGCTAGACTCGCTCACGCCGCAAAACGCCCTCAAGCACCCCAACTGGAAGATGGGCGCGAAGATCACGATCGACAGCGCCACGATGGCGAATAAGCTCTTTGAGGTGATCGAGGCGTTTTGGCTCTACGGCACGCGCGAGATCGATGCGCTCATCGAGCGCACCTCGCAGATCCACGCGCTGGTCGAATTCGCAGACGGCTCTACGACGGCGCACATTAGCAGGGCCGATATGCGGCTAGCCATCGCGCACGCGATGTTTAGCGGCGACGTACGGGAACAGATCACCGCGCCCGTGGATCTGTGCGCTCTGCGACCGATAGAGCTTAAGCCGATCGACGAGATGAAATTTCAAATCTTTACCCTCAAAGACGCGCTGCTAGCGAACCCCGATCTAGGCGTCGTCATCAACGCCGCAAACGAAGCGGGCGTAAATGCGTTTTTGCAGCAGCGGTGCCGCTTCACCGACATTGCGCGCGTCGTGCTGAAGTGCGCGGAGAAATTTAACTCGCCTAGCGTAACGGACGCAGACGCGCTTACGGCAGTGGATGCGAGCGTGCGAGCGTATGCAAACGAACTGCTGAAATAAATTTTTTAATCACGGGATTTATGCTACAATTTGAGCTTGGCGGCAAATTTCACTGCGCACGGCTCGCGCAAGTAGCCGTAAAATTTAGCGGCATCTAAACAGCGCGCGCCTATTGCGCCGTATCGGGCGCAGATTTACGCTGTGCCGCAAGGTTGCGCCATTAAAATTTAATAAATAGAGGTTGGGCGTGGATATTAAAACCGTCATAGAGTTAGAAAAGCAGCGCAAGCAGCTTAAGAAAAGTCGCAAGCTTTGGAAAATTTTAAGTTATCTCGTAGCGTTTGCGGTATTTGGTCCGATGCTCGCGCTCGCATTGATAATCATCTTTCGCAATTTTCCCAAGCTCGATCTCGGCGTAGAGAGTTTATTTCTTTTGGTTACATCTATTTTAGCAATAATCGGCATGCAGGACAAATTTTACGAGTGGATTTTCGAGCGCAAAACCGAGCGGTTTGTGCTGCGATACAAAGAGCTTTATCTCAAGCCCTATATCGAGAGCCTGGGCTTTTCGTAAAAATGGGCGCACTTTTTCAGGAAAAAGAGGTGAGGCAGAGCGAGATATTTGACGGATTTGATAGATTTCGCGCGGACGATCTGGTTTACGCAAGCGCGGACGGAGTGGATTTTATGTTTTGCGATATAAGGCTGGAAAAGGAGACCGGCAGTGGAACTTCGTCGTTTTTTAAAAAGAGTTACACTACATTTTTCGAGGGGCCTTTTTTTTGTGGCAAATTTTAATAAAAAAATTGGCTCCGATGTTTTTGTTTTTTCGGGCGCGGCGGCACCCACAGGCATAGATTTGCCGCCGTCTGCACTACCGCGCAAGCTATGGAGCAGCCGCAAAATCCCGATAGATAACGCGGACTTCAATGCAAACTTTTCGGTTTATGCAAGCGATACGGTAGCGGCTATGTATGTCTTGACGCCCGCGCTGATGGAGAAAATTTTATCTCTTAAACAGCTCGTAAAATCGGATATCTCGCTGAGCTTTAAGCAAAATAAAATTTATATCGCGATATCTCGCGGCGCCGATAGTTTCGAGCCGAGCTTGGATCAGCCGATACTCAATGCCCGCATCGCAAAGGATATCAAGGCGGATCTGGACGCGATGCTGCAAATCGTAAAAATTCTAAAGTTGAATGAAAAAATTTGGACGTCTTAGCCAGGCGCAAGGCGGAGAGGGCAAGCGAGCAAAATAAGACAGGGCAAGGCAAGGCGAGTAGATGAAACGAGGCGGGGCGAAGCAAAGCGACTAGATAAAACAAAGCGGAGCAGAATAAGGTAGGGCGAAACACGTGAGTACCGCACAAGCGCGATAAATTCCACGCGGGATTGCAAAATTTTAGTAATGGGATAAAATTCCGCGCGCGATTGCGGCAAGATCGTGAAATTTCGCGTAGAATTTCGACGGCGTTTTACGTCGCGGCGAAATCTTATAGAGAATTTCGGCTGAATTTTACGAAAAATTAAAATTTGCTTGCTATTGAGAGATTTTTTTGATATACTGCCGTTTCTTTTTGGCCCCGTAACTCAGTTGGTAGAGTGTCACCTTGACATGGTGGAAGTCGTTGGTTCGAGTCCAATCGGGACCACCACTTAAGTTATTTTCAAATTTTAATCACTTCATTTTCGCGCATAGCACCTGTCTTAAATTTAGTTATTCCGACCCCTTTCATTTTTATTTTAGATATAATTTTTCCAGAAATATTATGAGATCGATTAGCCGATCGATAAGGTAAATTTTATCGGCAACCGATTAAATTTAGAAAGGAGTATCGGCGATATATGGGGCAGTATGTTATAAAAACATTAGATTACTGCGCAGAAAAGGGACTGCAGCTACAATGGGAAAAGGACTTCGCGATCTCCGTCAATGCTCCAGGAAACGAAGTTACTATAAGGGCGAATAAAAGCGGGCTTATATCTCTTGCCAGGCATTTGCTTACTTTAGCGCAAGATTCCGTGCCGAAACATTCGCATATACATCTGGATGAGTATGATTCGCTTGAGGAAGGCTCGGCGGAACTTATAAACTAAAAAGATACCAAGCAATAAAGAGAAATTTATGCTGAAGAAAAGGCGACAATGAGAGAAAAGCACATTGTAGAGTTATTATCCTCCGCAATCGAAGGAGACGGGATCATATCCGTAGTATTTAAATTTTTCCATATAGATTGGGGATACACGCTAGAGGAGCTCGATCTAATTATAAATTTTGGTATAAAAAATGGCGATCTTCTTATAGAAGATATGCATGATGAAAACAAGCACTACGACAAAATAGATTGGCGGCTAGATAATGTGTATCAAGAGATCGTTATGGTAGATATTTACAAATATATGCCATTGCTATTTTCCAAACATCCGACGGTACCGGATCCTTATAAGCAGTTCATTACGGAATGAAATTTGCGTATGACAGCACGGATAAAACTATAAAATTTAAAGGATCGGACGGTATGGCGCAAAACGTTATGAATAAAGCAGATCATAACGAAAAGGAGCAACGCAATGCTAGATAGAATTGCCTCTTTTTTGACAGGCATAATGTGCTTCTTATA
>NZ_CALIBF010000037.1 GCF_938045465.1 uncultured Campylobacter sp.
AGCGGGCGCAGCGATGTGGATTTTGCGACCAGGGCGGGCATGGATACGTGGTATATGAAAAACTGGTCGATCTGGAACGATATCGTAATTATTTTAAAAACCTTCAAAGTCGTTTTGGCGCGCGAAGGGGCAAGCTGATAGTTTATAGAGTTTAAAACGGGGCTGCCTCTTTTGAGATAAATTTTAAATTTAATACGACGCTTCGATCGAGATATTAGAATCGCTTGAGGCTAAATTTGCACTATTTAAAATCATATATAACAATACAATCGCGCGGCAATAGCTAGGAGTTTGCAGTGCAAAATTTGAAATTTTGAAATTTCATCGCATGCTTGCGTAAAATAAGACTACGTAAAAATGGTGATAGTTTAATGCACGCGATTAAGATGATGTAGTATCTGGGGAAAATTATTAGCGCAAATCGTATTGTTTAAGCAAACAGAAAAAGGGGCGCCACCCATTAAATTTTATGCAGTTTTCTTTTCTGTTTCGGCGTGAATACTGCGCGCAAAATCTGCACAACGCGGATAAATTTTTATCCTCGCTTTCGCACTCACTCTTTCCAAAATTCTAAATCGCCCATTGTAAAAAGCTGAGTTTTAAAATTTAGGGAATTTGCAGATAAAATTTTGATCTATTTGAGGGATAGGGGGATGGTTCCCGGTAAAATAGATAATGGAAATGAACTATTCGGAAATCACACTATTTCAAATACCGCTTACGGATATGCCGATAAAAAAGCGACCAACGATATGAGGCTCTAAAGGCCTATGATCTAAATGACGACAACGTAATAGACTAAAAGGACGAGATATTTAATAAGCTTAAAATTTGGAAAGGTACGAATTCTAACGGTATTACCGACGAAGGAGAGCTAAGCTCGCTTGCGGATAATAATATCAAAAGTATCGATCTAAACTACAAAGAGATAATGATAGACTAGAATTCTAATACCGTAAAGCAAGGCTCTGAGGCTGCTCTTATCGATGAGCCGATCTACCGAATGGGCTGGAGTAAGTGAAGCGGCTAAAGACTCACGGGGAATATATATAGATGCTAGAAATTTAGCGGCGCATAAGCGGCCTAAGGAATTTATAACTGCTTAAGTGAGATATATATAGAATTTGTAAAAGCAATCAAATTAAAGGCAAGAAGAGGACTGAGATTTTATAACATTCACTGTCGGCAGATTGCTTCGCTTGCAAAGTTTACCGCAATGACGAGAAAAGCAAATAAAACGGAAGGATAAAATTTGGAAAATTTTGAAAACTGGAATAAAAATGTTAAAAAACGGGATTTGAACTCAAACGAAAACGCAAATTTAAGCGATTTTAATCAAAGAGATTACGATAAAGAACCGATAGTAATTAAAAATCCTTATGAATTCTTTCTTAAAAATTTGGATTTATTTTGTTTTATAGGAGCGTTTGTGATTTTATCAACTGCCTGTATTGATTACACGGACAATATACACACAAAAGAAATTAAAATTTTATTATATTTTCCTTTTACGTTTGTAATTTTACATATTATTTGGACCTTTTATTACTACATTATCAAAAACAAATGCGAAACCAAATTCACAAATAAAACGATAGAATTTGTCATAAATGGAGAAGTTAAAAGGGTTAAAAATTTGATAGATTTAGAGCCTATTACAAGAAATTTTTAAGCCTTCGTATTCTCTTGGAGTATATTTTTATTTATTTCTATTTTTTTGATTATTTTAATTTCAATTAGTGAAAAATCATTGCTATATGTTTTTATAATAATGGTCTATTATATACTTTGGTTTCTTTTAAATTTTTTATTTAAACTTATTTTTCATTTGATTTTAGGCGGAGAATTGAAAGGTTTCTCGTTATATCCAGCTATTATTTTTGATTATCCGCAATATATCGGTGGTCGCTTGTGGAGATTAGCTACAATTGATATGCGACCATATAATGGAAAATTTCATATGGTTTATATAATTCATAAGCAAGATTATTTAGATTTACAAAAATATTTTTCTGATAAGAAACATATAAATTTAAGTTTGGTTAAAAAGAAATTTTCAATCTAAAAAGGAGATAAGATGAGTAGAGAAAGTGTTGCTAAAATCGAGCTAGATAAAGCTTATGATGCTATAGTTGCTAATCTCAAATTTACAAAGGATTATAGTGCAAGAATATAATACCAATACAACAAGCAATCAAAACAAGCAACAAAGAGACTACGATAAAAAGCCGATAGTAATTAAAAATCCTTACGAATTCTTTCTTTCAAATTTATTCCTTTTTTCTCATTGCGGAACGGTGCTTGTTTTATTGGTTTATGCTGATTATATGGGGATTGCAAATGTTAGCAATATTTTTCTATGGACTTTTTTTGGGCTTGGCGTTTTGCATATCGTAGCTACATTTTTTTATTATATCATCAAAAACAAATGCGAAACCAAATTTACAAATAAAACAATCTAATTTATTATAAATGGCGAAGTTAAAAGGATTAAAAATTTAGTTGATTTAGAACCTATCGTAAGGACTTTTAGACTGCTTACACCATCATCGCTAATTGGAATTATTGTTTTTAATTTACTTATATTTTTTATGGTTGCATTAGTAAAAATGGTTCATTATCTTATCGCCTATTATGTCATTTATTTACTTTTAAATTGTTTGTTTAAACTTATTTTTCATTTGATTTTAGGCGGAAATTTGAAAGATTTTACATTATTTCCTGCTTTTATATTTGATTATGGAGAACTCATATGCAAAGGAAGGTCTAGTTTAGATATTCTTAAAGATAAATTTCATATGGTTTATATAATTCATAAACAAGATTATTCAGATTTACAAAAATATTTTTCTGATAAGAAACATATAAATTTAAACTTGGTTGAAAAGAAATTTTAACCTAAAAAGGAGAAAAACATGAGTAGAGAATTAGTTGCTAAACAAGAATTAGACAAAGCAGAAGTAAGACTTAGAAAAAATAGTGATTTGGTTAGACAATTAACTGAATTATTGAAAGATGCACTTTCTGGTGCCGATATGTCATTTACTGGATTAGAAAAATATGTTGAGATAAATGGCAAAAGATATACAAAACCGGAGTTAGATGAATTAAAGGGAGCTACAGGATATGTTGGAATTGGTAAAGCATTGGCTGGTATAGTCGATGATATAGCTGACGGTCAAAGTTTTGGGCATACTGTCGTGGGCGTAGCTGTGGATTTCGGGCTTATTGCAATTACAAAATTCATCCCTGTTGTAGGTTGGGTAACGCTATGGTATGATATAGGAAATTTATTAGATAAGTTGGACGGAAAAGATAGTGGCATATTTGATTTACGTAAACAGGTACAAAATTTATGGGACAAAATAACGGGTGACGGACTATCAGATATAGATAAAAACGCTCTAAATAAAGGAATTTTACGCACAACAATGCCCGACAAAACAGTCTATGCAAGACCTTTATCGTCGTCATTTTTCCCTTATGGCGTAACCCAAGCGGACTTTTAACGGGCGACTACAAAGACGATGTTTTATTCGGCGGATATGGCGATGATACGCTAATGGGTAAAGGCGGCGGCGATTTACTAATAGGCGGATATGGAAATGATAGGATAAATTATAAAAGTTTCCAAAGAGTTTAACAAGCTTAAGAGCTACTATACATTTTT
>NZ_CALIBF010000038.1 GCF_938045465.1 uncultured Campylobacter sp.
CGCACCTCATCGCCAACAAAAACAGCTTCGTGCTAAAACGCGATGAAATTTTAAATTTAAGAGATAAACTAGCCTGCACGATCGCCTAAACGCTCGCTTGCCCTGCCACACGGTGCCTGCGGCCGGCGCGGCATATTTTGCGTGAGTAAATCATCACCGTCTTGGCGCGCTGTCGTTTAAAAAACTGCTGCTGCGTATAGAATTTTACGGCGGCAACCGCACCGCTTAAATTTAAACAAACTCAGAAATTTGATTTATCAAGAAGTGGAGGCACTTTGCCGGGCCTCGCAGCGCAAGATTTTAAAATTCTATCGCTATAAATTTTAAAATTTAGCCTAAATTTACAGCTCGTAGAATTCCGAAATTCTAAAACTCTGTGGCATAGAATTTCAAAATTCCACTTCACAATTTTATGCCGTAAAATTTAAAATTCTCGCGAACTCTAAATTTGAGCTCAAATTCCTGCGGCTTGGAAACGGCAGAATTTCGGAATTTCAACTCGCGAAATTTCGCCGCTCAAAATCGCACGAAAATTAATCGGCGCTACTTTTTAAGCATAAAAAATAGCCCACGCCAAAATCAAGATGCTAGCCAACCACATCGCAACTAAGTAAAGCTCCGCAAATCCTGCGTATAAGCCAACTGCCATGGCGACATTTG
Organism: uncultured Campylobacter sp.; assembly: GCF_938045465.1. GTDB lineage: Bacteria > Campylobacterota > Campylobacteria > Campylobacterales > Campylobacteraceae > Campylobacter_B. The sequence continues at coordinate 661 of NZ_CALIBF010000038.1, forward strand.
AAAAGCTGCTTCATAAGGCTTACAAAGCCCGCACAAGCAGCATTATCACCTATATTTTCGGGCAGGATAAATACACTTGGCGCGAGCAATATATACAGCGCAAAAAATTTCAAATATAGCCGTTTAACAATTTTGATAAATTTTGGATTTAAGACAGGTTGCATCCCGGCGCCCGGCTCGAGCCCAGTCCGCGCTAGCTTGATTTTTTCGGGCACCGTTTGCTTTGGTCAGCTTTGTTTCGGATTTTTTCTGCACGTCTTGAGTCCGTTTTTGCGTGCTTTACTAAATTTTCTCGGAGAAATTTTACCACGATAAAATTTTACGTAGTAAAGCTATACCTAAAATTTCAAATCCGCTAAAGTTTAAAATTTTAAAGCTGCGTGGAGATTCGCCAAAGTAAGGCTTCGCAAAAATTTAGCTAGAAATTTAAAAGTGTCCGCGCCATTTATTGTACCGAACGTAGGCTAGCGCGACAATACATACTCTACCGAGAACGGCGAGCTGTTATTGCGGTAACTCAAACGGCATGCTACCAAGCCTTACCGACGCAATAAAGCAGGAAGCGGTCTATGTGTATGAAATTTGTGGCAGATAAAATTCCACCGCGATAAACACAATAAATTTAGATATTACGGATGATCTGCGTAATTACGATTCTTATGTGTCGCATCGTAAATTTTGCGCGTGGCAAGCTTTGAGCCGAAAATATTGTCGTCTCTTATCGCGGTCGCGCCAAAAAACCATGACTGTTTGCGACGCCAAAAGCTACTTACGTGCAAAGCGAACAAGAATAAAATTTTACCAACCTGGCGCGACGAAAGAGCCGCACCTACGCCGCGATGATTTCACGCACCTTTTCGGTGAAATTATCGCCCACGATGTATTCGGTCTGATAAACTAGCACCTCGCTGCCGTTGCGGATCCGCAGAATCAGCCGCTTGGTGTTTTTTAGCGCCGTATCGCAAAAAGCGAGGTGGTAAATTTTATAAATCTTCTCGCGATTTAGCTCGCCTAGGCTTAGCTCAAACTCGAAATCTTGCGCGTTTTTGCGCTGCGCCTCGCGCTCTTTGCGCGCCTTAAGGGCGGGATCCTCCGCAGTAAACCCGCCCCTTCGCTCCGTGAAATTCCCGCTGCCGTAGCCGCCGCCTCGTTCGCCGCCGAAGTTTCCGCCAGAGCCGAAATTGCCGCTGTTAAAGCCTCCGCGCTCCCTACCGCCAAAGCCTCGCACCTTGCTAGGTGCGTAGCCGTCGATATTTTGCGCGGCATCTAGAGTTAAAATTTCATCCAGATAAATTTGAAATTTCCCGCCGTAAGGGCTAGTGTTTTTGCTAAGCCGCGCCCAAAACGCCATCGGGCGCTCCAGCTGCGCATCCGTTAGCGCAGTGACCGCATCACAAATATCGCCGAACGCACTCATCTCGAAGCTGCCCGCAAGATCAAGCACCGTAAGATTTACCATCTGCTTGCCCGATTTAGTCGTGCGGGTATGGACATTTTCAATCTTGCCGACGCATAAAATTTTAACGCCCGCGCCCCCGTCGTCCACCAGCTCGTCGAATTCGCTGGATTTGGTGTACGAAATGCCGTCAAGCTCACTAGCATAGGCTCTTAGCGGATTTTCGCCCAAAAATACCCCCGCGCGCGGACGGAAGCTCGCATCGCGGGCATTTTGCAGGCTCATCATCGAAAGAAACGATAGCTGATACGCTGCGCCGCCGACTGCGCTTTTTGAAATTTTGATCATAAAGGCGTACGGGCGCTCCCGCTCCTGCGGGCTTAAGTTTTCGATCGCCTTTAGCGCGTTATCGAACACCGCGAGCTCGAAGCTGCCGTGCAGATCAAGCACGTTTAAAATCCCCATTTTTTTGCCCGTTTTCGTCATGCGCGTGGACAGATCCTCGATCCGCCCCACGCTAAGCACCTCGGCGCTATCTCCGTCGATCTCGCTAAACGCCGAGGATAGCGTATAGTCGATGCCCTCCATCTCCTCTTTGTAATCATCCAGCGGATGCCCCGAGAGATACACGCCCACGGTCTGCTGCTCAAATTTTAAAATTTCGCCCTGCGGAAATTCCTTGTCGGTATCGACGAAGCTTACGCTCATGCCGCTCGTCATATCCTCATCTTCTCCAAAAAGCGAGCTCTCGGCGTCCTTTTTAATCTCGGTGATCTTTTTCATCACGTCTAGGATATTTTCCATATTTTGAATCATCGCTAATCGGCTCTTACCCAGACAATCCATCGCGCCTGCATAGATCAGCGACTCGATGACCTTTTTATTGACGCGGAAATTATCCACGCGCGAAGCAAAATCGTCGATGCTTTGAAATTTAGCCTCGCTTTGAAGCTCTAAGATATTCTCGATCGCGGCGCCGCCCACCCCCTTGATCGCGCCAAGACCGTAGATGATCGAGGTGCCCGATTTGGAATTTTCGTCGTCCACGACGCTAAAACCTCTTAAGCTTTGATTGATCGACGGCGGCAAAAGCCCGATACCAAGGCGGCTAGCCTCGTCGATATATTTTGAAATTTTATCGGTGTTGCCCTCCTCCGAAGTAAGCAGCGCCGCCATAAACTCCGCCGGATAGTAGGTCTTAAGATAGGCTGTTTGAAAGGTGATCATCGAATACGCCGCGGCGTGGGATTTGTTAAAGCCGTAGGAGGCAAATTTCATAATCAGATCAAATAGCTCATCCGCCTTAGCTACGTCAAAGCCCAGCCCTTTGGCGCCGTTTAGATACTGCTCGCGCATGTGAGCAAGCTTCTTTTCATCCTTCTTACCCATCGCGCGACGCACCAGATCGGCATCGCCCAAGCTAAAGCCGCCCACCTTCTGCACGATCTGCATGACCTGCTCTTGATAGACGATGATGCCATATGTTGGCTCTAAAATTTCTTTTATCTCGGGGAAGATATAGCTTGCTTTTAGCTCTCCGTGTTTGATCCTGATAAAATCGGGGATTAGATCCATCGGTCCCGGGCGGTAGAGCGAGATCATCGCGATGATATCCTCGAAGCGGTCGGGGCGCAGGTTCATCGCCAGATCCTGCATGCCCGCGCCCTCGATTTGGAAAATCCCCAGCGTGTTGCCGCTTTGAATCGTCTCATAGGTTTTGTGGTCGTTGAAATCGATCTCCTCCCAGACAATATCGCGGCCGTAGCGGCGCTTTACGAGCTTGGCGGCATTATCGATCACATC
>NZ_CALIBF010000039.1 GCF_938045465.1 uncultured Campylobacter sp.
AAAATTTGCGATCTTTTAAATTTTGCCGCGCCGCCTCATAGGGCGGTGCCTTTGGCGGGCGTGAAAAGCCCCTGCATATCGATGCCTTCGAGCTTCAGCAGCTTGATTTTTCTATCGATGCCGCCCGCATAGCCCGTGAGGTTACCGTGCGCGCCTATGACGCGGTGGCAGGGGATGATGATCGAGATTTCGTTGTGCCCTACGGCGCCACCCACGGCTTGCGCGGACATATTCGCTAGCCCGCGTGCTGCGGCGATTTCGCGCGCGATCTGCCCGTAGGTCATGGTCTGCCCGTAAGGAATTTTAAGCAAAATTTCCCACACAGCGCGCCTAAACGCCGTACCCACGGGATTTAGAGCGGGCGTAAAACCAGGCTCGCGTCCGCTAAAATACAGATCGAGCCAGCGCCTAGTTTGATCGAAAACAGCCAGGTTTTTCTCCTCGAAGTATCCGCTTTGCTCGTTTTCGCAGAATTTTTTCACCCGTGCCTTGCGCCGAAAGATTGATAGCGCGAGGTTTTTTGCCAGCATCTTTAGCTGCAAAATCGCTCGCATTGTACTTTTTATCTGCGCCGCTTGCCGCGAGGGCATGCGCGTAGTATTTCTCGCCCTCGAACCACAACCCGCAAAGCCCCGCTCCATCGCCTGCGAGCGTGATTTTGCCAAGCGGCGAGTCGTAATATGCGATAAATTTCATCATTGCTCCTATTTTGCGCTTTTGCGATTAAATTTAGGCGCCGCAAACAGCGCTTAAATTTCCCAAATTTCTAAAATTTGCGGGCAGATTTTAGCTACGCTCTGCTTAAATTCCGCCTTTTGCGCGGCGCTGGGGTCGCCAAGGGCTTCAAATTTGCAAAAAAGCTCGGCGATCTTTAGCCAGCCCGCAAGATTTAGATCGAATTTTTTCAAATTTGCTTCGGACAAAAACTCCAAATCATGATCGTAAAATGCGATCTTGCCGCTATTAAAGCTCACGAGCCACAGATCGCCGGTGCCGCTATCTGCAAAGATACAAAACTCGCGCAGCAGCCCGCTATCGCCCTCAAAAGGAAATTTCGCCGCGTCGTTGCAGAGCGCGATCTCGTGCTCTTTCAGCACTCTAAAATCGCCCGCAATCTCCCTGCCGAGGTATCCGCCTAGGATATTTTTAAGCTCGTTTTTGTTCAAAATTTAACTCCTCCGCTTTAGTTTCGTTTTTTGGCGTAGAGCATAAGAAAGCCAACCATCGCCGCGAAAATCACGCACATCGCAAGCGTCACGATGAGCGTGCCATGCGTCGAGCCGCTTAAAAACAGCCCCGTCGTGTTCATCCCGAAAAAGCTCGTGATGAAATTTAGCGGCATCAGCAGCGACGAGATGATCGTGAGAATGTAGATGTTGCGGCTGATTTTGTCGTTTTTGAGGCCTTGGATGAATTGATAGATATCCTCGATCCTGACGGCATATTCGCTCATCACGCCCTTGAAAACGCCCGCTTCGTAGGCGTAGTTTTTCAGCTGCTTTTTCAGCGCCGGCTGCTCGTTTGCGCAGATGAGCAGCGCCTCGTAAAAATGCGAAATTTTGTTTTGAAATTTGCGGATTTCGTATTTTAGGACAGAGTGCCTTTTCATAAATTTTGAAAAATCGCCGCGGCGCGTGTAGATTTTTTCGTAATTCTCGAGCTCTGCGGAGTGCTCTAAAATTTTATCGCGATATTGTGCTAGGATCTTTTTGACGACCGCGAAAAACTCCGCCTCGCTGCTAAGCCGCACCTCGGCGGTACCCTCCTGCAAATAGATCGCGCCTGCGTCGAAAATAAAGCGGTAGTTTTGCTCGCGCGGCGCGTCCGTCACGAAGTACACATACTCGCGATCCTCGGCGTAGTAGTAGCCCGAAACGCTGCGCTTTTCGGTAATCGGGTTCAATGAGACCTCCTTATTCAATCGTTTTAAATTTGCGGAATTTCAGAATTTCGCTCAAATTTACGGAATTTTGAAATTCTGTTGCCGATCAGAATTCTGAAATTTCGCCGCTAATAGGAATTCTAAAATTCCGCCGCCATTTAAATTTTATCGTATTTGGAATTTCAAAACTCTTTTGCGCTTGGAATTTTAAAATTTTGTGAGCTGTAAATTTCGGCTAAATTTTAAAATTTAGCATGCCGTAATTCAACCCCTATTAAAATTTAACGCGAGCCGTAAGGCTCGCCCCTTTAGCGTACCAGGGGTTGGGGGATTTTAAGAGCGAAGGGGAGCGCCTCGCAAGTAGCGCCCCTTCCCCCTTAAGAGAAAACGTCGCCACGACCTAATCTCTAGAGATAAAATTTTATATAGCGAAATTTTAAATTCCAAATTTATATTGCCGTTTCGCTATTTATAAATTTAAAAGTAGCACTTGCCTTTATAAAATTCCGTTTAAATTTTAACCCACGATATGTTTCTCTTGGGGCGGGAAGGAGGCCCCGATTGCGAGGTCGCTCCCTTTCCTGCCCCGAAAGAAATACACAAAGAGCTAAAAATACTGAAATTTAACATAGTGAAATCTTTATAAATTCGAGCCGGCGTATGCGTTACACATAATCCGTAAGGGGGGGCGGCGCTCAGAGTTAGCGGGGCGCCCCCTTACCAACCCCCACCCGTGCGACGCTAGTGGTGCGGACTGCGTCCGCGTTAAATTTATAATTGTGCTTCGCTTCTTTAAAATTCTTTCTTTGATTTTAAAATTTCTTGCCGCAAAAATCGTAAAATTTCAATTGCACTACAAATCGGCGCTGTATTTTGCTAAAATACCGATAAAATTTTAAAGGATGAAATTTGGAAAATTTTGCTTTTCTTCTAAATTTAGTGATATTTTGCATCTTGGTTTTTATGTTTTTTAAGATGCGCAAAAGCGGCGAGCAGGCGGGCAAGCCGCAGATCGCCACCGACATCACGCGGCTTAAAAGCATCGGCGAGCTGAGCGTTTTTAAAATTTACTCCAAAGAGATCGTCACGCGCAAGCAAAACGTAGGCAGCGGGCTGCTGGGCTCGCTCGTCTCGCCGCTGATGACGAAAAAGCAGATCGCCATCATCTTTGAGTTTGAGATCGAATTCGTTTACGACCTGCTAAGCCCCGAGTTTGCGATACTGCCGCAGGGTGAGGATCGCTACGAGATCAAGATGCCGCCGTGCAAATACAAATACTCGATCAAAGATATGAAAATTTACGACGAGAAAAACGCCAAGCTGCTGCCGTTTCTGCTGCCCGATTCGCTAAACGGGCTATTCGGCGCGAGCTTTGACGAGAGCGATAAAAACCGCCTCATCGACGACGCCAAGGACGAGGTCAAGCAGCTCTCGCTAAAAATCATCAACGATCTTGGCGGCAAGATCCACAAATCCGCTACCGACACGCTGGAAGCGATCGCCAAGAGCTTCGGCGCGAAGGAGGTCGGATTCATCTTTCAGGACAAGGCGCTTCAAACGATCGATATAAACTCCAGCGAGATCGCAATCGATAAGTCGCTAAAATCGCAGATCGAGAAGTAGATGGAGCTTTTTAAGGCGCTTTTTAAAATTTACTTCGCCCGCATGCTCGCGTTTATGGATGCCTGCGCGAGGGCTTGGCGGAGGTTTTATGAGCCGATCAGGCTGCGCAAAGAGAAAAAACGCCTGCGCGCGAAGGGTTATTTTACCGAGGATGCGACGTGGGCGGAGTTTTTCGCGGATTTTAAATTTTGCAAATGCTTTATCATTAAAAAAATCCTCTATCCAAACTTCTACGCGATCAAAAACTCCTCCAAATGGGAGGCGGGCTCAAAGCGGGCTAGCTTTACGGTGGGCTCGTTTGCATACGACGAGATCGCGTGGGTGTGGGTGCCGCGCGCCTTTGACGGCGGGCGAAAAAACGATCTGGAAAAGCTAAAAGATCTACTGCAAAAAATCCCAGCACTGCGCTATGAGCAGAGTGACACCGGGATTAAAATTTTCGGCTACGAGTGCGGCGAAGCGGGCTTATAGTCGTATGGCGCGGAATTTATTAAATTTTGTCGAGGATCGCGCCGATGCAGCCAAAACTTGCACTGCGCAGACGGACAGCGGGCGGGTTTAGCGACTGTGTCTTTGCCAAAACAGCGCAAGCAGCTTGAAATTTCATATTTGCAAACGCCCCGGCACGGTCTAAATTTAAACTCCACGCGAGTATAAACGCGAGCATATTTTATCTCTGCGCCTGGCTCCATAGATCCTTTGCTTCGGCGGGGTTTTTTATATTAAGCCACGCAAGAAGCATCACTACGGACCCCAATGGATTTAAGATTAAATTTAGCAGTTCCATGCAATTTATGACGCCCATCGTTATAGCGGCGGGGGCCGGTATTTTAAACATCATGCCGTAGACGATGTTTGCGCCGGCGCCTGCGATTAGCAGCGCGGCGTATACGGCAAAAAGCCTGCATCCGGTAGTGGCGCGCAACTTAAAATTTATAATTATCCAAGAGAGCGTAACTGCAAATATCAAATACGGCACATATATTTGCAGCCTATTACAATCACATCTTCTGAGTATATAAATGGCTGAAAAATATAATAGCGCCGCAAGCGCGATGCTATAGGCGTATTTGAAGATTATAAAGACCTGCGGGCCAGTAATATTTTGGATGTTTTTAAGCGCGTGATAAAGGAATGTGAAGGCAAAAATCCACACTAAGATTTGAGAATCCAAGTACGCGATCTCGCCTTTTATAGAATACGCTACGCTTGCGGCTAGTAGGCAGAGCGCGCCGAGCGTGCCTTGCAGCTTCGCTCTTTGAAAATCTTCATTCATTTTATACCTTTAAATTTTAATGTGCGGTTCGCTGCTTGTACTGCGCAGATGAGCGGCTGGCGCTGCTTTGATTATCGCCTCGCGGGCTTTGAATTTAGCCGCTGCGAATTTTAATTTTACGTCGCCGTGCATACTTCGTACTTTACGTCGCTGTGAATGATTTAAGCTCAGCACGCCGCCGAATATCTCATCCTTGGGCTACTACCGCAAATTTTATTTAGTTCCGCCGTTACGAGTGCTTTTAATTTAACGCCGTAGTTACCGCAAATTTTACTTTGCCGCCGCCGCTCGCGTAATACGTTTTTGAAATGGGATTTTACGCAAATTCTGTTTAAAATGGATTTAACTTTTTAAATTTAAAAGCAGCGGAGCAGCTTAAAATTTATAACTATCCAAGTGCCATTACTATAAGCATTAAAAACGCTTATTTTTGATTTTTAAATTTGAGCTGTTTTTAGTAAATTTTACTTACAAATTTTGTATAATTTTTAAAATTTTATCTCGAAAAAGGGAGCGAGTATGAGATTTATCGTTATATTGTTTTTGGTGGTCGGCGGCTGTTTTGGAGGCAATATAACCGACTTTCAAAGCTTGGAAAAATTTATCAAAGACGGGCAAGCGAAAGGATATTTTCCTAAAAAGATTTTAGTGACGCAAGGATTTGATACCACCGTATTAGAAGACGTGAGTTTAAATTTTAGCAAAACCATATATTGGGATATAAATTCTCGCTGCAACCAAAACGCAGACGAGATCATTATAGCCGAAAGCGATACGAGGCACTCTATAGTTTGCCCCGGAAATAACAACGTCTATATTTTGACTGGCGGCAGAAGCGATGTGGAAGACCCATGGGGAAACGATATCTTTGTAATGGGCGAGAACGATGATAAAATTTCAAAAAGCTGGGGTACAAATATATTTATATTCGGCAAAAGATGGGGGCACGATAAGATAGAAATCGGCGATTCTAGGATAAATCCGGCGTCAAACCCCGAATACAAAAACGAATTTCCTTACGAGTTTAGCCATTTTTTCATCTTTGATAGCGGGGTTAAAAAGGATGATTTAGTTTTTAACTTTAACAAGATAATAAATTTAAAAACAAACGACTCTATAGAACTTACGGATTTAAATGGTATAAATTTGATTTTTAAAGACGAGCCGGGTAAATACTACGGTACAAATTCATTAAAGGAGATTTACGACAAAAACTTTTTCGTTACGCCTAAGACTGAAGAGAGTTTGAGTATAGATGAGATACAAACGTTGCTTCACAAAACGGCATATTCAGACAACGCCGAAGATGCTAAAAAATACTGCGAAATGGGCGGCGATCCGAATTTTAAAGGTCATGAAAATACCACTCCCATCGAAATGGCGGTAATGTTAGGTAGCGAAAATTCGCTTCGCGCGATGCTAGAGTGCGCAAAAAGACTGACCGATAGCGCAATGATGATGAGCGTATTCGGAAGCCAACACGACAATGAGAAGAGTTTTAGGCTCGTAAAGCTTTTGGAAAAATACGGCGGAAATTTTAAAGTAAAGGATAGGGATGGCTGCTCCATGGTAAATTATGCGGCAAGTTCTCATAGTCTAGAAATCGTAAAATATCTAGTAGAAAGAGGCGCCGATCCAAAAGCTAGATGTTCTCATAACCAAAGCGTAACTCCATCGGATTGGGCAAGGAAAAACGAGGATAAAAGAGTATATGAGTATCTAAAAAGCCTAGAAGCCAAATAAAAGCTATGCTAAATTTGACTTCTTTATCGTTTGCTTTGAATCAGCGCGATTAAATTATTAGCGTTTTTGATGCTGATAGCAAGGTGCAGCAAGCTTTTATGATATCGATTTGGCTTATGGCTGTAGCGACGGAACTTATTTATGTGCCATCTAGAATGGGCGGCATATCGGACTCTCTAGAGCACCAAGATTTGCGACTATGCCAAAAGGCTTTAAGTTTTCGGCGAAAATTTTATTTTGCATTATTTTTGTTGAAAATATATAATTTAATCCAAAATTTATATACACTTCGCTATCATCTCATTTTTAATTTCGCGGCCCACTCGTCTAGTGGTTAGGACGCTGGCCTCTCACGCCGGTAACAGGAGTTCAAATCTCCTGTGGGTCACCATTTCATCACTTAAAATCAATTAAAATTTTCTATCATCCAGCTGCTTGCCCTTGAAATTTAAGACCTCATTTGATTTTGAAGCATTTTGGCTGAAATTTCATCATATTTTACCGAGGTTAATTGATCTAGAATTAAAGTCGCTCGAATTGAAATTTAGATCAAATTGTAAAATTCACGGCTAAATTCCGCCGCTACTTATATTTTCCAGATTGCGCAGCCTGTTCCAGTTCTGCTCGTTTTGTAAATTTCTCATATTTTGTCGCTGCTGCATCTGCTCCAGTTGCTGCTGCGATTGCTGTTGCATTAGGCTTCGCTGCGTGGCGATATACTGCTGCTGCGCTCTTTGCTGTGCTTGCGCGCTGTCCGCTCTGAATGAATTAAGCGTATCTTGCGATACCGCTTGCTTTTGCGCCACACGCGCGACTTCGGCGTCAATCTTTTGCCGCTTCGCACAGCGGTTTGAC
>NZ_CALIBF010000040.1 GCF_938045465.1 uncultured Campylobacter sp.
CGGGCACGGAAACGAGTTTGCCGCCGAGATCGCGCCGCTCTTGCAGGGCAGAGACGCACTGTATCTGCGCGCGCGCGAGACGGTATCGAAGCTGGGGCAAATTCTATCTGGCGCCGGCGTGCGGCTGCAAAGCGTGATCGCCTATGAAAATTCCATCCTTAGCCTCCCCGCCGCCGCAAAGCCGCCGCAAGGCAGCACGCTGATTTTTACCTCGCCTAAAAACGTGCGCGGCTTTACCGCAAATTTCGGCTGGGACGGGGGCTACAAGGCGATCTGTATCGGCAGGACGACGGCGAGCGTTTTGAGCGAGTTTTGTGAGCCGATAATCTGCGAAAGAAGGTCGATAAAATCCTGCGTCGATCTGGCGCTTTTGCCATAGTTTAAGCAAATTTTGACTATAATTTTGCCCAAGCCTGGGTGAAGCGAGAGCGTTTTATATGAGGGTTCAACATATTTGTATAAGCGACGACGTGAGAGGTCCGTGTGACGCGGCTCGGCTCGAGCTTTTTTTAAAGTTACGGGTTGCGACCTAGAGATTTTTCCTAGTTGCAAGATTGGCTTTGTTTGAGCCGATTCTTTTTACGCAACGCTCACTTGGGTTTTTTACGTTACGGAGGCTTCATTGAATATCCTAATAATCGGCGGCGGCGGTAGAGAATACGCGATCGGGCTAAGACTTCGCGAGGATAAAGACGTTTTAAATCTGTATTTTGCTCCGGGAAACGGCGCTACAAAGGCGCTCGGTAAAAATTTAGATTTAAAAGATTTTAATGAGCTCGCGCTCTTTGCCAAAAACAACGACGTAGCCCTTACCGTCGTGGGCGCCGAAGAGCCTCTTACAAAAGGTATCGTGGATATTTTCAAAGCGCAAGGCCTCGCGATATTCGGTCCTAGCGCTGCTGCGGCGAAGCTGGAGGGCTCTAAAGCCTATATGAAGGACTTTCTGGCGCGAAATCATATCAAAACCGCAAAATTTCTAAGCAGCGACGATCTATCCGAAATTTTAAAATTTATAGACGCCTTAAACGGCCGCGTAGTGGTCAAAGCAGACGGCTTGTGCGCGGGCAAAGGCGTCATCATCGCAAATTCTAAAGATGAAGCTAAAAAAGCCGCTGCGGATATGCTAAGCGGCGAAAGCTTCGGCGAAGCCGGCAGGCACGTCGTCGTGGAGGAGTTTTTAGAGGGATTCGAGCTGAGCTTTTTTGCGATCTGCGACGGGGAGAATTTCGTAAGCCTGCCCGTAGCGCAGGATCATAAAAAATTGCTTGACGGCGACCTTGGTCCGAATACCGGCGGCATGGGAGCTTATGCGCCAAGCCCGCTAGCGGATGCCGCGCTGATAAAAAGAGTAGAAAGCGAGATCGTAGCACCTACGCTAAAAGGGATGAAGCAGCAGGGCGCGCCCTTTTGCGGCGTGTTGTTCGTGGGGCTTATGATCGTAGGCCGCGAGCCTTATGTGCTGGAGTACAACGTCCGCTTCGGAGATCCGGAGTGCGAGGTTTTGATGCCGCTAATTGACGGAAATTTGAGCGAAATTTTATACAACGCCGCCGTAGGCAAGCTAAGCAGCATAAGCTTAAAAGAGCGATTTGCGGTGGGCGTCGTGATGGCTAGCGAGCGCTACCCTTACGGCTCTTCGCAGCCTGCTTTGATCGAGGTTGGCGAAATTCCTGCGGGAGCCCATATCTGCTATGCAGGCGTGAGCGAGCGAGAGGGGCAAATTTACGCTAGCGGCGGGCGCGTTTTGGTAAGCGTGGGCGTTGCGGAGAGTTTAAAGCAGGCGCGCGACGCGGCTTACGCGCTGTGCGAAAATATAAAATTTAGCGGCGCGCAGTATAGGCGCGATATCGCGCACCAAGCCTTAAGAGATAAAATTTGATCATCGCTCCGCTTAGCAAGCGCGTAATCGCGTTTAGTATCGACGAAGCTGTGAGCGTAACGCTTTTTGTGGTCGTGCTATTTGCTATCGACGAGCCAGAGCTTGTCGCGGCGGCGCAGAGCGGAAGCAATCTTGAGGTACAAAAGATCGCGTCAAAATTCATTTTGCATTACGCGATAATAAAATTTTTATATCAGGCGATTTTTGTCTATCTATACGGCGCGACGCTAGGCAAGCTTGCGGTTAAAATTTATTGCGTCCGCGCTGACGGCAGCTCCATGGATATCGCTACTGCAGCGATCCGCGCGGCGGTTAGGTTGATAAGCGAGATGATCTTTTATATGGGATTTTTGGTGGCGCTTTTTACGAACTCGCGTCAGAGCCTGCACGATATGGCGGCGAAAACATTGGTGGTAGAGATTGAAAAAGAGTAAAAAATTTAAAATTCTAGCGCTTAGTTTTAGCGCTCTTTTAGCAAGCAGTGCGAGTGCAAAGGTCCAAGACGTCGAGCTTATAGCAGATAATGTCGAGAAAAACGGCTTTTTGACGGAGGCTAGTGGCAACGTAACGGTGTATTCGCAGGACTATTTTATTACCGCCGATCGCGCTACATACGACGAGCAAAACGGCATCATCGAGCTTTTCGGCAACGTCAATGCAATGCGCGGTAGTAGCGAGACCACGCGTGCGCAGCATGTCAAAATCGATCTGAAAAACGATAAGCAGCAAGCCGACGTAAATTTTATGATGGATAAGGACTCCGAGCTTTGGATGCAAAACGACGCTAGCTGCAGCGACAGCGAATATTACCGCGTGGAGGGCTCCAGCGTATCTAGCTGCAACGTCACCGATCCTGATTGGCGCATCAAATTTAGTAGCGGCATGCTCAATAAAGAGAGCAAATTCCTCCATCTTTTCAATCCGAGATTTTACGTGGGCGATGTGCCGGTGCTCTATCTGCCGTATTTCGGCTTTCCGACCGACCGCACGCGCCGTACGGGATTGCTGCCTCCCGAGGCGGGCTACATCAGCAAGGAAGGGATCTATTATAAGCAGCCGATCTATTTTGCGCCTTACGATAGCTGGGATTTTCAGCTCGATCCGCAGGTGCGCACGCGCAGGGGCTTTGGCGTATACGGGACATTTCGATTTACGGAGTCGCCGTATTCTTACGGCGAGATTAGAGGCGGAGTTTTCGATAACTTCTCGCGAGCGCAAAAACGCCTCGAATACAAAAATGAGCGCCACCACGGCTTTGAAGTGCAATACGATCGCAGCAAGCTCGCGACCTATTTGCTAGATGGCGATCTGCGCGAAAATTTATGGATCGACTTTACTCAGCTAAACGACCTTGAATACTACGATCTGAAGGAAAAGGGAGGTCTTGGCAACGATGCGGATAATTCGCTCGTAACTTCACGGCTGAATTATTATTTGACCTCAGACGAGCACTATTTTGGCGCTTACGGACGCTACTACATCGATACAAGCAAGCTAAACGCCGATAATACCTTCCGCAACGAAGATACCGTCCAAGAGCTTCCGACGCTGCAATATCATAAATTTAGCAATGATTTGGGACTACCAAATTTGATCTATTCGCTTGATGCAAAAGCGCGTAATTACACTAGATGGGAGGGCGCGACTGCTCGCCAATACGAGTTTGACGTACCGATTAGTATAAGCACGCCACTACTGGCGGATTATTTAAATTTCGCCTTTACCGAGCGAGTGTATATGACCAATATCGATTGGCACGATAAATTCTACTACGCAAACGGAGATCTTGGCGAGGATAAAAGCACTTTCTACGCTAATCAATACACCGAGCTTTCGCTCTACACCGATGTAGCCAGGGCTTATGATAGCTTATATCATACGATGAGCTGGAGGGCGGATTTTAGAATTCCCGGATGGCAGCAAGGCGACATCGAGGATAGAATTTTAAAGTATCATCAGTATAAATACGACCTTGCTCGCGGCGCAGTAGATCGCTCGCGGCTGGGTAACTTGCAAGACTCGCTTTATTGGGAGGATAACTTCTTAAGCGAGCTTAGTGACGAATACACCCACGAAAATGCAGCTTTAAGTATGACGCAGTTTTTTTATAATGAAGACGGACGTAAATTCTTACGCCATAGCGTCAAGCAGCGATATGACTTCGACGATCACGAGTTCGATGATTTAGAACACCGCATCGATGCGTATTTTGCAAATGGGCTAAATATCGGGAACCGCTTTACCTACTCACATAAATATAAAAGCTTCGATAAGGTCTATACCTACGCCAACTACTCCAACGACGACTTTAGCTTTGGACTCAGCCACGCTTACGAATACGAAAAGCTAAGCATGGAGCCTAAACGCTATACGAAAGATAACTACGGCATCGTAAACGCTTCGGTAAATTTGCCTAGGAATAATAAAATTTTTGGGCGTTGGGATTACGACTTGGAGCGATCTTATTCTAAAATGTGGCGCGTGGGGCTTTCTCATACGCGCAAGTGTTGGAATTACTCTTTTGTGTATCAAGAGGATATCGAGCCTAAAAATACCAGTACGACGGGCTACAGCAAAGCAAGCAAGGAGCGCGGAATTTACTTTCTCGTAAATTTCTATCCGTTCGGCGGAGTAGGGTATGATTTTTCAGTAGATAGCGAATACGGAAGCGAAAAATAATGACGCCTAGAGCCGAGCTGATGTTTGAAAACCAAATCGATGCCGCGATGAAACTTGCAGAAATTTTACCCGCTACCGTGATCAAAAATGAAAATTTTCTAATAATCGCTCAGTCTCTGGAGTCGCTTCCTATCGCAAACCATCTTGCTCTAAAACTAGGGCTTGCTTATGAGTTTTTATTCACAGAACCCGTTTTGGCGCCAAATAATCCGGAATGCGCGATCGCGTGCGTAAGCGAAACCCAAGAGATCGTGATGGTGGATGAGCTCGTGCGAAGCTTCGGCATCAGCCTGGATTATGTTTACGGACAGGCAAACAGACTTTATGAGGAGAAAATTTTAAAAAATATGTATAAATTTCGCAAGGGCGAGCTTTTGGGAAATTTAGAGAAAAAAAACGTCATCTTGGTAGATGAGGGGTGTGAGAGCGGGCTGACCGCGCTTACTTGCATAAAGACGCTCGTAAGCTTAAACGCCAAAGCGATCTTTTATGCCACGCCCGTTATCGGCAGCGATAATGCAGATGAGATCGCCATGCTAGTAGATGGAATTTATGCCGTTCACAAGATCAGAGATTTTGTGAACGTGGATTTTTATTACAAAGAAAAAACGCTCTCAAGCGCGGAGGAGATAATGCAAATTTTAAACAAATGCCCGCTTTATCTGCCGTTTCACGAGACTAACAAAAACAAGGAGAAAATTAATGCAGTGTAAAATTGAAGTAAATGGCAATACCGAAATTTTCGATATCAATAAGGTCGCAAAGCAAGCCGCGGGTGCAGCGCTTTTGCGTGTGAAAAATACCGTCGTGCTAGCTACCGTAGCGCGCGAAGAGACGCAGGTGCAGGAGGACTTTTTGCCCCTTACCGTGCAGTATATCGAAAAGATGTACGCAGCGGGCAGAATCCCCGGAGGCTACATCAAGCGCGAGACCAAGCCGGGCGATTTTGAGACGCTAACCAGCCGCATCATAGATCGCTCGCTGCGCCCGCTCTTTCCGAAGGGCTATGCGTATCCGACGCAGATCGTAGTTTACGTGCTATCGGCGGACCCCGAGGTCGATCTGCAAGTCGTCGCTCTTAATGCGGCGTCTGCGGCGCTATATCTTAGCGACATCCCGATTAAAGCGCCCGTTTGCGGCGTGCGTATAGGCTATCAAAACGGAAATTTCATCTTAAATCCGAGCAACTCCGCGCTTAAAGCTAGCGCACTTGATCTTTACGTAGCGGGCGTCGGCGATGAGCTTTTGATGATCGAGATGCGCTCCCTGCCGCAGATTAATGGCGGCGCGCAACAGATGAATGAATTTAGCGAAAATCTGATGGTGGATGCGATCGATTTTGCCGCAAAGGCGATAAGTGCGGGCTCAAACGCTTACGAAGAGGCTTTTTTGCCGCTTAAAAAGCCCGATGCGAGCCTAGAGTACAAGCCTGAGATCGAGGATGAGGATATCGCGGACTTCATTGACGCAAATTACAAAGACGCCGTTAAAGCGGCGATCAATCAGATGGCAAAGAGCGAGCGCGCTACCGAGTTAAACAAAATCGTGGATCAAATTTTAACTACCGAGGTCGCGGCGCAAAACGAATGGAGCCAAGAGGTGATCTCCAGCGTCATCGGCAAGTATAAGCGCGGCATCATCCGCACGCAGATCATCGAGGATCGCCGCAGAGCCGACGGGCGCGCACTTGATGAGGTGCGCCCGATCAGTATCGAGACAAATATCCTGCCGTGCGCGCATGGAAGCTGCCTATTTACGCGCGGGCAGACGCAGGCTTTGGTCGTCACCACGCTAGGCGGCGATAGCGACGCGCAGCTAAGCGACAGCCTAACGCAGCTCGAGCCGATCAACGATAAATTTATGTTTAACTACAACTTCCCGGGCTTTTGCGTCGGCGAAGCAAGCCCGCTCAAAAGCCCCGGCAGACGCGAGCTGGG
>NZ_CALIBF010000041.1 GCF_938045465.1 uncultured Campylobacter sp.
TTAGCTCATCTAAATTATCGCTCAAATCGTCTCCTTAAATTTTACCCGAAATTTTGCCACTCTTTTTTAGCCCGCTCCGCAAACAAACGCTGCAAAAAGGCGTCCGCGGCGGATAAAATTTCGCTCGAATTTTAAAAGCTCTGTCTAGCCGAAGTTTACGGGATCCATATCGATCTCGACGGGCAGATGCTCAAGCGTGTGCGCAGCATTGATGAGCGGCACGTGCGAGCTAGCGCGCAGCAGAATTTCAAAGCGAAATTTCGACGCGATATAGGCGATGCCCGCCTTACCGTAGCCGATGATCTCAAAGCTCTCGCTCGCTTTCTCTTTCAAATACTGCACGGAATTTTCGGCAGCATTTTCGGTCGCTAAATTTATAAAATTTTGCACGCTACTCTTTCTTTCAGGCTTTAAATTTACGCTACCTGCGCCTGCGTCGCAAGCTAAAATTTGCGCGGTATTTTTTAAATTTGAAGCGTTTTTTTGATAGTTTAAATTTGCGTTGCTCTCGCGCGGATCCGAGCTTTGAAATTTAAAAATTGACATCTGCTTACTGCCCTGCTGCGCGGCATTTTCTAAATTTAAAGCGCTTAAATTTGCTTGCCTCGCGTCCAGCCCGTCATGCGATGCAAACGCGCTATCTCCCGCCTGTTTGCGGCGTAAAAGCTCAAGCGCTACGTTCATTATCTTGCTCGCCACTTTTTCGTTTTTATGCGAGATCAGCACGCGCAAAAGCCGCATATACGGCGGATAGAGCCCCTCGCGAAACTCCGCTTCGTCGCGCAAAAAATCGTCGTAGTTTTCGATATAATCCCTAAAAAAGCCGCTCTGGCGCGTCTGTATGACGACCCTACCCTGCCCCGAGCGGCCCGCGCGGCCCGCCACCTGCATCGCAAGCGCCAGCGTCTTTTCACGCGCCCTAAAATCGGGATAGCTCAGATGCTCGTCGATCCCCATTATCACCGCAAGATCGACGCCATGGTAATCGTGCCCCTTGCTAAGCATCTGCGTGCCTACCAGAATGTCGATTTTATGGGCGTTGAAGTTATTGAGCAGCGCCTCAAGCTTGCGCTGTGTGGTGATCTCGTCGCGATCAAATTTAGCGATGCGGGCGCTTGGGAAACGCGCCGCAAGCTGTGCGGCAAGCTCGCCGGTGCCAATCTTGCGCGCCTGCATCACCTCGCCGCCACAGTTTTCGCAAGACGCCCTGTAAAACGTGCTAAAGCCGCAGTAATGGCACTTTAGAGCCGCAGCGTCCGCGTGGTAGCTCATCCCGACGGCGCAAAACGGGCAGCGCACGATCTGCCCGCAGTTTTCGCAGACCATATATTTGTAGTTCGCGCGCGTCGGCAAAAACACGACCGCTTGCTTGCCGGCTTCGAGGCTGCGCCCGATCTCGGTTAAAATTTTAGGGCTCAGCCCCGTCTCGCTCTCGTCGAAAATGAAGCGCTTGGCGCTGCTAAAATAGGTGCCGCGCAGGCGGAAGTGCGGCTGCTTCGCGTAGGTGCTAAGCGCGGGCGTCGCAGAGCCCAAAACCACGCGGATGCCGAGCTTCTTGCCGACGAAAATCGCGGCGTCGCGGGCATTTAGGCGCGGCGCGGCGGCGGATTTGTAGCTGTCGTCGTGCTCCTCGTCCACGACGATGAGACCTAGATCGCTAAAGGGCAAAAACAGCGCGGAGCGGGCGCCCGCGATGAGCCGAATCTCGCCTACGTTAAATTTCGCTAAAATTTCGCGCTTTTTTTTGGGCGAAATTTTGGAGTGCCAGACGCCGAGCCGCTCGCCGAAATAGCTCTGCAGCCGCTTCGTCATCTGCGGCGTAAGCGAAATCTCGGGCATCAAAAACAGCGCCTGCTTGCCTGCAGCGAGCGCCTGCGCGATCAGCGCGATATAAATTTCGCTCTTGCCGCTGCCTGTATCGCCGAAGATCAGCGACGTCTCATTGGCTTCGGCAAATTTACGCGCTTGCTCCTGCGCGGGGGTGAGGTTTGGAATTTTACCTATTTGAAGCGAGGATAGCAGCGAAACGGGATTTTGTACGGTCTCGGGATTTTGAATTGAGATGGAATTTTGCGCTGAAGTAGAATTTTTAATCGAAATGGAATTCTCTCCCTTGGCAAAATCCCGCTCTTGGGTCAAATTTTGCGCGATAGCGAAATTTTGTTTGTGTGCCGAACTCGGCGCGGTAACAAAATTTATGGCGGTCTTCATGGCGGCAGAATTTTGAATCAATGCGAAATTTTGAATTGAGGCGGAATTTAGTTCATTGACAAAGCCCTGCTCTTGGATAGAATTCTGCGCAGGGGCGGAATTTGACGCCAAATTTTGCGAGATAGAATTTGGCGCCCGCTTTAAATTTTGCTTTTGCATGGAATTTGGCGCGATGACGGAATTTATGACGGTGGCAGAATTTTTTGAGATAGTAGAATTCCTCGTCAATGCAAAATTCTGGATTGAGGCGGAATTTTGTATGGCACTAAAGTCATCGTCGAGCGCAGAATTTTGTGCGGTGATGGAATTCTGCTCGGAAATAAAATTTTGTTCGCGGGTAGAAGTTTGCTTGCAAGCGGAAATTGGCTTACTAACGGAAATTTTTTCGCAAGCGCAATTCCGCTCGGTAGCGAGATCCTCCTGCGAATTCTGCGCCGTATCGCTTGCAGGCTCGAAAATCCCAAATGCAACGCCCTTTTCGCAGACATAGTAGTACGCGATAAAATTTGCAAGTGCGATCTGAAACGGGCTAAATTTAAGCTGCGAAATCTCTAAAATTTCCTTGGTTTTGAAGTTTGGCTTTGCAACCTCGCGCAGAACCACGGCGGATTTGACGCTCGATTTTACGGGAACGGATACTATTTGATAAGATGGAATTTTAAAATTTGAACTATA
>NZ_CALIBF010000042.1 GCF_938045465.1 uncultured Campylobacter sp.
AAGCGTTCGAATTATATTCTCAAGCTTGCAATTTAGGAATGGCCAAAGGATGCTACAATATGGGTGTTTTATATAATTTAGGTAAGGGTGTGAATCAAGATTATAAAAAAGCAAACGAATTATATTCTGAGGCTTGCGACTTGGGATTTGGCGACAGCTGTTATAATCTCGGAGTTTTATATTTCTATGGCAAAGGCGTGGGGCAGGACGCGAATACTGCAAAAAAATATTTAAATAAGGCTTGCGATTTAGGATCCAAAGCCGGTTGTGACGGATATAGAAAGCTAAATGAGCTAGGATTTTAATCCGTTTAAATTTTAAGCCGCCCGTAAGCCTGCTTAAATTTGCGGCTTAAATTTAAAGGTCTAAATTTAGACTATATCATCCGCAGGGCAGCGCTAAAAGCGCGGCAAAAGACGCGGGTTTAAAATTTAAACCCATTCCGCTGCGGTAGATGCTGTGTAAGCGGTGCGTAAAATTTAGCAAGCCGCCAAATACGATATTTGCGCCAAAATAAAAGGATGCGTTCCGCCGCCGTTGAAATTTCAGATGAGACGTTAATTCTTTAAGAATTTTAAAATTTTAAGCCCTCTTTTTTGGGGATTAAAATTTCGAGCGAGCCATTAAGAGCGAGTCGCTAATTCGTAGCATTCGCGTCGAACTGCAAAAATTTCCTGATCTCCTCCATCGCCTCTTTGTTTGAAAGGGTAAATTTGATCTCGATGCGGCGGCTGGCGTCCTTGTCCTCGACGCCTCTGCGCATCACGGGCTGCGTGTAGCTGCGACCGCTGGCGATGAGATATTTTTGCAGCCGCTCGTCCTTATTCCACGAGTTGATGAAATCCATCACGGCAAACGCCCTGTTTTGCGAGAGCTCGAGGTTGTACAAATACCCGCCGTCGCTGTCCGTGTGCCCCTCGATGATGATCTGATCTAAATTTTCGCGAATTTCATCGTTATTCAAAAGCGCGGCAAAATAGCTCTGTAGCGTCGAGCGGAGCGCCTCTTTGGCGCCCTCTTTCAGCTCGCTTGAGCCCTTGTCGAAAAGGATTGACGAGCTTAGTGTCATCGCGCCGCTTTCGTTGTCGATGCGGATCTTGCCGCCCAGCTTCTCCTTCAGATCGGCGATGATCTTGACCTTCATTCCGGTGAGATTGCGGATGCGGTTTTTCGTGACGTTGAGGTCCTGTAAAATTTTATTAAAATCGCTCTCCTTCTGCGTGAGCTGATCGAGCAAAAAGGCGATTTTAAGTTCGTTCTGGCTGATCGTAGCGTTGGCGTCGTCGCGCGCTTTTTGCAAAAGCGAGTTTATGTCTAAATTTTCTTTTTTCAGCTTCTCCGCCATCTCGGTTAGATCTTCGATCTGTATGAAGTAGATGGAATTTTGCTTGCGAAGATCGGTATTTTCGATATTTAGTTTCTCGAGCTGGTCGCTAAAAATTTTATTCAGCGCCTCAAGCTCGGCGCTTTTTTTCTCCTGGCTTTGAAGGCTTGCTAGGGCGCTTGAAATTTGGCTTTCTTTCTCCTGCAGGTTGCTTTGCGTGAGGAAGTATTTGACGATGATGCCGCCTACTAAAAGCACGAAAACAAAAAGTAGTCCCGCCATCAAATCGGCGTACGCGATCCAAAAGGTCTCTTTTTCTTCGTTATTCGTTTTCATCTAAAAGTGCTTTTTCATCGATGCTCGCAAGCGTTTTACGAAGCTCTTCGATGATGCTTTCGTTGCTCGTTCGCGCAGCGCCCTCTCCAGCTAAAAGTGCCTTCAAATCCGCGCTTAGCCCCTTAAAGCTAGCGTCAATTTTAGCAGCATAAGCATTCTGTGAACTTGAAATTTCGCCCGCAAACCCGCCCAAGGAGGCATTTAAGCTCTTGATTTGAGCGCTTAATGCACTCGTAATGTTAGCCAGCTCGCCTTGCCCGTCCGTTAAAGTCTTAGACTGGCTTAGATACTGCGCGGAAATTCCGTTTTGAATTTCGATTAGGCTTGCAGACACGGACTTGAGCGCAGATAAAATTTGAGCGAAGCTCTTATCTAACTCGCCGTGAGCGAGATTTGTCCTTTGGACCATCTCTCCTGCTTTTTCAAGCTCTTCTTGTGTAATCGCCATACTTCGCTTCTCGGCTTCCATCACGCTTTCAAAAGCGCCGATTTTTTCATCGATTAGGCGGTTTAGTCTTTCGGTAAAATTCGTAGAGCTCATCATCGCAAATGAGCGCGAAATTTCAGAATTAGCGTTTAAAATTTCACTCAGATAACCCTGTGTTATTTCGTCTTTGTTCCAGAAAAAATTTTTAGTGGAATTTTTGTATTTGATGAGCAGACGCTCATATTTGCTAATGCCTTTTTTCTCAAAATATATCCACCAAAGCGCTAAGAAAATTCCATAGATCGAGACGTAAAACGCTGTGCCCACGCCGCCTAGAAGCTGCGCGATCTCGGTTTCGAGCCCATCGATATTGCTTGAGGAGAAGTGCGGCATCGAAATCGCAATCGAGATGAAAGTTCCTAAAATTCCAAGCATCGGAAAGACTGCCGATGCGACGGAAGCGTAGTTTTGATTACGCAGCGAGTAGCCGTATTCGTCCACAAAAAGATCAAAGCTGGCATCTGATTTTTTCTTACCACCAATGCTTAGGAGATTGGCGACGATGTAATTCTTTAGCTCGCGCTTGAAATCATCAATATTATTTTGAAAATCTAAGCAGCCATATTCTGCATTATGACGAGCTAAAATTAGTGCAATAATGAGCAAAACCGCAAGCATTAGGATCGAGTGCGTCTCTACCTTCAGCCCGATAAGCCCCAAATAGCCCAGCAAAAACACCACAAAAACCGCGATCGGCAGAGCTGCGATCTTAAAAAAAACGCCCGCTAGCGAGCGCTCCTTCGCCTCAGGTAGCGTGATATCGAGCACTTCGTTATTTGGGCGATCCATATTAGTTCCTATTTAGGCAATTTAGATTGTCAAATGCGACTTGCAAGCGCGCCACCATACTCTGCTCGCCTGCTCTTAGCCACTTGCGAGGATCGTAGAATTTTTTATTCGGTTTATCCTCACCTTCCGGATTGCCGATTTGAGCCTGCAAATAGCCGCGATTTTTGGCCTCATAAGCACGCACGCCGTCCCAAAACGCCCATTGCGTGTCAGTGTCGATATTCATCTTTACCACGCCGTAGCTTACGGCTGCCTTGATGTCGGAGGTCTCGCTGCCGCTGCCGCCGTGAAAGACGAAATTTACAGGCTTTTCGGATTGCAGATTAAATTTTTCGCGGACGAATTTTTGTGAATTTTTTAAAATTTCAGGTCTCAGCACAACATTGCCCGGCTTATACACGCCGTGGACGTTGCCAAAGCTCGCTGCAATGCTGAATCTATCGCTGATTTTGCTTAGTCGCTCATAGGCGAGCGCGACATCTGCGGGCTGGGTGTAAAGCCGCGCGTTATCGACGCCGGTATTATCGACACCATCCTCTTCGCCGCCCGTGACGCCAAGCTCGATCTCAAGCGAAATTCCAAGATCGCTTAAAATTTCCAAATACTTCTCGCAGGTCGCTAAATTTAACTCCAAATCATCCTCGCTAAGATCGAGCATGTGCGAGCTAAAAAGTGGCACGCCGTGAGCTTTTTTATTCGCGGCGTTGGCCTTGATGAGCTCGTCGATCCACGGAAGCAGCTTCCTTGCGGCATGATCGGTATGCAAAATCACCGCAACCCCATAATGAGCTGCCAGAGCATGCACTTGATGCGCGCCTGCGATAGCGCCTAAAACTGCGGCATTAGGGCAAGTAGCGCCTGCGTAAAACGCCGCGCCGCCGTTGCTAAACTGAATTATTACGGGCGAATTTGCGATTTTAGCGCTTTCCAAGACGGCGTTTATGGAGTTGCTCCCCACTACGTTTACCGCAGGGATCGCAAAGCCCTGCTGCTTCGCATACGCATAGACCTTACTTACGTCATCGCCGCTTAAAACGCCCGGTTTTACTATATCTAAAACGCCCATTTTTAGCTCCTATATTATTTATACTCGATTTTAGCGTTTTTGTGAAGATCTGCCGCTTTTTGCTCGACTACTTTCGCCGCTTTTTGCTGTCTAAGCACGCGCTCAATAAAAGGCTTTGCCTCGCTTTGACTTAACTGCTTTTTAGCTTGAGACTCCTCTTTTAACACGACGTGATATCCGACCCTGCTTCTAATCGCTTTAGTAGTGATTTGACCATCTTTTATCTTAGAGATCGCATCGGCAAAAGGCTTGACCTGATCGCTAGGCATCCAGCCTAGCTCGCCGCCGGTTTGTTTAGCCTGCGGATCGATAGATTTAGCTTTGGCAAGCTCTGCAAATTTAGTAAATAGTGCACTGTCGCTAAGCCCTTTTAACTGCTTAATAATATCGTTTGCCTCAGCTTCGGTTTTAACGACGATCTGAGCCGCTTTGATTCTCGCAGGCTCGGTAAAGCGCGCTTTGTTTTTGTTATAAAAATCAGCTATTTCTTTATCATCAATATTTATTTTGCTGGCTTCTTTAGCCTGCCATACACGAAGCGCTAAGTTATCTTTTACGATTTCAAGCTCTTTTTTATAAACGTCTTCGTCCATAACGCCCGATTTTTTAGCTTCATCCGTTAGCAGCATCAGATCGATGCCTTTATCGATAAGCTCCTTTTTTTGCTCTGCATTAAGAGCGGCGATATCTACATTGCCTATGCCTTGAAGTAGCGGAGCAAGCTCTTTTTCGGTTACGTCTTTGCCATTTACGGTAGCGTAAACGGTAGCGTTAAGGCTGATAGCGGCAGCCAAACTAAGTGCTGTAAATAAAACTTTTTTCATTATAATTCCTTAAAAAAATTTTAACGGCGATTATAACTCAAAGTTGTTAACAATCAAACTGTACTTTAGAATTTTAGGGTAGAATTCCGCCTTGAGGAAATGTAAATGAGAAGTAAAAAAGATATTTTAGAGATAAAAAAGAGAATTCTGCAAAACTTCGCGGAAGAGCGCAGTGAGTTGAAATTTAAAGACACCTATCAGCTTTTGGTCTGCGTGATGCTTAGCGCGCAGTGTACCGACAAGCGGGTAAATTTGATCACGCCGCGCTTTTTTGCAGAATTCCCAAGCGTTGCAGAGCTTGCAAAGGCTAATCTGGCAAGCGTAAAGCTGCTAATTAGCTCGTGCAATTTCTACAACAACAAAGCGGTAAATTTAATCAAAATGGCGCAGGCGGTGGTTCGCGACTTTGACGGCGTCGTGCCGCTTGATGAAGCGGGGCTAAAATCTCTTGCGGGCGTGGGGCAAAAGACCGCTCACGTCGTGCTTTTAGAGGGCGCGGGCGCAAACGTAATGGCGGTGGATACGCACGTCTTTCGCGTCGCGCATCGCCTGGGGCTGAGCCGTGCAAAGACGCCCGAGCTTACGGAGCGCGATCTGAGCGAGGCTTTTAAAACAGACCTCGGCAAGCTGCACCAAGGCATGGTGCTTTTTGGACGCTACACCTGTAAGGCGATCAAGCCAAACTGCAAGGAGTGCTTTTTAAACGAGCTGTGCAGCAGCAAGGATAAGAATTTCCCGTAAAATTTTAGCCTGCAAATGCGAGCTTAAATTTGACGAAATTTTAAAATTTTGATTCTTGGTAGCTGTGTTTATTATGATCTGTATTTTATAAAAATCGCTGCAAATTTTAAAATCAAATTTGTAATGCAAGAAGCTAAGGCGAAGTATTTTTGTTCTCAACGAGGCAGATTTAAAATTTAAGGGCGGGAGTTACCTAGTTGGTAGTGACCGATTAAAAATTTAAATCCAACGAAGCATGGGGCAACAAGAGACAAGCCGTCACAAGAATTTTAAAGGCGAAGCATCGCGAGATGATTTTGAAAGTTGTGCAGAAAATTTTAATCAAGACTAGGAATAAAGTCCGTCGCAGATTAAAATTTTCAAATTTCTTTCAAAACCAACGTAGCGACGCCGCAAGCGTAATTTCTATAAAGACGCTCAAAAGAGAAACCGCCGTTAAATTTTAAAGGCGAAGTATTTTTTCTTTAGACTAGGCGGAAACGACGGAGGCGAGGGAGCGTATACGCAATACGTGACCGAAGCCGACCGAGTTTCCAACGACGTATAAAGGAAAAAGACAAGCCGTTTCAAGCTACTGAAGCCTAGCGATTATATTTCTCACCACTTCCGCCATCATCTCCACCGACGCTATCTCACAGTGCTCATTCACGGAGTGTGGCGAGTGGATATTAGGTCCTATGGAGCAGGCTTGCAGCTCGGGCTGTTTTGCGACCAGTACGCCGCACTCAAGGCCTGCGTGCACGGCAACAAATTTTGCCTGCGGCTTTTGTTTTTGCAGTTCTTCAAGCACGAGATGCGCGAAGTCGCTGATGCAAGGCGCCCAGTTCGCCGAGCGGTCGGCTACTCTCACATCAAAGCCTAGCGCGCTAGCTAGAGTGCTAGTCTCAAAGCCCAGATTTTCGAGCCCCTCTCGCTTCATCGCGCGTCCAAAAAAGTCAAACTCGATCACGCCCTCTTTTTGCTTAACGGTCGAGAGATTTATGCTTTCGTTTACCATGCCAAGCTGCGTGTCGTAGCTGCGCACGCCCTGGGCAAAGGAGTTGATGAGCGCCAAAATTTTGCCACTATTTACCAGCACGTTCGCTTCGCCATCGCC
Organism: uncultured Campylobacter sp.; assembly: GCF_938045465.1. Taxonomy (GTDB): domain Bacteria; phylum Campylobacterota; class Campylobacteria; order Campylobacterales; family Campylobacteraceae; genus Campylobacter_B. Next base: position 6,664 of record NZ_CALIBF010000042.1, read on the forward strand.
CAGGCTTTTTACCCACGCTAGGCCGCGCTGCGCCGGCTCATGCGCGCACAGAGCCTTACACACGGCGTTTGCGGGGATCGAGTTACTCCTCTCGCCAAAATCTAGGCTGATGAGCTCGCAGCCCTCCTCGGCGAGGAATTTCGCCAGCAGCTTGGTCGCGTTTGGGATATTTTTATGTATCTCGTTGCCCGAGTGCCCGCCGCTAAGCCCGGTGACGCCAATCTCGTAAATTTTACCGCTCTTTTTGACGCTCACGGCGCCGATTTTTGCGCTCACGTTTATGCCGCCGGCGCATCCCAGCGTCACGCGGTCGTCCTCTTCGCTGTCTAAATTTAGTAAATTTGGCGATAGAATTTTACCATTAAAGGCGTTTGCGCCCACGAGCCCGACCTCTTCGTCGTTGGTAAATAGACACTCTAGGTTCGCAAACTCCCTCATTGCGCCCATCATCATCGCCACGCCAATGCCGTCGTCAGCGCCTAGAGTCGAGTTTTTGGCTCTTAGGATGCCGTTCTCTTCGATGAGCTCTAAATTCGGCGCCGCGCCCACGCAAACCATGTCGTAGTGGCTTTGTAGGCAGATTTTAGGCTCGCCCTTTACGGCGTGGATGTTGCCCGCCTCATCGACGTCCACGCTAAAGCCCTGAGAGCGCGCAAAATCCGCCAAAAACTCCCTCATCTGCTCCGTTTCGCAGCTGCAGTGCGGTATCTCGCACAGCTTTTTAAAATCATTCATAACCTCATTTTTTTGCATGTTTGCTCCTTTTGAATTTACTTTAGCGCGGCGTATCTGCGGCGACACATACCGCTAAATTTAAACGCGACAGCGCCGACATAGCGCTTCCGCAAAATACGCGCAGAATTTCAATCGCGCTAGCTTACGCTGCAGGCAAGCTGCGCAAAATGAAATTTTATGCAAAATCGCATGAATTTTACCGAAATTTAGCAAGAATTTTATTTAAAATTTAGTCAGAATTTTGCCGGGGATTTTTATTTTACGATTACGCCTTCATAGCCCGTTTTAGCGATTTCCTCAAGCATCGCGGTCTCGTTTGTATCATCCTTTGCTACGACGGTTGCTGTTTTGCTCTGCTGCGAAACCTTCGCGTTTATCACGCCTGGCGTTTGCAAAAGCGCCTTTCGCACGATCGTAGTACAGAGCGGGCAGTGGATTTTTTCCACGTAAATTTTAACCTCTTTGTCGGCAAAAAGCGCCATAAATCCAAACATCAAAAACAAAATTTTACGCATAAAGCCCTCCTAAAATTTCGGGATATGTAAGCATAAAGGCAAGCAAGGCTCCTAAGAGCGCGTAGATCAGAATCCATTTTTTGCGCCCGCTTTGCAGCGAGCATGCGCGCGGCTTTTTGAAAAAGAAAAATGCAGAAAGCGCGAAGCAAAAAAGCGCTAGCACAGAGAGTGGCGCGCGGTAACCTTCCAGCGCCTCCGCGCCTGAAAAAATGGAAAAGCTCGCGCCGAAAATCAAAAATAAGAGCGCGGGTAGGCAACAAAATGTCGCGGCAATCGCGCTAAAAATCGCGGCGAATATCAGCCACAGACTGCGCGCACAGAAGCAATTTTTGCCAGGATTTTCCCGCTTTTGCACCGAGGTTTCTTGCGCGGAATTTTCTAGTTTGGTTTTCAAATTTTGCCTTTAAGTATAATCTTAATAATCTTGTCGCACCCTCGTCGGCTTTAGGCGTGGAATTTTATCTGCAAATTTTACCGCTACCAAATTTCGCACAGAGTGGCAAAGAGGCGAAATTTTAAATTCCGCAAGCCGTAAATTTTAAAATTTCGCGCCGAAAAATTTCAAAATTTTGCTCGCTTTAAAATTTCAAAATTTCGCCGCCATGTCGCTCGCAAAATTCTAAAAAATTCTAAAAAATAGCGCTAAAACAAGGCGCGCTTTTACGCGCCCCAGCGCGCATAGTCAAATTAGGAACGGCAGCACGCAGATCAGGCGTGCCTTTATGTATCCGCTTCAAAATCGCCTAGCCGAAAGTCCCTCTACATGCCCACTCAAAAAGCTCAAGTAGTTCGACGTGCCGCATAGCAAAACGCGAACCGCTACAGTTCCTTCGATCTGTAATCGTAGCTGAAATCTTTCGGCGAGTAGTAATTAAGCGTGTTGCCGTCCACTTCGCCGTAAGGATAGCCAAAATTATTGATCGGAAACTGCGCTGGGCGCGGGCTTAGCGTGAAGTCTCTGCCGTAGTTAAAGCCGATCCAGCACATCTCCCAGTTGCCGAATAAATACTCGCGGATTTTAGCGAGCTTGCTGTCGTCATTGCTTAGCTTCTCGCCCAATCGCACCTTTGTAACGTCCGCAGGATCGACCGGGATCCAGCCGTGGCCTTTTAGATAAAATTCCGCCCTGCAGTGCTGCGCGCCCGAGATATGGCTGACGCCGTCTTTAGGCGCGGCGCCCATTTGAGCGCTAAATCTTGACGCGCCGACGCGGATACCAAACATCTCTCTTGCGGCGATGCCCTGTGCGCGGCAAAGTGCGACGAAAACGCTATTTATGTCGGTGCATTTGCCGCTTAGCTTGCCGCTACTTAAAATTTGCTTCACGTCCCCTAGCCCGCAGCCTAGCACGCTGTTATCGCGCTGCATAGTGTTTGCCACCCACGTATAAATCGCGCGCGCCTTTTCCAGATCACCCTTGAT
>NZ_CALIBF010000043.1 GCF_938045465.1 uncultured Campylobacter sp.
CGCCTAGTACAAGAGCCGATTTTCCCATTTTCGTTCCCTGAATTTCTTTAAATTTTACCGCGTTGTGTGGTTAAATTTAACTCCGGCGCTACGTTATTCTAAATTTTACGCCTCGTCGCGCGACGCGTAATGCATAATTTAGCGTTTACCTGCATAGTCAAATCGCGGGGCTTGTAAGCTAAACTCGAAGCTGTTTCGATCCACCGCGCCTACGCACGCGTCGCTATCGTAAAGCGCGAGCAGGAATTCCGCCATCTCCTCGCTTGAATGATAGCGCTTAAAAGCCGCGTCGTAGTCGTAGCCCGCGTCATCCGTCGCCACGGGACCGAACTCCGCCCTAGTCGCGGCGGGCGCTAGAACTTTGGCCTGCATTTTGGCCTCTTTATCCTGCGCCAGCTCTCGGTGCAAGCCCTCCGTAAAGGCGCTTACGAAAAATTTGCTCGCGCAGTAGGTGACGGCGTTTGACACCATACTGTAGCCGCACGCAGAGGAGATATTGATGAGTTGGACGGGCTTGCGCTTGTAATCGCGCACGAAGAGGTGGCTTAGTAGCGTGAGCGAAATGACGTTGAGACGTAGCATCTGCGAGACTTTGGCGAGATCGCGCTCGCCGACCGCGCCGTAATCTCCAAAGCCCGCGTTGTTTATGAGCGCCTTTAGCTCGTAGCTTTTTAGCTCGTCCCAAAGTGCTAGGACGTTCTCGCTATTCACAAGGTCGCAAATTTTAATCACGACATCTGGTTCAGGCGAAATTTTAGCGATCTCGCTCTTTAAGCTTTGCAGTAACTCCGCTCTGCGCGCGATTAGGACCAAATTTTCTCCGCGCCCAGCAAACGCCTTCGCTGCGGCCGCTCCGATACCTGAACTTGCGCCGGTGATGACGATATATTTTTTCATTTTCTATCCTTTTTTGAATTCTTCAGTTTGAAATTTTACTAAAACCCGCCGCGTATTTACGCGTGTGCTCGTTTTAAATTTACAAATTTGCCAGCGTTTTGCGAGGCGGTTTATTCGTCGCTTATGGGCATGCGCTTGGTATCTACCGCTTTGCCGTCTAGATAGTACCGACCGCCGGCGACGTAGTGAAGCGTCTTTAGCTCGTCAGGGATCTTTTCAAACAGCCAGTGTCCGCCGTCAAATATCCGCTCGTCCGCATACGCCGCGACGACCTCGCCGATGAAAAGATCATAGCTCTGCTCGTTATGAGGCTCGGGGATACGCTTGCAAACGAGCCATGCGGCGCAGTCCGCGATCAGCGGTACGCGGGAGTCATCTTTATAAAAAATTTCCACGTTTTTCATCTTGTCCGCATTATCAAAGCGCGAGTTGTTCTCGGCACCCAGCTCGCTAAGCGGCTCCGCCTGCGCTGCCGTGGGGATCTGCACGGCGAAATACCCGCTCTTTTCGATGAGCGTCCGCGTGTACGAGCCATTATGCGGCACGATGGTAACTTTGTCGTAGTCAAGCGCCTGCGCCCACGTTATCGCCATCGCGTTGACGTCGCCATCGTATTTGGCCGACACGAGCGTGGTCGCGCCCGGGTTTAGGATACGGTATGATTTTTGTAGATCTACTTTGATGATAGCCATTTTTGCTCCTTTGATTAAATTTCATCGGCGGCAGATACCGCGAATAATCGAATCGGCTCGGTATTAATTTGCTCTAAATTTAAGGCTTAGCCTACTGAGCAGACCTAAGTCTTAGCGCGCTTGAATTAAATTTCTCCGCGGCGCGCGAAATTTGGCGGGTTTAAAATTCCACCCGCTATTTTCTGAGGATCTTATAGCTATTGCCGCTTTTTAGCAGCGAAATTTTGCCGTCCTTCGAGACATAGCCGCCTCCCTTAACTTTGCTTAAAATTTCGCTCTGCGGCAAGCTCGCCCAAAAAATTTCTACCCTGCTTTTATCCGCGGAAAATATCCCGTAGATCGCGAGCGTAGCGTTATCAGGGTCGTGCAGCCTCACGTCCGCGACGTCAAAGACCTGCACGCAACCATTCTTGATCTTTGAAAAGCTCTGCCCCGCAGCGACCAAGCAGCCGTGCTCATCCGTGCCGCCGCCTACCATCGGCCCCTGCACGGCGGGCACCTTGCAGACGCCCTCACTAGCGCCGCAGTCCGCAGCCGCGCTTTCGCCCCTCTTATCCATTGCGCTTATTTCCTCGCCTGGCTTTGTATCGTGCGCCGCGCAGCCGCACAAAAGCGCCGCCGCAAAGGCCGCGATTAAAATTTTACCTCTCATCTTTACTCCTTTAAATAAATTTTATCTGCACTCAAAGCTGCTCGCGCTATTTTCGTCGCCGCCTACGTAGGTAGCCACTTTTGGATACGCGCAGATAGGTAGCTGCTTGCCGGCGCGGCTCGTGCTTTTGCCTAGCAGGCTAGATGGAGCCGTTCCCTGCTCGCGCCACGCTTCAAGCGCGCTTAGCGGATCGACATCATCGATGCCGTTACCGCCGCCGCAGTGATTCATCCCAGGCAATGCAAAAAATCGCGCAAATTCGTCCGCGTCCGCGTTCGTTTCCACTAGCTTTTTAAACCAATCGCGCTGATCCATCGCCGAAAATACGGGATCGGAAACGCCCGTTACGATGATGAGTTTACCGCCGTTAGCGCGGAAGCTATCTAGCTTGGTCGAAATCGCATCGTTTATCGCCGCGGTTTCGAATGTTCGTTCTACGTCCTTATCGAAATCAAATTTTATCAGATCAAACTCCGGTTGCGGCGGCGTCAAGAAATAATAATTCATCGAACCCTTTGAGAGCACGATATTTCTAGCATTTGGCTCTGCCGTTTGCGAGTCGCCAAGCTTCCACATGCGCCAGCCGGGCTGATTTACCCCCGCGTCGTAAAACCAGCCGCTGTAAATTTGCTCGCCCTTGCTGTTTTTTGCGCCGTCAAATATCGCTTTTATTGCAGAAATTTTATCTTTGGGCAAATCAAGGCCGCTAGGATCAAATTTACAACGCTCCCAAGCGCTGATGATTCCGTCTTTTAGGCCGTCTAGTGCATCGCATTTATCTAAAACCGCCCTGCTTAGCTTATCCAGATCCTCCTGCGTAAGGGCGTTTGCAAAAATTTTCTCCCCCGCGGCGTTTTTAGGCGCGATATTCATAAGCTGCCGGTTATCCCACTGCTCCGCGATCGCCGCGCGCGAAAGCCTAAAACCCGGATTTGCCGCGATTACGCCGTCAAATTCCAGTGGATACCTCTGCGCCGCCATCAGAGCCGAGCGCCCGCCGTTTGAGCAGCCCATAAAATAGCTGTGCGCGGGCTCTTTTTTATACGCCTCGAAAACCAGCTGCTTTGAGACGCTCGCGACCTTGCCGATAGCCTGATACGCGTAATCCAGCCGCGCCTGTTGCTCGAGCCCAAACTCCGGCGTCGGCGTTGGATGACCAGAATCGGTCGCTACGACCGCGTAGCCCCTCATCAAAGCGGGCATTGCGGTGCTAGTGCGGATAGATACGGCGCCAAGAGCCGGTGCTACAAAGCCGTCCAAACCGCCTCCGCCCTGAAATAGCAGCTTGCCGTTCCAGTCGCCTGGCAAGCGCAGCTCAAATTTTATGCCGTAATGCTTGCCATCCGAGCCCGTGCGGGAGGCTATCTCGCCGTGAATTATGCAGTGCGGCGCGGCTTTTAGCGTCTTTTTGGCTCCGCCGGTTAGCGCAGACATCTTATCGGCGCCGATCTCACCGCTTTGATTCCAGATCGCTTCGTTAATCTTTGTATCGTAAATTTTTGCGCCCTTTAGCGCCGCGCAAGCCTGCTCGTCAAAATCGCTCGCAAGCGCTCCCTGTAAGCCCAGAGCAGCCGTAAAGATTGCAACTAAAATTTTATATTTCATTGCCGCTTCTTTTGAAATTTTATTAATCATAATTTTAACATAAAAATTTATCGTGATTTTACTGCGTTTATAAAAAATGATGGAATTCCTAGCGGAGCCATGCGGAATTTCAAATTTTAATTAAAAGGACGAAGCGCTCGGACAATCCACAGGATCAATCTGACTAACCAGCCGCGCAATTTCGCAAATCGCAGCGGAATACTTCGATCGCCCAAAACCAAACCGTGTGCCCGAAAAATTCCGAAACAAACTCATACCACGGAAGCTGAAAAAGCGGTGGTGTAAGTCCTAAAAGCGGCAGCGTGATGCAATGCACTGCGATATTTACGACGATACCGAACGCGACGCCCTGAAATAGCGTGATTTTAGGAAATTTCTCGACAGCGAAGTGTGCTTAATTTTAAATTCTGCTATTGTTGCAGAGAATTAAATTTCGCGCGTGCCCTTAAAGCTTGCACAGTAAAAAATCAGCAGCGCGGCGGCTAACGCAGCAAAGCCACAAAATATCCCTTGGTAGCTTAAATATTCAAGCGCCTTGCCACCTACGGCAGTACCGATGCCGCCTCCGAAAAATATCGCCGTGCCTATGATCCCGGAGGATAGACCTTTGGCGGAGCCACAACGAAGTGCCGCGCTTGCTAGGACGGACTGCGCGCAAACATAGCCAAATCCCAGCAAAAACGTCCCTACATATGCGGTGGCAGCGAAGCAACTCGCCAAAAGGCACAGCGCCGAAGCGGACGCCAAAAAGCCGAGGGATAGAATTTCTTTTGGCGGCAACTTCTCTTTTAAATATCTGGCAGCGTTTCCCGCCAAAAAGCAAGCGACGCCGTAAAGCATAAGGCAGGCTCCGGCAAAATTTGAGTTCAAGCACAGTTTTTTAAGTAGATAAGCGCCTATGAATGAATACGCCCCAAGCACGATTACGCCGTTACATAAAGCCAAAAAATAGCTTCTCAAAAGCGCAGCATCGCCGCGCAAGCTGGCTAGGGATTTTACGAAGCTCTCGCCTCCGCTTTTCGGAGCGTCTTTGAAATTTAGCGTAAATAGTGATACGAAAGATACCGCAGACAGCGCAGAAAAGGCTAAAAATATCTCCCTCCAAGAAAATCTAGCCACCGCCCATCCACCTAAAGCCGCACTCAGCCCCTGCCCTAAAAATACCGAGCCTAGAAATATCGCTACGATTTTTTGTCTATCCTTATCGTCATATGCATCGCCTATAACGCCGAGGCAGACGGCGATTATACCCGCTGCCGCGCATCCCGTGCAAAAACGAAATAAAACAAGCCACGCTAGACTTTTTGCAGTGGAGCAAAGAAGCGTAAATATCGCCAAAAAGAGCATTAGCGAGATTAAAATTTTACCTCTGCCGTAGCGATCGCTAAGATGTCCGTAAACCGGCTGAAGTAAGCCATAGGGGATCAGATATGCCGTCAAAACTGCGGAGGCGGCGCTTACCTGCACCCCAAACGTATCTGCGATGCTAGGTAGTAGTAGCGATGCGATCCAGTTATCTGCGGCAGAGATTATCCCTGAGACGATGATTAAGAGTAGTAGTCCTTTTTTGCAGTGCATTTTAAATTCCTAAATTTACGTAATTTTAGCCATTATAACTCTTTTGCTAGAAAATTCGGAATTTTAGCGAACTCAGCAAATATGAGACGAAAGGAATGGATCGCGAATTCGCAGCGGTGTCGCAATGCTGCGGCAAGTATAGCGCAATGGTCGGCATACAATGATGCATCTACCTTGAAGGGGCGAAGGCAGGTAGTAACGTGAGCAGTGAGTGCATGACTAGCTTATATTTATAATCCACTTTTTTCGCGTATAAAGACCTATAAGAAATAACGCAAATTTAACAATGCCACGAAGCAGGGCTATAGCATAAGGCAAATAAGGAAAGCCCTAACTTGCAACGCGAACCCTACAATAAAATTCAAAAATTCTTTAAAATTCTACGCGGATTATGATGCCTAAAAATCAACTAAAATTTTAAGTACGCACATCCCCGTAGTGCACGCTTTTTAGCCGCGCAATCTCATCGTTTATAACAAGCCGCGACGAACCGTTTGTATATAATCTTGTGCCGCTAGGTTAAATTTAATAGCAGCGGAATTTTGAAATTTTACGAATGCGGGGATTTCGACGAGCGCTTGAAATTTTAATCCGGGGCGATGATTTTGATTTCGTTCGCACAAGATCCGCTAAAGTCCGCGCCAAAGGGATCTTGGACCGTGAAATAATGATCTATCGCGCCGCATCCGTGTCCGATCTGCTCACCCCAGCCAAGCGCCATGCGCACGAAGCCCTTGGCATGGGCAACGGCTGCGGGCAAGCTAAGCCCTGCCGCCAGCGCGCACGCGATCGCGCTTGAGAGCGTGCAGCCCGTGCCGTGGGTGTTACGCGTAGAAATTTTAGGCGCAGAAAACTCATAAAATTTGCCGTTTTCATACAAAATATCAACCGCTAAATTTGTCAAATCCCCGCCCTCGCCGCTCGGTTTAAAACCAGCGCCTAGGGAGGCTGCGGATAAATTTTGTTCAAAAGAGGGCTCCGCGCTCGCCGTTAAAATTTCACATTCGCTAGTAAAATTTTTACCCGCGAAATTTGCGCTCTTCGTCAAATCCGCAAAATTTTCGCGTGCGCCATTTTCGCCCGTCTCGCGCTGCGAAGCATTAAAATTTCGCGCTACATTCATTTCCGCCGCGCCGCAAACCTCGCTCGCGCCCGCCAGATCGCCTCCTTTAATCAAAATCGCGCTGCCGAAAAACTGCGAAATTTTAACCGCAGCAGCGCGCATATCTGCTAAGCTTAAAATTTTCATCTCCGCCAAAACCTCTGCTTCGCGCACGTTGGGCGTGATGATCTCCGCGGCGGGAGCGAGCTTGTATTTTAGCGCATGCAGCGCGCTTTGTTTCATCAAAACTC
>NZ_CALIBF010000044.1 GCF_938045465.1 uncultured Campylobacter sp.
CGCGTGTAAATTTTAAACTGCGCGACGGACAAAACGTGGACGCAAATTTTAACTACGTGGTGGGCAAAACGCGGACAAAAATTTTAACTACGTGGTGGGCAAAACGCGGACAAAAATTTTAACTACGTGGCCCGGTAAAATTCTAACGTAAATTTAAAATTTAGCGAAAAAGTAAGTTAGAGCTTTGAATTAAAATTTAGAGCTAGGACAGAGCCTATATTTGAATTAAAATTTAGAGCTAGAGCGAGCTACGGCTTGAAATTAAATTTAGTGGCGGAGCCACTCAAGCTAAAATTTAAAATTTAACGGTGACGGTAGCGGCGACCGCACGGTTATTAATGATGGCTGCGATTGCGTTGCAGAACATCGGTAGCCATTGTATTCGAATAATAGCGGCGATGGCGATAGTAGCGGATTGTATTCACGACAATAGCAGTAGTGATAATGAACGCGGTAGCGGCTGCAATGATAGTAGGCGACAGCGGCACGGGCGGCGGCATTAGCGGTAGCCGTAATACAGCGGGCGGCAGTGAGAATATAAGCGGCGACTGCAATAACAGCCGTAAAGATAATGAGCGATGGTAGCGTAGCGGCAAGCAGCAATAGCGATCTGCTGTAAATATAATGAATTGGTAGCGGCAGCAGCGACAGCGACAATGGAGACAAAGATAATGTAGTAATAGCGACGATAGCGGTAGTAGCGGCAGCAGACGGGGATAGTCGCGCTATCGGTATAGGGTAACGCGAGGCCTGCTATGTCGCGGATGAAATTTAGGCGCGATTAAAATTAACATCTAAATTTTAAAAAAATAGCCTAACAGATAAAATTTCGGAACGATTAAAATTTAATATCCGAATTTTAGGAAATCATTTAGCGAGTAAAATTTAGACACGATTAAATTTAAGGTTAGAATTTTAGGAAAATCGCTTGGTGGATGAAATTTTAGCGCGATCTAAAATTTAGCGGCCGAGTTTAAGGAAAATTTCGCTTAAATTCTAAAACTCAGATCCAAATCAAGGAGCGAAATGCAAGTAGGTATCAAATTCTCACTCGCGGTTCACATCATGCTTTGCGTCGCGTATTTTCGCGAGGAGAAGGTCACGGGCGATTTCGTCGCCGCAAGCTCGGGGATAAATCCCGCCATCGCGCGCAAGCTGATCTCGCAGCTGAAAAACGCGGCCTTGGTGCTCACGACCGCGGGCGTGGGCGGCATCACACTAGCTCGCGACGCGCGACTCATCACGCTTTTAGACATTTACGAGGCGGTGAGCGAGGAGGACGCGATGTTTCGCATGCACAAAGGCTCGCCTAGCGCCTGCCCCGTGGGCGGCAAGATCGAGGCGGTACTCGCGCCGCGCTTTGCTCGCATTCAGAATGATTTTAAAAAATCCCTATCAAGCGTGAGCTTGGCGGATTTGCTGCAAGATCTGGGATAGAGCTATTAAAATTTTAAATACACGTTTATGTTCTAAATTTGCTCAAATTTCAAGGCTTGCGGGCTAAATTTATATGAAATTTTACCCGCTCGCCATGTAAAATTTCGATTTAATTTGATTTAAGATATAATCCTCCTAATTAATTCTAAGGGGAAATTTTGAAATATTTAAAAGCTATATTGCAATTCATCGCAGTTTTTGCTTGCCTTATTTTGTATCTATTCGTAAGCGGAAGAGTAGGACTTCATAAATCTCAATCTCACTACACTATTACGATAGGCTCCGATACTACTAAAGAAGCGGGACTTGATAAGTATGTAAACGAAGCGGAGATGCAAAGTTTTGCATTTAGACATTGGGATATAGATTACAATTCAAACCCGAAAAACGTATTTAAAGAACCC
>NZ_CALIBF010000045.1 GCF_938045465.1 uncultured Campylobacter sp.
CGTGTCCAAATTTCTTATCCTTTGAAATTTAAAAATAAATATTTATGATTATATCCAAAAACGCTTTAAAATCCAAAAGGCGCGGAAAATACCTCGCGCCCGTGCGTAGAATTTTGCGGTAATTTAAAATTTCGCGCTGCGGCAGGTCTTTGTCTCAGCGAGATTTTATCGCGATAGAGCTACAGCGCGGCGGCGGATAATCCTAGCGCCGTGCGCAAGCCCATTAAGAAATTTAAATGCGACGATAAAACCTGCTACTTAAAAAACCTTAGCGCGCAAGCTCTTGCGAAATTTTAAATCGCAAGACTATCTATTTCTTGTGGCAGCCTCGTAAAGCGGCAAGACTTTCGGCATCACCTCTTTTAGATCGGCGATGCGATCGTCGTTTGAAGGGTGCGTGGACATAAATTTAAGCGGATGGCTCTCATTTAGCTTATTCATCTTCTCCCAGACGTTTATCGCCGCTCGCGGGTCGTATCCTGCGCGCGCCATCAGCTCGACACCCATCAGATCGGCCTCCGTCTCATGTGTGCGCGAAAACGGCAGCGTGAATGTGTACTGCGCCGCCATGTTCAAAGCCGCTGAGCCCAGATCTCCAAGCCCCGCTGCAGAGCTTGCTACAGCGATACCGACATCTTTCATCTGTTCAGTCGAGGCTCGCTCGCGGCTGTGTTCGCGCAGTGCGTGCGACATCTCGTGCCCCAAAATAGCAGCCAGCTCGGCATCGGTAAGTTTAAGCTTTTCGATGATGCCCGTATATACGACGATGCGACCGCCAGGCATACACCAAGCATTGATTGTAGGGTCGTTGATTACGTTTACCTGCCAGTTCCATTTCAGTGCGTCTTTGCGGAATGCGCCTACTTGAGCTATTAGGCGCCTCGAGATGCCTCTAACGCGATCAGTTAGCTTTTTATCGGTATTTAGGACATGTTTGGCGTTTGCTTGGGCGGTAATCTGCCTGTAGGCAAGCGCGGCACTTTGATCCATTTCAGCTTCGCTTACGGTGATGAATTGCGAGCGGTCGATGCCTACGGCGCCGCCTTGCGTGGTGCTCGCGCAGCCGGTAAAAATCATCATCGCAGCAAAGGATATTAAAAGAGCTAATTTTTTCATCTTTTCTCCTTGAAATTTTGCGGCGATTTTAGCGAAATTTGATTAAATTTTTAGAATTTTATTTTGGATTGCTGGATTTTGCAGACGGGATCTATTTGGAATTTGCCGTGAAATTTAAGGACGCCCGTCGCCTTTAAAATAGAATTAGGCTTTGTAATTTAGCGATAAAATTTAGCGGTGATTTCGCAGAATTTTATCACGGCGTAAACGAGGCATTGCTATGTGAAAGTAGTGATTTTATCTAAATGCGGCGCTGTATAAACAAGGCGCCTCTGCGCCCAAATAGAGCGGGGGTGCGGTTTTAAATTTACGCAACGATAAATCCGGTAGAATTTTATTTACACAAGGCGCTCGGTTCGGGTGGATAAGAGCAATTTGAAATTTGCACAATCAAATCGCGCGATAAGATGGGTTCGGATGTCGCTATGATTTGAGGTGAGTCGCGTTAGTATTTTGTGGCGCATAAATTCTAATTATTAACTTGGCAAAAGACACTACACCACTGCATCTTGTGCTGCAATGAAATTGCGTTTTATTGGAATTGAAATGATCGCAGAAATGCCAAACGCTACAGACGCCTTTTCGTAGAATTTATCTAGCGGAATTCCTTTTGTGCGCGACAGGATAAAATTTCAAATTGCAAGTCGCACCGTATCATTTTGGATGGAATTTTAAAATTTTACGCGTTTAGAATTTTAAAATTCTGCTACGCAAATCTACGCGATGAAATTTCAAGCTTAAAAATCTGCGCCGGCTTTGGAATTTTATATGTGCCGCGTCAGCTATAAAATTTTACACTTAGAATTTTATCGCTGCGGCAAGATTTGGTTGGACCGAGGTCTCGCATCGCCGTAGGATTTTTGGCGGCACGTAATTTTGCAGCGCGCATCTAAATTTAGCTACGCAAAATTAGTAAATTTTTTATTGGCACGAAATTCTGCTGTGCCATTAAAGCGCATTAAAGAATTCTGCGCAGGCCTCGCAAACTCTAACGAAAGCTCCTTTATTTGGAGGGTGCGGACTTTAAGGTAAGCGAGTAAATTATGCAACGTAAAGCAGCGAGCGCTGAGTGTTTACCGCTAGGGATTTTGCGCCTGCGGCGCCCATTTAGTCCTTTTTGGACTTTAGCTTGGCGATCGTTTCTTTTGCGGCCTCGTAAGCCTTAGCGCTCATCTCGCGCGCCCTTTCGCTTACGTTTTTAGCGACGTCGGAGCTTTTTAGCTCGGCAAATTTTTGGCTCATCTTCTTTTCAAATTCGCTAAGCTCTTTTTTGATTGCGTCCAGTTTCTCGTCCAGATCGAGGTTTTCGATGATTTTGGCGCTTTTTTGGCTCAGTTCTTGAGTGATTTCGCGTGCCTTGGCGCTCGCCTTTTTCGCGCGCTCGCCAAGCTCAATTTCGCCGATTTTGGCGCTTAGCTGCTCGGCAAGATCGCTTGAAATTTTTCTAAATTTAGCCAGGTAGCCTCCAAATTCTTCATCGGCGATCTTGGCGATCTCGCTTTTAGCGGGCTCCTCCGAGCTTGCGACCGCATCGCTTAAAACCGCGCTAAATAGCTCGCTCATCTGCGAAATTTGAAGCCTTTCGTTCTCTAGGCTCTGTGCGTCGCTTGCCGGCGAGAAACTTAGCTCGTCGCGGTATCTTTCGGCGGCTTTGTTTATGCCGTCGTAGCAGCCTAAAATCGCGCCTCTAATCAGTGCGGAGGCGGTATTTTTGCTCTCGTTTGCGACGAAAATCGCGCGATTTATGATGATTTTTGAAATTTCTTTTGTGCGGAATTTCGTAAATTCTCCGTCGCCTATAGCCGAAAATGCGATGTTTTTCGCCGTCTCGTGCGCGGTATCCTCGATGTCGGTGCCGCTTTCTAGCACGCTTATAAAGGCCAGTTCGCTCGCTTCTTTCAGCACGTCCGCAAGCGGGAGTTTGCTCGCGATAGCTCGCTGTAGCGCCGAGCCTATGCGTTCTTTTAGCTCTGTTTCGCTTGCGTTTTGCAGCGCGGTATCCAGATCATCATAGCTGCGCAGAACAAGGGTTTTAATCGCCTTTTGCTTACAAGCGATCTTTTTGCGCAGATCGTCGTAGTCGTAGATGAGCTTGTAAAGAGCCTGCTCGTCCTCGTCGCACAGCGCCTTTTTAACGCCGTTAAGTAGGGCTTCTGCCGTCTCATCGCTAAGCGCGCCCGCGTCTTTTAACTCGGCTGCGAAGTCTAGGATTAATTGCGTGCTTTTGGCGCTTTTACTCTCGTCGTCAAGCTCACACAAAGCCTTCGTGGCTTCTTGCAAGGCGAGCTCTTGCACATATGAGGCTAGCTCGGCTTGTGAAATTTGCGCGAGATCGGCGCCGAATTTTTTGATTATTGCTTCTTTCATTTCATCTCCTGTCACAATACATATTTAAAGTGGGCTTTTAAGCGCTCGAAAATTTCGTTTCGATGCAAGTCGTCTTTAACGAAAACGCTTACGTTGAAGCTCATATATTTGCCGCCGTTTGAAAAGCGCGAAAAGTCTATTTTGTAATCTTCGCCCTTTAAAATTTCATCGATCTGCTCGCGCTTTTGAGTAGTCGCGTCTAGGACTACTTTGTATTCCCAAAAGAGTGGATAGTCGATTTTCGGCTTTTCAGCTCCTAATATACACGCCACTCTTGCCCCCCTCTTTGCGTTGCAGTACGACGTCGGTGATCTGCATCGATTTATCTATCGCTTTTAGCATATCGTAAATCGTCAGTAGTCCCACGCTCACGCCCGTTAGCGCCTCCATCTCGACGCCGGTTTTGCCGGTGATTTTTACCGTTACGAAAAGCTTAAACGCGCACTCGCTCGCAAGCTCTTCGATATCCGTTTTAATCGAAGTAATCGTAAGCGGATGGGTCATTGGTATTAATTCGCTCGTCTTTTTAGCGCCCATTATCGCGGCAACGACGGCGGTTTGAAGCACGGGGCCTTTTTTGGCCGTATTTTGCTTGACGGCGGCAAACGCCTCCGCGCTCATTCGTATGATGCCGCTAGCGGTGGCTACGCGCTCGCTATCATCCTTGGCGCCGACATCCACCATGCGCGGCATATTGTTTTCGTCGATATGTGAAAGCATAAAATTCCTTGTAGTTTTTGGCGGGATTATAGCAGAATTTCGGGCATAAAAAAAGCCCGAGCTTTTAAACTCGGGCTTCATACAAAAAGGAGGTTTTATCTTGTCGGACGAGAACGATTATACTACCTAAACAGTAAATAGAAATAAAATATATCCTTTTTAGGCGGACTCTTTCATGTTTAATTTATAGACGTTTTTAAAATTTAATAGCATGCTATGACACGCTACGTGGGAATTTGAATGGGTAGCGAAATGAAATGGAGCAAAAAAGCGACTAAATTTAAAGCGGACGTTAAAGAGCAAAGCTAAAATTTAAAGCAGAGTTCGTGGTTATTTTGGCTCAATATGGACGATCAAAAGAGTGGAGCAGAGTGCTATGTCGCGGCAGCATAAATAAAATGCTACAAAGAAGCGGCTTAAATTCAATGCCTTTTTTGCTTTAAATTTGAGTTCGCCTTAATTAAGTGCGAGGTTTTTACGTGCAATGCGGCGTAAATTTAACCCTTCATGCGAGCGCCGTAGCGGCGCAGGCGCGGATTAAAATAGCGCGCGCAAATTTAAACATCGTCGCGCAAAATCCGGCCTGCGTTTGAAATTTAGCTGCGTTTAAATTTTAAACGTTTTTAGCAGGCTGCCTAAATTTAACTCCTTGTCTTCGCCGTTTGCGCCGCCTCCTAAAAGATCGCCCAAAAAGCTACTTGCGTCGTTGATATCGATTTTGCCGTCGCCGTTTAGGTCGAGCTTGGCGCTTGCGATTTTGCCGATCAGCGCGCTAAAATCCACGCCTTTGCTATCGACGGCGTTTGCTTGTACGTCCTCGCCGCCGCCCAAAAGTCCGCCCAGCATCGAGCCTAGCGAGCTAGATCCGCCGCTTTCGTTTTTGCTTAAAAAATTTGAACTAATGCCCGCGATTATCGCATTTATCTGATCGTCGGGCAGGTCCACGCCTAGAAATTTCTCGATAAAAGCGACGGGGCCGCTTTGAAATTCTCTTAAATTTTTATCGTCGCTTTTGAGCGCAGAGACCATATTTACAAGTCCGTTTATGTCCATTTACGCCTCCTTGATCTTGGCTTTCGGAGCCTGTTTTACGATAAGCTCTATTACTTTTAGAGCGTCCGCTTTGGCTTCAAAATCTTTACTAACGGCGATGATCTGTCCGTTGCTGGCCGTTAGGCGGAAGCGAACCTTGCCTGCTTTATCGGTGTAAAGCTCAAATTTCGGATTGTTTAGCTTTTCGCCGCCCGCGATTTGATCCTCGATCTTATTTAGCGCGGCATTTTTTGCGACGCTTTCGATGCCGTTTTTGCAAGCGGCCTTACTCGTGTAAACCTCGGAGGTGCACAGTACGTGCCCGTCATAGAGTAGATCGAATTTGCAGCCGTCCTTGGCGTCTTTGATTAAAAACTCAGCCATTTTTCATCCTTTCGTAGAAGATATTCGCTATTTTAGCTAAAATTTTAATAAATATTTTAATAGGCGCGGAATTTTCTGCTAAAATTGCGCACAAATTTCATTTACAAAGGATCATAATGATAAAGGCTCTACGTTTTAGCTTGATTTTCGCTGCTACTTTAGGATTTGGCGCGGATGAGAGCGATGCATTATTTAAGGATATAAGGACGCGTCTGGGCTGCAATCTAGCCGCACAGGACTGCGAGACTAACGCTGGCGGGCAGAAGGCGCTCTTTAGCGTAGCGCGCCATCCGATCGAAGCGGGAGCAAACGAGCTAAAAATAAGCGGAATTTCGCGTGAGCTGAAAAATCCGAGCGTTAAAATTTCGGGCGTGAGTATGAATATGGGCAATGCGGAATTCCCGCTAAAGCGCAGCGCAGACGGCTATGAAGCGACGCTTGACGTTGCAGTGTGCACGCACGCCGTAATGCGCTACAAGCTTGAAATTTACGAGGATGGCGAGCCTAGCGGGCTTTTTGTGTATTTTGATCTACGAAAGCGTGCTACGGATCGAGACCGCGGCGAAGACGCGCACTTGCATCACCACGAGCATTAGACGCATCCCGTTTATGCGCGGGGTAAAATTTACGCTTCTTTGAGACGTCTGCTAAAATTTACATGCTGCTCGGAGAAAATTTTATAAATTTTAAAGCGCCACTTGCGATAAATTTTATGTATCTTTCGAGCGACGCACGTCGCGAGTGGATACGGGCGCCTGTGCGGCTCGCCGTAGCACCAGAGCGCGCTTTATGGGCGTTTACAAAAACGCCTTTATAAACGTGCGGCGATTTGCCGTGCATTCGCCGCATATGTTTCGTAACCACTACCGAGGCGCGTCAAATTTAGTCCTTCGCCGCCTCCAAAATTTTAAAATTTTTAAAATTCGCTTGCGTTTCATACGCCTAAGCTACGCGGAATTTTGAAATTCCTTGTATAATCTGAAGTAAATTTTAAATCTAAGGAAAGCCATGCAAATATTAAGACAAAAGCACTTTAGCGGCGAGCGCGCGCTGTTTTGCGCAAAGGATCTGCGGATCGAAAATTCCGTCTTCGGCGAGGGCGAGTCGCCGCTAAAACACAGCGCAAATATCGTCGCGCAAAACTGTAAATTTGAGTGGAAATATCCGTTTTGGTACGCCGAAAATATCCGCGCGCAGGACTGCTTCTTTGACGAGATCGCGCGCGCAGGGATCTGGTATAGCCGCGGCGTGGTGCTAAAAGACTGCCTCTACGGCGCGCCCAAGGGGTTTCGCCGCGTAAAAGACGCCGTGCTGCAAAATGTGGAATTCCACGATGCACAGGAAACCTTGTGGCACTGCAGCGACGTGTCGCTTAAAAACGTCACCGCAAAGGGCGCTTATTTTGGGCTTGATTGCGAAGGCTTAAGTATCGAAAATCTATCGCTCTTCGGGGATTACTGCTTCGACGGCTGCAAAAACGTAACGATCAAAAACTCCAAGCTCCTATCCAAGGATGCGTTTTGGAACTGCGAAAATATCCTCATCGAGGACTGCTTCATCGCAGGCGAGTACTTCGGGTGGAATTCTAAAAACGTAACGCTGCGAAACTGTAAGATCGAGAGCCTGCAGGGCTTTTGCTATATGCAAAATTTGCGCTTGCAAGACTGCGAGCTCATAAATACGACGCTAGCGTTTGAATACAGCGACGTCCGTGCCGAGATAAAAGGTGCGATCGATAGCGTCAAAAATCCGAGCAGCGGGCTAATCCGCGCGGTAAGCATCGGCGAGCTGATCCTAGACGGCGCAACGGACGCGTCTAAAACTGAAATCATTACTGAATTAAGGGCGTAAGATGGGACTTTTTGATTTTATAAGTGGCAAGGAGAAATACGACTTCGACACTCTGCCAAACCGCCGCGGCACGAAGTCGCTTAAATGGGACGTGGGCGAGAATGAGCTTCCGATGTGGGTCGCGGACATGGACTTTGCCGTAGCGCCCGAGATCATCGAGGCTCTGCAAAAGCGGCTGAACGAGCGGGTTTTGGGCTATTCGATTATCGATGATGAGTGGCGCAGCGCGTATCAAGGCTGGTGGCTCGCGCGCCACGACTATGAAATCCAAAAGGAGTGGCTGATCTATGCTGGCGGCACGCTGCCTGCGATCGATTCGATCATCCGCAAGCTCACCTCGCCCGCCGAAAACGTGCTGCTGATGAGCCCCGTTTACAACTGCTTTTACTACTGCATTAAAAACGCCGCCCGCGTGCCTATGGAAAACGAGCTTGCCTATGCTAACGGCGATTATAGTATCGATTGGGAGGATTTGGAGGCTAAGCTTGCCGATCCGCAGACGACGCTTTTTATCCTTTGCAACCCGCACAATCCGGTCGGCCGCACCTTTAGCAGAGAAGATCTTGCCCGCATCGGTGAGCTGTGCGAGAAGCACGGCGTGACGGTGCTTAGCGATGAGGTGCATTGCGATCTGACCGAGCCGGGCGTGCGTTACACGCCATTTGCTGCGGCAAGCAAGAGCTGCGAGAGGATTTCGGCCAGCATAATCGCGCCAACCAAGGCGTTTAACATCGCGGGGCTGCAAAGCGCGGCGGTCTTTGCCGCAGATAAGCGCTTACGTCATAAAATTTCAAAGGCGCTAAATTCCGACGACATCGCCGAGCCGAATTTTTTCGGCGTCCAAGGAGCGATCGCCGCATTTACGAAGGGTGCGCTGTGGCTGGACGCGCTGCGCGAATACCTCAGCGAAAATCGCAAATTCGCGACGGAATTTATCGCGCGTGAGCTTCCGCAGGTGCATGTCGTGCCGCAAGACGCGACTTATCTGATGTGGCTTGACGCGGGCGCTTACACGCAGGATAGCGCGGAGCTTGCGCGCTTCATCCGCGAAAAAACGGGGCTGTATCTCTCCTGCGGCGCGCAATACGGCAAGGGCGGCGAGAAATTTTTGCGCCTAAATATCGCGACATCTAGGGCGCTGCTAAAAGACGGGCTAGGGCGGCTGAAAGAGGCGCTAAAGATTTGTCTGCATTAAACGAACTGCGGCGCGGCAAGGACGAAATTTAAAATTTTACAGCGGCTAAATTTAAAGCGGCGGAGCAAATTTTAAAATTTTGCGGCAGGGCGCGAGCTTTATGCTAAATTTAGCAGCGATCAGGCAGCGGCGCGCGAGCGTTTAAATTTGGCGCGCGGCAAATAAACCGGCGCTTAAATGCGCTACAAAAGGCGGATTATGGATAGAAACGGCGATTTAGAGGAGCTTTACCTGCTTGAAAAACGGCACGAAAAGCTCGCGCGCATTAGTAAGCTCGTCTCATTTTTGATAACCCTGCTGCTGCTCGGGCTTTACCTGTTTTTGAATACCAGGGCGGAGCTCGTCTCGTTTGATACAAACTGGCTTATAATCGCGCTTTTCATCATCTTTCCCCTCTTAAATGGGCTGCTCTACCGCCTATTTTACAGCTTAAGCTTTGGCAAAAACGGCGGCACGCAGCGCGCAAATTTTGATAAATTTAGCGGCTTTGATACGGCGCAAGATACGGACGCATTAGGGCAGGGCGCAGCGCAAGATGGGCAAATTTTAAGCGCCGATGCGAAAGAGGGGCGGGTATTAAAAGCTGAAGCGGGCGAGGGTAGCGGCTTTAAGGACAGCGATAGCCGCATGAGCGCTACTTACGGAAGGTTTGAGCCCAAAGCCGTCGAAGGTGAGGGCGGGGGCAAAGAGAGCGGAGCAGCCGGATCAAAATTTAACTTTCTAGCCGATCTGCAGAGCCTGGAGGATGAGCGCGCGGCGCTGCAAAAAGCGGTGAAAAAGGCCAGTCTCATCGCCGCTGTCGTAGGGCTCGGTGTGGGCGCACTGGTGGCGCGCTTTTGGGACGAAGCGGCAGCTGGCGTCTTTTTCGGTATCTCCGTTTACGGCATAGTAGGCGCTCTTTTGACGGCGAGCAAAAGACGGAATTTCAGATCAAATTTTAAAAGCAGGATCGTCGCGAGCATCGCAAAAAGCTTCGGGCTTAGCTACGATGAAAATGGCGGGCTGGGGACGGATGAGTTTTTTGAAATTTACGACTGCTACATAAACGAGCAATCGAGCGAGGATATGATGAGCGGGGAGGTGCAGGGCGTGCGAGTGAGGTTTAGCGACTTTTATGCCGCCGAAAAGGTGCGCACCAAAAACGGCACTCGCACCGACATAAAATTTCACGGAGTGCTTTTCGTCGCGGACTTTCATAAAAGGCTTAACTGCGAGGTGCGGGTGTGTCACAAAAACTCGCGAAATCTGCGCAAATACGGGCAGCGAGCGAATATGGACGACGTGAAATTTGAGGAATTTTTTGACGTCTATACGACCGATCAGGTAGGCGCGAGATACGCTTTGACGCCGCTTTTGATGCAGCGACTGACGGAGGTCTATCTAAGGCTGGGCTCGCAGATAAACGCGGTGCTAAGGGAGGATAAAATTTACGTGGCGATCGAGACCTGGCGCGATAATTTCGAGCCTAGAATCGACTGCTCGCTAAAGCAGGACGCCACGATAGAGCTTTACGTAGATGAGATCGGCGCGCTTGTTGACATCGTGAGCGAGCTAAATTTGAACCGCAAAATTTGGAACGAATGAGGCAAGCGGCGGCGCTGTGGAGTATGACGGCGGCGGGTCGTATACGGCTCCGGCGACACACAGATATGCAGACAAAGCGCGCGGGATCGTAGGCTTAGCGGTACAAATGCGCTATGAGTTGGGCGTGGAAATGGATGCGTTGCGCAGATTGTGCATTTGGGCGGATGTGCGATCGCTCTTTCGCACGAGCCAATCGAAAGATAGAACGCACGCGGAAAGCGTTCGTATAAGACTTTACAAGCTGCATGAGCCGATAAAATTTTGTAAATTCCCGATCTGTTTAAAGAGCAGGCGCTTGCGATTTATCATTGCTCGCACGGCAAAATTTTTACCGCACGAGTAGTTTGCATTAGAATTCTACTATCGCTTGAAATTTTATGCCGCCGCGCGCGACTTAAATTTTGCCGCGACGACCCGCGCTAGGCTGCATTCCATCTCGGCTAAAATTTACTCGGTGGCTAAATCTGTCGTGCGAGAGCAAAACTTTGCCGCTAGATCGATAAATTTAGCTAGCTTATAAAAGCGCTCGCTGCCTATGGGCGTTTATGGACGCCGTTTCGGTAAAGCTACGGCGCCAGCGTCGCTGCGAGCTTGCGGGGCTTAGTAAGATTGCCCCGCTAAACTAGACGGCGAATCTAAATTTATAACTTTCCGCCCTCGATTACGACGTCATCAGCCTTGATGTCGTCGCCGTAAACGGGCGCTAGCGTCGCATCGTAGTCAGCGTGGAAAAATTTCTCGTCCGCGAGCTTCACGATTAGATCGTCAAGCCATTTGCGAAGCTCGTCGTTGCCCTTTTTGACCGCAGGCGCGATGACGTCCTGATCGCCCAGCGAGCGGATACCCACTTTAAAGCCCGGGTTCGATTTCGTCCATGCAAACAAAAGCGTATTATCATGCGCGATCGCATCGCCCCTGCCGTCCAGCATCGCACCAAAAGTCTCGGTATTTTGGTCAAATTTTAAAAGCTTGATCTCGGGATGGTTTTTCGTAAAATACAGATCCGCGGTCGTGCCTTTGTTGATTAAAAGCGTTTTGTCCTTAAGCTGCGAAACGTCGGTAATATCGCCGCCCTTGCTCGCGACGCCGAGGGCTACCTTCATATACGGCAGCGCGAAATCCACGACCTCTTTACGCTCCGGCGTGACGGTGAAATTTGCAAGCGTGATATCGACCTTGTCCGACGCCAAAAATTCCGCGCGATTGGCGGCCTCTACGAGCACGAACTGAACCTTGCTCTCATCGCCCAAAAGCTCCTTTGCGATACGTTTTGCAAAATACACGTCATATCCCGCGTTTTTGCCCGTCTCGTCGATGTAACCAAACGGCGGCTTGTCGCCGAAAACCGCGATCCTTACTACGCCGCGCTTTTTAATCCCGTCGATATAACTTTGCGGCGCGGCGGAACCTTGTGCGGAATTTGAGGAGCCTTTGCCCTCGTCGTTGCAACCTGCGAAAAATAACGCAACTAAGATAAAAAGCGTGCTTAGCGTTTTTTTCATCTTTTCTCCTTTATTAAAATTTATTTTTTAAATTCGAACATATTTAGAAATTTCTTCGCGCGCTCGCTCTTCGGCGCAGTAAAGAATGCCTCCGGCTCGTTAATCTCCACGATGCTTCCCTCGTCCATAAAAACTATGCGATCGGCTACGGCGCGCGCAAAGCCCATCTCGTGCGTCACGATTAGCATCGTTTGCCCCTCTTTGGCAAGATTTAGCATTACGTCGAGCACCTCGCGCACGATCTCGGGATCAAGCGCCGCGGTGACCTCGTCAAAAAGCATGATCTTGGGCTTCATCACAAGGCTTCGTACGATCGCGATGCGCTGTTTTTGCCCGCCGCTAAGCTCTTTGGGGTAGGCTCGCTCTTTATTTTCTAGTCCTACGATTTTGAGCCAATGCCTGGCTAGCTCTACAGCTTGCTCGCGCGGTACGCCTTGGACTTTCACGGGACCTAGGATTATATTATGTAGCACATTTAAGTGGTCGAAGAGCTCGTAGCTTTGAAAGACCATACCGATCTTTTGCCTGATCCTGCGCCACTCTTTGAAATTTTGATCGATCCGCTCGCCCTCGATTATAAAATTTCCGCTTTGTACCGGCTCTAACCCGTTGATCGTGCGAAGTAGGGTGCTTTTGCCGCAGCCACTAGGGCCTAGGATCACTACGACCTCGCCCTGCGCGACGCTAAGGCTGACGTCCTTTAGCGCGTGCAGCTCGCCGTAAAATTTATTAACTTTGTCGATTTTTAAAATTTCCATCAGCTCCACCTATTTTCTAGTTTTTTCGAAAGCGCCGAGATTGGATAGCAGATCAAAAAATATACGAAAAATATCGCTCCGTAGATGATTAGCGGCGCGTAATTGTCGCGGAAGACGTTTACTTCGATGATCTGCTGTCCGACCTTGACGAGCTCGATGACGCCGATTAGTACGGCGATCGAGGTTGTTTTTATCATCCTGCTGAATAAATTTATCGTTGCGGGCACTAGGCGCCTCATCGCAAGCGGCAGGATGACGTAGAGATAAATTTGAGATCTGCTAAATGCGAGCGCTTCGGCGCTTTCGAACTGATGCTTAGGGATGCTAAGCACGGCACCTCGCACCAGATCCATCATCTCGAAAACACCCCAGATGCTAAAGACGATGATCGAAGCCGCGATATTTGAGATGTGGATGCCAAATGCCTTGCTCGCGCCGAAATATACGATAAATAGCCAAACGATGGGCGGCATGATGCGCACGATCTCTAGGCAAATTTTAAGCGGGATGTATAAGGCTCTGCGCCCAGAGGCCATTAAAATTCCAAGCACCAAGCCTAGAGCGAGCGAAACCGCGATCGAGATGAGCGCGATTTGCAGCGTGACCCCAAGCCCGCCAAGAAGCCTGATTAAATTTTCGCCGCCGAATAGTTCCATCGCTAGCCCCTCATATACGCAAGGCGCTTTTCAAGCAGCGTAAGCGTCAGCGAAAGCGGCAGGATTATGATCAGATACGAAACGCTTAGCATAAATAGCGCCTCGTTCGTCTTGTAATACAATCCGATCACATCCTTTGCGGCATAGACGAGATCGGCAAGTGCGACGATGCTAACGATCGAGGTTTCTTTGAGTAGAAAGATTATATTTGCGCTGATGGAGGGTAGGGCGATCGCAAAGGCGCGCGGCAGCACGACGTAAAACACTATCTGTGCTTCGCTTAGCCCTAGGCTCATCGCGCTTTCGATCTGGGATTTTTTTATCGCCTCAAAACCGAGCCTAAAGCTCTCGCTCATATAGCTTCCACCCAAAAACGCAAGACCTGCAATCGCGCAGGTAAAGCCTGAAATTTGAATGCCCAGCTTCGGCAGGCCGTAGTATAGAAAAAATAGCTGAATTAAAAGCGGAGTATTGCGTGACAGCTCGATATATGCGCCCACGAGCAGGCTTAGCAGAGGCAATCTTTTATATTTTATCAGCGTGCAGATAAAGCCGATGATGATGGATAGTAAAATCCCGTAAAATGCGAGCTTTAGCGTTAAAATTCCCGCCTTTACGAACATCGGGCTAAATTTGGCTATAAAATCAAAATCCATAAATTCTTCTTTCCGTAAGATATGCGTATTATACAGATAACTGATTAAAATAGTATTAAATCAAAATTTTTTTATAAAGATTCCGAAAATTTAGGAGTTTAAAAATATATCTTATAAATATATTTAGTCCGAGCAGATACCCGGACTATAGAATTTTGACGGAATTTTACGAGTAAAAAATATACGCGTATCCCGAAACCAAAAACGCGGAGAATATCGCTAGAATTCCGCCACTTCGTACCATTTCTGCCTGGCGAATGCGTCCCGTGCCGAAAACCAAAGCATTCGGCGGCGTCGCTACCGGCATTATGAAAGCGCAGCTTGCGCCCACACCGATTACTATAGTAAGAGTTTCTTTCGGTAGCCCCATTTGCGCTGCTACTCCCGCAAATACAGGTACTAAAAGTGCAGCAGAGGCGGTATTGCTCGTAAATTCCGTAAGGCAGATGATGAAAACTGCCGTTACCAAAAGTACGATGTAAGTAGGCGCTCCGCCGAAAGTGTGCGCGACTAGATCGCCAAGCACCTTAGAAGCTCCAGAATCGCCTAAAACCGCACTTAGAGTAAGTCCGCCGCCAAAAAGCAGCAGCACGCCCCACTCGGTATTTTCTGCGATGTCGTGCCATTTGGCAAGCCCTAGTATGACGATTACGACTGCCGAGCAGATGGCGACGTAAGCATCATCCACTTTAAAGCCCACAAGGGCTGAAATTTGCTTTGAAAATATCCAGCCAAGCGCTGTTAGAGCAAATACGACGATAGTAATAATGCGCTCGCGCGTCCAAGGGATATGCTCCAGATCCATCTCTATTTTATGGCTTAAATTCGGCTTGAAAATTATATAAAGCACCAAAAGCATTATCGGCAGCATCACGCACATTAGCGGCAAACCTACCTTCATCCAGTCTGCGAAGCTGTAGTGCAAGGCTTGAGCCACGATTAAATTCGGCGGCGAGCCCACGAGCGTGCCCAGACCTCCGATGCTTGCAGAATACGCGATGCCTAAAAGCAAAAACACGAGGGTGCCGCGATCTTTATTCTCGTCCATGTTGGCGCAAATTCCAAGCGCGATCGGAAGCATCATCGCAGCAGTCGCGGTGTTTGAAACCCACATCGAAAGGATCGCCGTAGCAAGGCAGATCAAAATCGCAGCTACACCCAAGCGACCGCCTGCGCGGGCGATTAGCCACATCGCGATCTTTTTGTCTAGCTTTTGCATATGCAGAGCCGTTGCCAGAGCAAAACCGCCGAAAAAGGTAAAGATCGTAGGGTTTGCAAAATTTGCAAGCGTGCTTTTGATGGTGGCAGCCGTGAAAGTGCCATCTTTAGCGAATTTGCCAAGTCCGATAGCTACCGCAAGCACCGGCACCATAAGCGCGGTTACCGTGATATGCACGGCCTCTGTAAGCCACATAATCGCGATGAAAGCAAGCAGCGCAAGGCCTTTTTTGACATTAGGCTCAAATGGTAACGCGGCATATAGCGCAAAGCCCACTGCAGCGGCAATCGCCATAATGATGACGCCGCGCTTAGGAAACGGCACGGTGTCGGTGAGCCTGTCTAAACCCAGCTCGTCTACGTCCGAGTCTAGCGGCCCTTGTAAGCGGGAGTTGCGTAATTCCACTTTGTGTTCTTCCATAGATACTCCTTTTTTGGATTTGGCTTATGATACAAAAATGAGGCGGGAATTTTATAAATTCCAAATCAAATCGTCTTAAATTTTTAAAAGTGCAGTTACTATCGGTAACACGGCACTTATCTCGTGTGTAAATTTTAAATTATACATAAAAACGAACAACTAAATAAGCGCTTTAAATTTCATCACAGATTGTTTTTTAATGGCTCCGGCGTTTAAATTTGCTAGCTGCTCACGGGGAGGTGGTGTAGAATTTCGTCGAATTCCGTGCTGGCAATCAAGATAGAATTCTGTCCTTAGTAAGCGAGATAGAATTTTATCCAAGGCGAGTGAGATAAAATTCTGCGTCTTATCTTAAAAATTTATCGAAATTTAAGTGAGGGGGGGGCTATTATAATCAACAAATTTTAAACGGATTCGTAAGCGGATCCGGTGGAGGAGGCTCAAAGATCGTAAGTTATAAAACGGTAAGAGCGGCTGTGGCGAGAAGCCTTGAAATCATAAATTGTAAGGAGAAAATATGAAAAATAAAATTTTAATCGCGGCATTTGCCGCTGCGGTATGCGTGAGTTCAAGCTTTGGCGAGGGGATATTTTTAGGTATCGAGGGAGATTATTCTTTTAAATCCAGCATCACTACTAAATGGTCTGACGAGGATGATTCTGGCACGAATAAAGATAATAAGGGGCAGGCTGCGCTCGGCTTTAAAGGCGGCTATGATTTTGGTATAACTAGGGCGTACGGCGAGTACTTGTATGATTTCAAAGCTTCGAAAACTGGCACTGACGAGGACATCATATTTAAACACGAGTGGAATAAGCACAGCTTGCTCGTAGGCGGGGATTTTACGCCTGAGATTACGAATGGCTTTAAACTCGTAGCGGGCGCATATACAGGAGTTTCATTTTTGAAATATAAAATTTATTCATATGACGAATCTGACGGAAGCAGCGATTCGCTTTCAAAGACTCTGCCTGGCTGGGTCATCGGTGCAAGACTAGGCGGGCTATATAGCTTTGATGAGCATAACGAGATCGAGTTTGGCTACAAGGCGGACTATACGAGGTACAAGGCCAGTAAGCTCGGAGAGGGCGTAGACAAGGTGTATGAGACTAACCATGGAATTTATATGGGGTATAATTTTAAATTTTAAAATCATTGCGGTAAACAGAAGCGCAAATCTGGCATTCCTAGAATTTCTAAATTTATACTTTTATAGAGAAATAGCAGGGGTTAAAATTTTATTAACCCCTGCTTTAGAATTTTATTTGACTAAGATACGGTAAACAGGCAATGGCAACATCAACAGCTTTATCTCCAAGCCATTTAATAACTTCCATTAGCTTTGATTTTTTCTCTTGATTATCTTTGCAATATTCAAGCTCGCTAAGTATTCCTTTTAATTCATACTTCAAATTTTTAGCAAGAATTTCATCTGGAATTTGATCTATAGTATTTTTAATAATTATGCTTTGATTAATGTTGGTCGTATTCGTGTTGTATATATTTAAATTTGAAGATTCTTTGCTCCTGATAGTGTTTGCCTCGTCTTTTAATTCTGCTTCAAGAAATTTTAATTCTCCTAATATCCAACTCAATATATTATGTGCTTTTTCTAGGTTGCAATGTTTGGCTTGAA
Organism: uncultured Campylobacter sp.; assembly: GCF_938045465.1. GTDB lineage: Bacteria > Campylobacterota > Campylobacteria > Campylobacterales > Campylobacteraceae > Campylobacter_B. Next base: position 17,097 of record NZ_CALIBF010000045.1, read on the forward strand.
ACTCTTGGGCTATAATATGGTCAAATTTTAACTTGTATTTCTTATTTAATCTAATACAGATATCTTCCATCATATCAATATTACCTATACTTAAGACAATTCTTACTTGTTCTATATCTTCTTGTACCAATTTTATTTTGTGTTTATTTATCATTCAATTTACTCCGCCAAACACCCTTTTAAAAATCGCGTCTACGTTTTTAGTGTAATATCCGTAGTCAAAGCACTCTTTGATCTCGCTTTCGCTTAGCTTTTCTCGTAGCTTTGTATCTGCTAGCAGATTTTGCAAAAATAGGCTATGTCCTTGCTCATCTATAGCTTTTTTGCCCTCTTGCAGATCCGCCCAGACCTTCATCGCATTACGCTGCACGATTTTATAAGCATCCTCTCTGCTAACTCCTCGTTTAGGCAGTTCTAGCAGCACGCGCTGCGAAAACACGAGCCCACCGGTTAAATTTAGATTTCTCATCATATTTTCAGGATATACTAGCAGTTTTTCAATCAAGCTTGTCAAGCGATTTAACATAAAATCGGCGGTTATAAAGCCGTCGGGGAGGATAAATCGCTCGACAGAGCTATGGCTGATATCGCGTTCGTGCCATAGCGCTACGTCCTCCATCGCAGGTATTACGAAGCTACGGATCATACGGCATAGTCCCGTTACGTTTTCGCTAAGCACGGGATTTCGTTTGTGTGGCATCGCAGAGCTGCCCTTTTGACCTGGGCTAAAAAATTCCTCTGCCTCATAAACCTCAGTGCGTTGATAGTGGCGGATTGCGATGGCGATCTTTTCGCAGCTGGAAGCCAGGATCGCAAGTGCGCTCATTACCTGCGCGTAGCGATCGCGCTGGATGACTTGATTGGACGCGGGGGCGGGCTTTAACCCCAGATATTCACACACTAGCTCTTCCAGCTCTAGTGGAGCGTGCGCGAAATTCCCCATCGCACCGCTTATTTTGCCGTAGCTGATGACGCTTTTTGCATGTTGCAAAAGCTCTAGCGCGCGATTTATCTCATCATACCAGACCGCAAGCACGAGTCCGAAAGTGATCGGCTCGCCATGGATACCGTGGCTGCGCCCGACCATCAGCGTCATTTTGTGCTTCATGGCTTGAGATTTTATCGCGGTTTTTAAATTTTGCACATCCTCAATGATAAGCTCCATGCTTTCTTTTATTTGCAGCGCGACGGCGGTATCGATGCAGTCACTACTAGTCATTCCGTAATGCACGAAGCGACTCTCCTGCCCAAGGCTCTCACTCACGCTCGTTAGAAATGCAATCACGTCGTGCTTGGTGGTCTTTTCGATCTCATCTATCCGCTCGATCCTAAAGCTTGCGTTTTGTAGAATTTTATCTTTATCGCAGTCACTTATTAGACCTAGCTTATTCCACGCTTTAACCGCCGCGAGCTCGACTTTTAGCCACGCGTCGTATTTGGCTTGCAAGCTCCATTTTTCAGACATCTCTTTTCTTGCGTATCTTTCGACCATTTTAGTAGCCTTTCGGTTAGAATTTCTTGTATAATGATGGCAAAAATTATATAAAAATGGGGCTGAAAGTTTAATATGGGTTATGAGAAAAGAAGCTTGGGAAGCTTTGAGGGATGCAAAATTTACGAAATTCTGCTTAGCCTCGGATACGATATGAAATCCGCGCAGCGCATCTGTGACAAGCATCGCGTAACCGATGCAAAGGATCAGAATTTGCATAAAAATTCCGTCGCGCACGGAGAAATTTTTTTGATCGATTACAAATGCGAGCCGCGCGGACTGAAGCCGATCTTTGAGTGCGATGCGTTTGCGGCATTTGACAAGCCGAGTGGAATTTTAAGCCATCCGAGCGGGCGCAACTCGCCTTATAATATGTATGACGAAATCTGGTCGCTATACGGGCAGGATGCGTGCGTGGCGCACAGGCTTGATTTAGAAACCAGCGGAATTCTTATCGTCGCTAAGGATAAAGACGCGGCGCGCGAGCTTAAAGAGTGCTTCGAACAACGTAGAGTGATGAAAAGCTATCTAGCGCTCGTGCGAGGGGATTTACGGAGCGGATTGCGCGGGCATTTGCAGAACGTGGCGCGCGATGGTGCATGGGAGGATCGCGCCGCATATGGCTTGGATGAAATTTGCGGATCAAAATTTGCGGGCGATGCTGTGAGCTTACCAGATAATGTATCGGATCTGCGCGATATGCGAGCTTTAAAAGGGGCAGGCGATAAATTTGGATTTAATACCTTGTCCAATGGTGCGAGTAGGGGATTATGGCGCAGCACTCTATCTGGCGGCGCGCAGGCTAAATTTAAATCTGGTGCTCCTACTGGCGATGTTGGCGGCGAATTTGAATTTGATGCCTTATCCTGCGGAGTGAGCGATAAGCTTAAACCCGCTATCGCGATGAGTAGCGCGGATAACGGACATAAACCTTGCGCCTTACCTGTGGCTAAATCTATGCTGGCTCCTTCTACGGGCTGCGTAAATTTTAAAAAATTTGAGCCTGCAAAATACGCAAAATTTAGTGAGAAACTGAAATTTTTAAAGGATTTTGAGGGGTTTGTGATCGATGCTCCGATCGCCCCTAGCGGCGAGTTCGCCGATCTTAAAATTCGTATGAAAATATCGCGCGACGGAAAAGAGGCGATCACGCTGATTTGCCCGCTGCGATATTTTGAGGACATGGACGCTAGCCTGATTGAGTGCTATCCGCTGACGGGTAGGCAGCATCAGATCAGGCTGCATCTATTTGCCGCGGGTGCGCCGATATTGGGAGAGCCGCTGTATGGGCTTTCGCGAGAGCAAGCGGAGCGGATATTGGATAAAAAGATGGATGAGACGGAGCGGGTCAAGACGACGGGAGCGCCGAGATTGTTGCTGCACGCGGATGCAATTCGCTTTGAACTAGGCGGCGAACGATACGAGATAAAAAGCAAATTCGATGCCGCAAGAGAGTTTTATAATCTTGCGAAAATCGGTAAAATTTAAGCAACTCAATAAAATATGGATGCTTTGGCGGATCAGATAAATTTTTAAGATACGAATTTATTTTGTGTGCGTATTTAGAAGTTTGGCGTGTATAAAATTTCTT
>NZ_CALIBF010000046.1 GCF_938045465.1 uncultured Campylobacter sp.
CCGCAAATTTGAATCATCTGATGCGACGCCTCGTCCATTTTAGGCTCGCTGCAATGCGAAACGCCTGGCTCTGGATGCTCCGAGTTAGAGCAGCCGCATATAATCAGCGCCGCGCAGACAAACAGGAGGGAGTTTTTCATTCTAAATCCTTTTAAAAAATTTTGTAATTCTATCTTTGCGAAGCTGAAATTTTACGGAATTTAAAGCGTTTCGGATAAATTTAATGTATCTGCATTTGCAAATATAAATTTTCTAAATTTCGCGTTAGATACAAAGAGACGGCGTGCGAGGCGAGATAAATTTAATATTTGTGAGCGAGTTTTAAGATGCAGCTCAAATCATTTTACGGAAAAGTATAAGATTAAAGATTTGCCTAATCCTGTCTATCGTTTTAAAATTTTTTACTGAAAGCCGCTAGAATTGCGCCCTTTAAACCAAAATAAGGAGAAAACATGGCAATGACGAATTACATGGAACTTTTGATGGCAAATCAGCCGTGGAATTTGATTTTATTTATGGCGGTGCCGATGGGCTTAGCAGAAGCGATAGTAGCGAGCGAATTTTTTAGCTTGTACCGCGCGAAGGAGGGCTCTTTGGCACTAAAAATCAATAAATGCCTTAGCATCATTCTCGGCGCTTATTTTACGATATTAATCATTTACGTAGCGGTTAAAATTTTGCCCGCTATTCATTTACGTGGCGCTGCGGACACCTTAGCTTTGGCGGCATACGTAGCGGCGGCGCTGCCTGCGCTGGTGCTGCTACTTTTGGAGCTCGGAGTTATCGCAAAAGGAGCGGAATTTAGAGCTAGGCTTAAATTTCATTTCTTGGCGCTGATTGTATTTTTGGTGCTAGGACACGTCGCGATGATTTTTGGAATGACCGATCCAGGTGTGAGTGGCATGGATCATTCTATGATGGATCATGGCTCGATGAGCGGGATGAGCCACGATATGGGTTCGATGGAGGGGATGGATCATTCGCATATGAATCATGGCTCGATGGAGAACATGGATCACGGCGGCATGGATCACTCAAAGATGGAGCATTCACATTAACTTTAGTATGCCCGGCTTGGGCTAAATTTTAAAATTCTATCCCGCCGAGCTGCGGAGCTAATAGATCTTTATGATTTGATTGCCTTTGTCTGCGAAATGCATATGCAAGCCCCTCTAAATAGAATTTTACCGCCTTTCATCTGTCGCCTGCGAGGCGGTAAAATTTAATATCAAGCTTATCGCCCCGCCTTTTTATGTTCTTGTGATATTTTTATCCAACTTATGCAGGCGCAAAGCTTGCACATAGGCGGTTGCAGGTTTAAATTTGCGTGCAAACCGCTTTGGTATATTTTTTAACGTTAGTTTAATGCTAAATTTATATAATTTAAGCGAGTTATATTTAAGAGATGATTAAGAATGAAATGCGCTAAGCTTGGAGGCGGATAGAGTATGCAAGATTACGAATTATTGGATGTTTTGTCCAATAAAAGGGTCCTTTGCCTAGAGGATGAGCCTGGGATTTTAAAAAATATAACCGAATCGCTGCAGCTGTTTTTCGGCGAAGTAGTGGGGGTTAAGGACGGGCTGGAGGCGCTTGATGAGGCGATGAGCGGTTCGTACGATGCGCTAGTTTTTGATATCGGCGTGCCGCATATGGACGGGCTAGAGGTCGTTAAAAAGATCCGTGCCGCGGGTATCTCAGTGCCGATCGTGATACTTTCGAGCCACACCGAGCAGGAGTATCTGTGGCGGGCGGTGGAGCTTAAGATCACCAGGTATCTGCCTAAGCCGTACGACAAAAACGCCTTTATAAAGGCGTTGCAAGACGTTGCTGCGGAGCTGATAAATCACGCGCCGATATTGAGTATAAACGATGAGCTGAAGTATGATTTTGCCAAAAAAATCATCTACGTCAAAGACAGCGCCTGTCATCTTTCCAAAAGCGAGAGCAAGCTTTTGGAGTACTTTTTAGCGCGCAAAAATCAAACCGTAACCTACGAGCAGCTATTCGACTATATGTGGGAGTTCGAGCAGCCCAGCAAGGAGGCGATCAAGGCGATCGTCAAAGAGCTACGCCGCAAGATCGGCAAGGACGTGATCAAAAATTTATATGCGGTGGGGTATCTCTTTGAAGTATAAATTTAAATTTATCGTAGCGCTTTTCGTGCTGCTATATATCGTAATTACGGCTTTGGTTTTTAACTTTTACCGCGAGCTTGCGCTAAAGGACACGAGGCGCGAGGCGTTTTATATCCTAGATACGATGAATGCGGTACGCGATTACGTCTCGACCGTGCAGCGCCCGCTAATAAACGAGCTTAAAGAAAAAAAGCTTCTAAACGAGGATTTTTTCGATCCGAGGCTGATGTCCTCGACCTACATAACGCGCGAAATTTATAAAATTCAGCTCGCCAAAGAAAATATCAACTACGACTACAAGCTCGTCGCCACCGATCCGCTCAATCCCGAGCATGAGGGAAGCGAGTTTGAGAATGAAATTTTAGAGGGCTTTAAAGAAAGCAAATATAAAGAATATTCCAGAATCGTCTATGATAAAGGTGGCGCCTCGTATCTTTTGAGTCTACCGATAACAAACTCTCAGCCTTCGTGCACCGAGTGCCACAGCATCAACGCAGCGCCTAAAAAGATGCAAGAGCTCTACGGAGACGTGGGAAATTTAAAAGGCGGCCTAGGCGATACGATCGCTATGATAAGCTTTAAAATTCCGATAAAAAGCATTCTGCTCTATCACACCAAAGAGTTTGTCGTTAGCGGCCTAAGCTTGCTTGTGGTATTTTTGATCTGTATATTTTGTATCTATAAAATTCACAAAAAAAACGAGACCTTAAAGATGCAAACCCAGCTTTTGATGATAAATCAAAGCCGCCTCGCGCTCATGGGCGAGATGATCGGCAATATCTCGCACCAGTGGCGCCAGCCACTATCGCAGATCAGCTCTACGCTCATAAATTTAGAGCTTTACAACGAGCGGGGCAAGCTCTCAAAAGAGAGGCTCGAGGGCGGCATCAGGGATGCGGGCGAGCAGGTGAAATTTATGAGCGATACGATCGAGGATTTTAAAAATTTCTTCAATCCGAACATGCCGAAGAAGGAATTTAGCGCCAGCGAAGCGATCGAGCAGGCGCGTAAAATTTTAAATGCCTCGCTTAAAAAGCACGTCATCGACATAAGCGTGCGGATAGAAGAAAATTTCACGCTTTATGGCAACGTAAACGAGCTCATCCAGGTGCTCATAAATATCATAAACAACGCAAAGGAGGCGTTTTTGGACGTGCCGCTTAAACGGCGCGAGATTAAAATTCGCTCGTTTTTAAAGCAGGGCGAGCGAGTGATTACGATCGAAAATAACGCAAGCCGCATCGATGAAGCGCAGCTAGATAAAATTTTTGAGCCGCACTTTACGACGAAACAGCAGGGCAGCGGACTCGGGCTATACATGAGTAAGATGATAATCGAAAAAAACGGAGGGAGCATAAGCGCTGCGAATTCCGACGAAGGCGCGATATTTACGATCTCTTTTCGTTAAATTTAGACTTCATTAAATTTCTCCCTTTTTCACCCTTTTTTGTTGATATTATTTCGAGCGTAGAACTTTGCTAATTTAAAATTTCGATTTTCAAAGGAGGAGCCATGAAAAAATGGAATAAGATGCTACTCGGCGCGCTAGCCTGTATTAGCATTTTTGCCGCAGGAGCCTGTGCTGATGAAGGCATGGGGCATGAGATGGAAATGTCGCAAAAATCGCGCGACGTCATCGCAAATCCTAAGGGCACGTTGCAAAGCAGAGGCGTCATATCCTTGCAGGACTACGTCGTAGAAGAGCGAGAGATGTATGACTGGCTATTTAAAAACCACCCGATTTTTACCAAATACGGCGGTAAGACGGTCGGTAAGATGGATGTACACGACCGAGGTTTGGAGTGGCTTGCGGAAGGGCATGGATTTGACTTTTCAAAGGCTAGCAAAAGAGACGACGGCAAGGGCTATAGCTCTATGATGTATAGAATCCCTGCGGGCTCTTCTTTGCAATTTCCGAATAAATTCATAGGTCCTGAAAAATGCGGCGAGTGCCACCCTGCGCAGTATGAGACATGGAGCAGATCGCGCCACGCCACTACTATCCGCTTCCCGGGCGAGCACCCGGAGGTTAATAACAACCTAACCGATCCTGTATTTAGCCCGGATACGGCGTCGATCCTTCCAAAAGGTATTACCCCTGACGTAATTTATGCGACCGTGGGACACTTAAGGACAAAATTTGGCTACGTAGATGCATGGCTTCTACGCGGAACCTATCACGTAGAGGGCGGCTTGCTAAGAGATGGCACCGGTCAAATCGTAGCGGGCGGCAACCAATTCCAAAGGACTTGGGCGTTAAATTTAGACGATGAGACGGTCAAAAAGATCAAAAAGATCGTTCCGGAATTCCCGGAAACTCTAGCCGATTATGGCGATAACGGCGGTTACGTAAGAGGTCTTGCGTCGTATGCTGCAAAATACAAAAAATCGATGTTTTTCCAAGCAAACAGCTCGTATTGCGAAGTCTGCCACCCATTCAAATTCGATTTTAAAACTAAAAAAGAATTCTATGCTGCTTTGGGTAACGCAAAAGAGCTTCAAAAGCACACTATCTCCAAGGGTATCACCTGCGAAGAGTGTCATGGAGCGGGCGGTCACCTTGACGGCGCTACAAATTTTAGAACCTCAAACTGCGAACGCTGCCACCAAAGATTTAACTATAGCCCTGATTTAGCTCGTGCTAATCCGCTAAACAACGGAAATCCCGATCTATCTCTTAGCTCTAAATTTAAATCTATGGGACCAGGATGTGGCTCTGAAGGCTCTCAGTCCTACTTTACCGCTCACTACGAGAAGGGTATGCGCTGCGTAACCTGCCACGATCCGCACGATAACACCGGACCGGTAGTTGGCGATAAAACCGTCAAGGGTGTAAATTACAACTCAGAGCAGGGCTATTTGAGCGCGTTTTATACAAAGCCTAAGATCACAAAAGAGTGCAAAGATTGCCACCAAGAGCAAGCCTACATCGCTGCAAGAGCCGATACGCATAAAGACAACACTTGCGCATCTTGCCACATGCCGTTTATGATGAGCTGCGAGAACTTCTACGCTATTCAGTTCCAAGACAACGCGGGATTTGATACTCAAAGAAGATCGCACATCTGGAAGATCGACATCGATCCTGCTAGAAAATCTCTAGTCGCAGGCGATGCCGCTAAAGGTCCAAGAGATGCGAAAGATTGGCACTTCCAAAGAAATAAAGATGGACGAAATTTCGTCGATCTTATGTGGTCGTGCGCACGAACATCTTGGGCGGATAAAGATATGCAAGATACCAAAGGCTGCCACAGTCCTGTCGTTTCCGAGCTAAAAGAGACACTTCACTTCAAGAACCAAAAGCAGGTTTACGATGAGGTTATGGGCTGGCAAACTCCAATTAAGAGCGATTTCTCGCAAGTTAAGATCGGTATTCAAGGAATTTACTCTATCCTTGAGACTAAAAAGCTTAACTCCAGTGATAAAACTCGCGTCTATGAGCTAATCGAAAAAGCTCAAGACACCGTCGATCTTATCGAAAAAGACGGCTCATGGGGAATGCATGGCTTTAAATATACTAAGCAAAGGCTAGAAGCCGCTAAAGAGTATATCAAAGAGGCTCAAAGAATTCTAAATAATAATTTATAATTCTTTCGGGGTCGCGTAAGCTCGCGGCCCCGAAATTTAAAAGGCAAATGTATGCAAAAAAGACTAAAAATTTTCTTGCCTATCGTTTTGGCAAGCTGCGCGTTGAGCGCGAATTTAACTACGCAAGAACAAAAAGAATCTTATAGCATCGGAGCTTCTACCGGAAGCTATGTTTCAAACCAGCTGCATTCACAAGCCGCATTAGGCGTCAAGTACGACTTAGATGCGGTGATAGAGGGGTTTTTGGACGCTCTTAAAAAGCAGCAGAAGCTAAAAGATGAGGAAATTATTGCGCTTTTGAATCAAAGAGCCGATAAGCTAAATAAGATCGTAGAAACAAATTCCAAAGCGGAGCTTGATAAAAATTTAAAAGCGGGCAAGGAATTTATGGCGAAAAATGCCAAAAATCCGGACGTTAAAACCACGAAATCCGGTCTTCAATATGAAATTCTAAAGCTAGGTATGGGCGAAAAGCCAAAGCCTGAGAGCGTAGTAGTGATGAACTACAAGGCGTATTTGACGAACGGTAGCGTATTTGACGATACTTTCGCATCTAAAATTCCGGCGCATCTTTCTATGATAGGCTTAATCGACGGATTACGCGAGGGATTGCTTTTGATGAATACAGGCTCGAAATATAAATTTATAATCCCTAGTAATTTAGCCTACGGCAACGTGGACGTAGATAGAATTCCTGCGGGTTCTGTGGTGATTTTTGAAGCCGAACTACTAAAAGTTTTAAAGCCCGGTGAGCTTGCCGATGCAGCCAAAAAGCTTAGCGAGAGCGAGGCTAAAAGCTTTCACGACGCGAACAAAACAAAGTAGTTTTGCTTAAATTTAGTCGGAGGAGAATATGCAAAAGCAAAGAAGAAATTTTATAAAATCCGCCGCACTCGGCTCTTTGGGGCTTGGCGCAATCGCCTCAAGCTTACTCGCGCAAAATAGCGCGGATAAAAGCGCGCAGGACGCAAATGCGAGCGCTAAAAAGCAAGAGCCGAAAAAGCCGCACTACGGCATGATATTCGATCAGAACAAATGTGTGGGCTGCACCGACTGCGAGATAGCCTGTAAAAAGGTAAATTTGGTTCCGAAAGGTCAGATGAGGCTTTTTATCCAGGATAAAACCGATCCGCTAAATTTGAAGGAAAAGCGCTATGTTAGAGTGTCTTGTCAGCAGTGCGAGGACGCGCCGTGCGTAAAAGTTTGCCCGACGAAAGCCTGCCACAAAGACGAAAAAACCGGCATCACGACGATGAACACCGACGATTGCATCGCCTGTAAATACTGCATCGTCGCCTGTCCTTACGACGTACGCTTCATAAACCACAATACCAAAGCCGCAGAGAGCTGCAACTTCTGCTTGGATACGAATTTAAAAGACGGTCACGAGCCTGCCTGCATCGAGGCGTGCAGATACGAGGCGATCGTATTCGGCGATCTAAACGACGAAAGCTCGCACATCAGCAAGCTACTTCGCGTAAAAGACAGCCTGCGAATGCGCCCGGAGTGCGGCACGAAGCCGAGCCTGCGCTATATTCCTGCGGTTAGATTGGGGGTGTGATATGAACGGAGCTATAAATTTCACTGCGACCTTCTCGCACGGCGTAGAGTGGGGCTGGCCGATAGCGGTTTATCTTTTGCTAGCGGGTATGAGCGGCGGCGCTTTGGTAGTCGCGATCCTCGTCAAATTTTATAAAAAGCAGACCGAAAGCACGCCGCTGTTTAAGGCTGCGTCGCTGCTATCTTTCGTAGCGATCTTACTCGGTATGGTTTGTCTGGTAGCCGATTTAGAGCGACCGCTTCTTTTTTGGAAAATTTTGATTAATTATAACTTCACCTCGGTTATGTCCGTGGGCGTGGCGGCGCTTTGCGTCTATATCCCGCTTAGCTTCGTAGCTTGCCTTTATGCGTTTGAAGCTGATCTTAGCGGATTTTTATCGCGCAGACTTACTTTTTTAAAAGGGCTTTTTGCGCTCGTAATGAAAATTTTAAACGCGCTTCGCCCGCTGCTTCTTGCGCTTACGCTTGTTTTTGCGGTCGCGATCTGCGCCTATACGGGCTTTTTGATCTCGGTTTTAGTTAGATTTCCTATCCTTAATACCGCCGTTTTACCTGCGCTTTTCGTGGCATCTGGCTTATCGGCGGGAATTGCGGGCTCAAGCCTCATAGCCGCGCTTTTCTTTAAAGCGGATCCGCACGGCGGCGATCTTAAAATTTTACACGCGGTCGAGTGGCCGGTTTTGGCGATGGAAATTTTACTAATCGGTATGATTTTCGTCTCGCTTATCACTGGCAGCGACGTGCAAAAAGCCGCGAGCGTCGCATTTAACGAGGGATTTTATGCGAAGATGTTTTGGCTAGGCGTCGTGGGCGTAGGCTTTTGCGTACCGCTCGTTTTAAATTTCGCACTGGGCAAAAAGATCGCTCACACCGCGTTTGCGTTCTACGTTAGTGCGCTTGCTAGCGTGGTTGGGGTATTACTTCTTAGAATGTTTATACTATACGCAGGGCAAACTTACGATATAATAATGTAAAACTGCGGAGGGTTAATGAGCGCGCTAAAAATATTAAAATTTTTCATCTCTTACAAGTTTGCGCTCTGCCTCCTCTTTATCCTAGCCGCAGGTGCCGGCGTCGCAACCTTCTTAGAGAGCATTTACGATACGCAAACTGCTAAAATTTTAGTCTATGAGGCGCGCTGGTACGAGTGCGTCATGGGCGCTGCGACGCTGAGCCTGCTCGGCATAATCATAAAAACCAAAATGTGGCGCCGCTTCGGCTCCTTCGTGCTTCATGCGGCATTTATCGTTATCTTTGTCGGCGCGGCGCTGACGCGCTATTTCGGCACCGAGGGTGTGCTGCACGTTAGAGCGGGCGAGAGCGAAAATGAGATGGTGAGCGTCAAACCATACTTGCAAATCCGTACGCAAGACGCGCTGTTTGAGCACCCGCTAAATCTATCTCAGATCGGCGATAACGATTTTAGCTTCACGCAAAATATAAATTCTAAAAGCTTCACCGTCAAATTTAGCTCCTACAAACCTGCACCCAAAGGCGAGCAGGGCACGCTTGCGGTAAAAGCGGGCTTTGAGGGCGGAAGCGAGCAAGAAGCGGAGCTTCGTGGCGGCGCTGGCTGGCTCGGGGAACCTAAAATTTTAAACTTTGACGGCGAGGAGATAATGCTAAGCTGGGGCTCGAAACTCATAGAACTTCCGTTTGCGGTAAAGCTTTTGAAATTTAAGCTCGAGCGCTACCCGGGCTCGCAAAGCCCATCATCCTACGCCAGCGACGTTGAAATTTTAAAAGAGGGCAAAAGCGCGGGGGAGCATGAAATTTATATGAACCATCCGCTAAGCTTTGACGGCTTTAAGCTCTTTCAATCCTCCTACGATACCGACGAGCTGGGCACGGTGCTGGAGCTTAACCGCGATCCGGGTAAAATCCCCACCTATTTTGGCTATTTCTTGCTTTGCGTCGGATTTATCGGCAATCTTTTTACTGCGGGCAGCAGGTTTAAAAAGCTCGCTAAATTTATCAAAAATAACGCGCCCGCCGCGCTTCTTTTGATTGCGCCGCTTTTTTTCAGCATTGAGCTTCGCGCCGCGGATGAAAACTATCTGGCAAACCTTAAAGCCAACTCGCGCGTTCACGCAAACGGCGCGTTTGCGGAGCTTTTGGTGCAAGATTACATGGGTAGAATCAAGCCGCTTAGCACCGAAGCAAGCGAGATCGTGAATAAAATTTCAGGCACGGATTCGCTCTACGGCTTAAGCGCCGAGCAGATGATCCTAGGAATGAGCCTAAACCCCGCGTTTTGGCGCGATCAAAAGATCATCAAGATCAAAAACGACGAGATCAAAAAGATGCTAGGCTTAGCGCCGCAGGAGCGATATGCGAGCTTTAATTCGGTCTTTGATGAAAACGGCAACTACAAGCTCGCGCGCGCCGTGGACGAAGCGAATGAAAAAAGCGCCTCGCGCCGCAGCGTGCTCGATAACGAGCTGATTAAATTCGACGAGCGGCTAAATATCGCGTATCTGACCTTTAGAGGGGTGTTTTTTAAATTTATCCCCGTGCCGAACGATCCGCAAAACACCTGGCTCTCGCCGAACGACGCCTTCGCGGATTATAGTATCTCTCCGCAGATCAAAGGCGTGCTAAACGACTATCTAAACGGCCTGCAAGACGGAATTTCGGATAATGATTGGACTAAAGCGGATGCAGCACTTGCGGAGCTGAAAAACTACCAAAGAGCCACCTCGGCAGCTATACTTCCAAGCGAAAACCGCGTCAAGGCTGAGGTGTTTTACAACAAAGCTTCGGTTTTCAAAAAGCTCGTTTATTGCTATATGATACTGGGTGGTATAGCTCTTGTTTTGGCGCTTTTGGGCGCACTTTGCGGTAAGCGCTTTGCGCTAGCGCAAAAAATTTTATTTGCGGCCTTTGCGATATGTTTTATAGCACATACCCTTGCGCTTGCGCTGCGCTGGTACGTCGCGGCTCACGCGCCGTGGAGCGATAGCTATGAGTCGATGATCTACATCGGCTGGTCGGCGGCGCTTGCGGGGATCATATTTTTTAGGAAGTCCCTACTTACGCTAAGCGCAAGCTGCTTGCTAGCCAGCATCGTGATGCTAGTAGCGCATATGAGCTTTGTAAATCCGCAGATTACTAACCTCGTGCCGGTGCTAAAGTCCTATTGGCTTAGCATCCACGTCTCGGTTATCACGGCTAGCTACGGATTTTTGGGGCTTAGCTGCCTGCTTGGGCTTTTGGCTCTTGTTTTGATGGCGCTTAAAAACAGCGCCAATTGCGAGCGGCTTAACGCTCAGATCAGATATATAACGGCGATAAATGAGATCAGCCTCATCGTGGGGCTTTCGATGCTGACGCTAGGAAATTTCTTCGGCGGCGTATGGGCGAATGAGAGCTGGGGGCGATACTGGGGCTGGGATAGCAAAGAGACCTGGTCGTATGTCTCGATCATCGTCTATGCGATCGTGCTGCATCTGAAATTTATCCCGAAACTCGGCTCTATCTATGTTTATTGCGTGAGTTCGACGCTCGCGTATAGCTCGATCATAATGACCTATTTCGGCGTAAATTTCTACCTCACCGGCATGCACTCTTACGCCGCGGGCGATACGCCACAGATACCCGCGCCATTTTATTGTATAATAGCGGCGGTATTTTTAATAATCGCTCTTGCTTTCAGAGGCAGGGACGTAAAAACGATATAAAGGAGTAAATTTGAAAAAATTTCTAATAGCGCTTGCTTTGGCAGCCGCGGCAAACGCGGGCTTTATCAGCGAGGGCATTCAAGCTCAGCAAAGCGGCGATCATAAAAAACTCGCAGAAATTTACGAGCGAGCGTGCGGTTTGGAAAATAAAGCTTCGGGCTGCTATAATCTAGCCGTTTTGTATTTTGAGGGCACCGGCAACGTAGAGAAAAATTTCGAAAAGGCGATCAGCCTCTACGAGAAGGCGTGCAGCGCTAAATTTGCGCTTGCGTGCAACAATCTAGGCTATATCTACGAAAGCGGCAACGGCGCGGATCAAAATTTTACCAAAGCCGCGGCTTATTATGAAAAAGCCTGCAAGGATAACGAAGGCTGCACATCGCTTGGGCTTTTATACGCAAACGGCGCCGGGCTCGCAAAGGACGTCGCTAGGGCGGCGAGCCTTTATGAGAAGGCCTGCACCTACGGCGATATGATGGGCTGTAACAACCTGGGCTATCTGTATCTGAAAGGCGAAGGCGTGCAGCAAAGCTTTGCAAAGGCTAAAATTTTTTACGAAAAGGCTTGCGGCGGCGACATCGGCATTGGCTGCAACAATCTGGGCTATCTATACGCCTTCGGGCAGGGGGTGGACCAGGATTATAAGCAGGCAAAGCAGCAGTATGAAAAGGCGTGCAGCCTCGGCCACTTCGACGGTTGCAATAATTTAGCCATAATGTATGCCGAGGGTAAGGGCGTGAAGTCCGATAATGCCAAAGCAAAAGAGTTTTTCAAAAAAAGCTGCGACGGCGGCATCAAGATGGGATGCGAGAATTTGGAATTTTTAAATTCGATTAGTAAGTAGATTTAAAACATCAAATTTTTAAGGAGATAGTATGATTTTACGTTCGTTTTTAGCTTCGGCTGCGCTCGTTGCGTTCGTTTTCGGTGCCTCGATGGACGGGGCCAATAAACCGGCAAAGCCTATGTTTCAAAGCGTGGATCCTAGCAAAGCTACGCTCGTAGGAAGCGGCGAGGGCAAAGAATACTGCGCCGTTTGCGGAATGAATTTGGTTAAATTCTATAAAACTAACCACGTTTGGAACGGCAAGCAAGTAGCTTCTCTGCACTGCTTGTACGAGATTACGGAGGGAAAAATTCCAAGCGATGCACAGGTCGTCGATACGAAAAATCTAAATTTGATCGACGTAAATAAAGCCTTTTACGTCGTGGGCAGCAAGGTCAAAGGCACGATGACGCGAAATAGCAAATACGCCTTTTCAACCGAGGCCGACGCGAAAGAATTCCAAGCCGAAAACGGCGGCGAGATAATGAGCTTCGCCAAGGCCTACGAGATTGCGGGGCAGGATTTCGAGGGCGATAACAAGATGATTAAAGCCAAGCGCGAGGGCGGCGTTTACGCGCACGGTAAGGAATTTTACGAAGCAAACTGCGCTAAAACTGAAGCGAAAAACTTCAAAGCCATCTCCGAGCTTAAAGCTCATCTCAAAAATGTTTGCGACGCAAAAGGCGCGAGCAAGGAGCCTGAGTACGACAAACACCTGCAAGCTGCGGCGCTGTATCTATGGGATGCGCCGGCAAATTTAGGCAGCAGCGGTAAAGATACAAAAGCGAAAAAACCTGAAAAGATCGTCGTGCCGCAAGGCGCTAAATGCCCGGTCTGCGGCATGCTAGTGGGTAAAAACCCTAACTGGGCGGCGATGATAGAGATTCAAGGCGGCGAGAACTTGTATTTTGACGGCGTGAAAGATCTGATGAAATATTACTTCCAAAAGGGCAAGGGCTTTGATAAAATTTTCGTAACCGACTACTACAAGCTACATAAGATCGATGCTAAAAGCGCTTTTTACGTGCTTGGCTCAAACGTCCTAGGGCCGATGGGCGACGAGCTTATTCCATTTGATAGCGAGAGCGCGGCTAAGACCTTCGCTAAAGATCACGGAGGCAAGAGCGTACTTAAATTTGATGAAATTCAAGAGAGCGTAATAGAAGGGCTATGAGGCTCATTTGCGCTTTAACGATCTTTTTTGCCGCCCTTTACGCGCTCATTGCGGTGCATTATGTAAGCTTTGATCGCGCAAAGGGCGAGCAGTGCCTGCAAAAGCTCGCGCGCGAGATAAAGGACGTGCGGCTCTCAAGTAGCTTTAAGAGCAAGGCCTATGCGGAGTTCGTCTATGATAAGTAAAAATTTTATCGACTACTCCGTAATTCTGCTGCGAAAAGACAGAGCCGATCACTCCTTTAGCTTCGCGATCTTCGCCTTTATTGTTTTTATTTTAAGCTCGGTGCTTTTTATCTCGGGCTCCATTCAAAACGATCTCGAAAAGGTCGTCAAGCTCAGACCCGACATCGTCGTAGAGGCTCTGCGCGCGGGCAAACGCGATCTGATGCACGACGGCTATATCTACGACATCTCCAAAATCGCGGGCGTCAGCGAAGTGCAGGGCGCCGTGGACGGGATGTATTACTTCGCTCAAAAGCGCGTTTGGTTTCATATCGTAGGCGACGAAAGCCTGAGCGAAAACGAAATGATCGTAGGCGAGGGGGTAAAAGCGGCGATGGGCGAGTGGTACTACGAGGATGAGTTTCACTTCTTAACCGAACAGCGCCTAATCGCGATTAAGATCAATAAAATTTCGCCGCACGAAAGCAACATCGTCTCAAACGACGTGATCTATCTCAACCCCGATACCGCGCGCGAGGTGCTAAGCCTGAAGGAGGGCGAATACACCAAGCTCTACGTAAGCGTGCCCAACCCCAACGAAGTAAGCGAAGTGGCGCTTAAGATCGTAAATTTATACCCCAACACGGAGGCCCTTAGCGCGGAGGACGCGGTAGCCGAAGTGAGGCATCTGTATTATTACAAGGGCGGAATTTTTATGGTGCTTTACGCCGTGGCGATGATCTCGTTTTTCATCTTGCTGAAAAATCAAATTTCGCTCGCATACGGCGAGAAGAAAAAGGAGATCGCGATCTTGCGCAGCATCGGCTTTTGTATAAAGGACATCATCGCGATGAAATTTATTCAAAATTTCATCGTCTCGCTAAGTGCGTATCTGCTCGGCGTCGCGGGCGCTTATGCTTATGTTTTTATCCTGGATGCGCCGCTTTTGCGCGATATATTCTTAGGCGGCGAGCTGCGAAATTTCATCACCTTCACGCCCGCGATAAATTTCAATATGCTCTTTTTGATCTTCGTCTTTAGCGTGATCCCGTTTTTAGCCTTCGTCATCATCCCTTCGTGGCGCATCGCTATAGGCGATATGAGCGAGGCGGTCAAATGAGCAAGATAGAGATCAAGCAGCTTTTTAAAATTTACAACGAGGGCAGGGCGAACGAGTTTCGCGCTTTAAAAAACATAAGCCTAAGCGTCGAAGAGGGGCAGATCGTAATCTTAAAAGGCGTTAGCGGCAGCGGCAAAAGCACGCTTCTATCCATCATAGGCGCGCTTGCTAAGCCTAGCAGCGGCGAGGTTTTGGTGGACGGCGCAAACGTCTCCAAGCTCGCCGATATCGAAAGCTCCGCGTATCGCCATAAAAAAATCGGCTTTATCTTTCAGTCTTTCAACCTGCTTGAGGCGCTTAGCGTCTATAAAAACGTCCTTGCGCCGCTTAGTCTTGAGCGGCTGAGCAGAGATGAGCTTGGCGCGCGCATAGACGAAGCGATGCAGATCGCCAATATCGCGCATAAAAAAGATCAGATCGTCTCGAGCCTTAGCGGCGGCGAGAAGCAGCGCTGCGCCATCGCTAGGGCGCTCGTGATGAATCCGCAGATCATCTTAGCCGACGAGCCGACGGCAAATTTGGACAAACAAAACTCGCTCGGTTTCATCGAGATGCTCTCAAAGCTCAAAGAGCTTAAAAAGACCGTTTTGATCGCGACGCACGATATACTCTTCGACGAGCTAAGCTTCGTGGATCGATACGTGTTTTTAAAAGACGGAAAAATTTCAGCATGAGCGTATTTTTATCGGGTAGCGTGATCGCGTTTTTGGCCGTGGAGCTGATCGTAATAGCGCTGATGGCGATCTCGCAGTTTCACATCGTGCGGATCATGCGCTACTGGGACTTTAACGCCACCTCAAATTTACAATACGCCCTGGAGAAAAGAAACTATCTCATAAACACCATTTTGTTCTTCACGATAGCGTGCAAGATCATTTTGTTTATATTTTTCGCGCTCTGCCTAAACGAGCTCTCTTCGATCGTGCCCGGCGCGATGTGCTCCGCAGGCGTCGTGGGCTCGAACCGCTACGGCAATATCCTACTGCTTTTAAAAATTTTACTGATCTTCGGCTTTGGGCTCTGGCTTATTTTAAACAGCCTCGATCTTAAAGCGGGCAAATTTCCCTATCTAAAGCGCAAATACCTGATCTTTACCATTCTTTTTACTGGCGTTTTGGCGGAGTTTATTTTAGAAATTCTATTTTTTACCAATATCCCGTTGCGTGTGCCGGTGTTTTGCTGCTCGGTCGTATTTCGCGCGCCGAAGCTTCCGTTCGGCTACACGCAGGCGCTTTTGGCGACCTTTTTCTACGCGATATTAGGCGCCATTTTGATCTTAAATTTCTTAAAGCAGTCGATGGCGAGTTTTACTCTGAATTTGCTCTTTTTGTTCGTCGCATACTACGCGATCACCTATTTTTTCGGGCTTTACGTTTACGAACAGCCCAATCACAAATGCCCGTATTGTATGCTTTTGAAGGATTATTACTTCGTCGGCTATGCGATTTGGGGCTCGCTGTTTTTGGGTATATTTTTCGGCATCGTGCCGTTTTTAACGGAGCTCATTACTAAGCGTGCCTATACCCACCTGCTTAAATACTCCTCGTTCTGGCTCATTCTAAACGCGCTCATCTGCAGCGCCTACGTCGTCAAATACTACTTCGTGCGGGGCGCGCTGCTATGATTAAGAAAATTTTTGCCGCGGTTTTGCTCGCCTGCGTGATGGGGCTGCTCATATCGTCTATGGATATAGCCGAATCCAAAATTTCCGTGCGCCACGGCAACACGGATAAGCAGCCGCTGCAGATCGAATTCGGCAAATATCTATGTCACGAGAGCGGCACGGTGATAAACGATCTGTACAACACCGCTCAGGCCGTTATGCCAAACGGCGATACATATTTTTTCAACGACATCGCAAACGTCTTCATGTGGCTGATGCGGCAAAAAAACAGAGATGAGATCGTGGTGTGGGTTTATTCGCAAGACACCGAAAAATACATCATCGCCAAGGACGCCTGGTACTCGCGCGTCGAGATCACGCCGATGGGCTACGGCTTTGGCGCGTATGAGTTTCACAACTACGGCAGGAGCGACTACTACTACGACGAGATCGTGCTGTGCGCCGCTCGCGGCGAAACGCTGCTAAATCCGCTCATCAACATCCTGCTTTCGGAAAATAAAATTTAGCCTTGCGGCGAATTCGAAAAATGAAATTTAGTCCCGCGATGGATCGGAAATAAAATTTAACCCTACGGCAGGTAGAAAATAAAATTTAACTCCGCAGCGGGCGCAACTTGTCGCAGATGCGGCCCGCCGATTAAATTTTTACTCATGCCCGCACCTTTTATTAAATTTTGCTCGCTGCTGCTACTTTCGTTAAATTTAGCTCGCGTCTGAGTTTGCGTTCGCTCGTAATTATTAAATTTGATCGCATTTGCCTGAGCTTACGTCCATTCGTATTCATTGAAATTTATCCCGCATTCGCTCATAAGCTAGCCTAAAATTCAGCCTGTATCGGTTTACCATTGTTAAATTTACCCGTCTATGTCCAAACTCTCACTCGTCCGCTCTTATGGAATTTAGCTCGCATTTGCCTGGGCTCACACCGACTTGCTCTCGTTAAATTTAATCTACCCGCACCGCCTGTTCGCTACCCCATCAATATCGCTTGCTCGTTTGCCGCTTCGTCCGCGTTAAAATTCCAGACCGTACTCGCTCGTTAATTTTTATACGGCTTTCGGCGTGAGGCGCGAAAATTATCGCCTTTAAAATGCGAAATTCACACCCCCTACGCCGTCTTGCCGTAGAATTAAAAAATGTCTAATTCGATCCAAATTAAAACGCTTGGCTCAAAATTCGGTGCCACTGAAATTCATCGTTACCTTTCTACTAAAATTCCAGTCTAAATCTTAGTCCTATGCCGTTAGATTTAATATCGCTTCCATATGCTCCGACGTAGGAGAGCTTAAGCGTAGCACGGCTTGAAAGAGACGCCTCGATTCCTGCTTCGGCAGTCGTTAGGTTTTGTAACTTCTCACCTTTTAGCTGCGTACCACCTAGCCCGTTTACGTATAAATAAGCCTGCGGCTGCTTATCCGAAAAGAAGCGATTATATGCCACGTCTGCACTTGCTCTTAAACCTACTCCGCCGATTCTAAACGGAACGCTAGGTTTTATACCAACGCTTGCGGCTTGTAAATTTCGCGTTTTGTTTTCAATGCGAATCAAAGAGTTGCTGACATTGTCTATTTTTGTGCGAGTATGCGAAACACCAGCATAGGGTTCTACACTAAAGCTGTCCGCGTTGCTAAAACCCATATAAGAAACCTGTGCGAATGCACTTAAACTAGAGGCATTTGAGCCTACATATTCGTAAGCTATAGGCGAAACCGATGAGATTAGCTTTCTATCTCGATCATATTTCGAATATATCGCACCGAAGCTAAATTTAACGGGTTCAAAACCGATGTCGGAATAAATTCCGCTATGAAAATCCTTGCTTTTGACTTCCTTGGTGCCGCTTATTTTATCGTCCGTACGCCCTGCGCCTACAAATACACCGACGCTTGAACTATCGCCGATTAAAGAGTCAATACCGATTAAATTTACGAACGAATCGGAATGCAATTTACCAATACCGGTATCTTTATCGGATTTAATTCGATTTGTGCCCGAAAAGATCCAAAATCTAGTGTCTTTATCAATATTTACGGCATTCGCGCCACCTCGGTTTTTAACGATGCTTGCCATCATTATGGAATTTATCGCGGAATTATTTGCCGCAGCGAATTCAGCATCATTTGCGAACGCGCTATAATACTCTCGCGCTTGAGCATGGTTTGAGCCTAAAATTTGCGTATAAATTCCGCTGCTGCGATTGGCGACGAGTAGATCTGCGAACGCTCTTTGCGAAGAGCTTAATGCGAAATCTTGCATACTCGTTCCACTTTGGATCGAAAGGCGTAAATTTGAGCCACTCGCCTCTTCTTTGCTCGTTTTGAAAAACGCATAGCTATCCTGAGTGCTCGCTAAATTTGCACCGCTAAATGTGCCCGTGGCGGTTAAAATTTTCTTAGAGCCGGGGTTGTCGACGAGGTTTTGAAGATCGCTAGTGTTAACTTGCCCTGCTCTTAGTAATGAGCCTTGCTTAAAGCTCAAATTTAAATTATTCACGCCATCATTTACTACGAATACACCACCACTATTGATTGTCGCTTTTACCGTAGTTGCATCGCTTGCCTTGCTCACGCTTCGCCAGCCGTTCCTTTCAGGTACCCTATATACTGCAGAGTGCAAAATTTCAAGTTCGCCGCCATTTTGTACATTGATATGTTTGCTTTTACCGATTGATTGATTGAGCGCCGAAATTTTGCCACCATAGATAGTGGTAACCCCGGTGAAAGTGTTGTTGCCCGTAAGTGTTAAGGTGCCGCTGCCTCTTTTGATGAGCGCACCCTCATAGCCCTGTGCGGCCCGCTCGGCTCTCGCCTTCTCTCTTGCGGTCTCAAAAGTAAGCTCAGCTTTTTCCTCTGGGCTTAAATTTTGTTTTGAAGCAAGGATGGCTTTTCTTGCTGCCCAAACGGCTGCTTCGTTTTGATCCTCGATTTTTCTAAATTTGATAGCTTTATCAGATATATCGTTGCTCCATATATCGTCTTGATCCATAGTAATGTCGAAATTTCCTAAAAATTGCCCAGGACCAAACATTGCTTTGCCAAGGTCTAAGATACCCCAGCCCCAGACTTTGCTTGGTACGCCGAGCCCGTCACTGCCCCAGCGCTCCAAGGGTTGCCCTTCGTGACCTGCCCTAAGCGTCGTTTGTCTTGCGGTAGTAAGCATCGTATCGCGGACCTGTGCCGCATTCATATATGGGTAGCGCTGAAATATGACACCTAACGCACCGCTTACGTGTGGAGCCGCCATAGAGGTACCACCCCAGCTAGCGTATGAAGCCTTTTTAGTTTTTAGATTTACGGTGGAGGAGTAAATATCTGCAGCGGGTGCGGCGATCGTCCACCATTTGGAATTTCCTGCGAGATTAAATCTCTGTGCATCACTTACTTCGCCGTTTGCGTTACTGCCGTTAGGATAGCCCCAAGTACCATTTTGTCCCGTGACATTTACCCAGTATTTTTCTGCATCAGGCCTAAAATACGGCAGGGCTGCACGAGTAAAAGACTCCGCCATAAGGCTTCTATTTCCCGCCGTAAAAACCTGAATGACCTGCCTTTTGACCGCTACTTCGTATGCGGCGTCTATGAAGCTTTTCTCGCCTTTAGTAACAAACTGATAGTAAGCTTTTTTGGCTGCGTTTAAGTCTTTTAGATACATATGATCTTTAGCGTTGTTAGTTTCAGTAACACTGATAGTATCTCTGATGTTCGTATTGTATTCGTTTATATGCCTTAAGCCGGAGGATGGTTTATAGCCCGTAGCGCCCGAGTAGGCGGAATTTACCTTTCTATTTGACCCCCAACTATTGTTGATTACCCTGACGCCTGCATCGGCAAGCGCGTTGTAACCTTTTAGAAAAAAATTGTAATCCTGATTTGGTCCGTAAGTCATACCATCGTTGCCGCCTGTATTTGCGGAGTATAAATTTGACTTATACGCTACGCCGTGCATTCCGTTACCGTCCCTGCTTGCAGCCATAGTACCGCTCACATGCGTACCGTGGCTATCATTTACGCCTGCTTGCCACGAGCCATCGATGTCGAATTTTTCGCCCTTTTTAAACTCACCCTTATTTGTCTCGTCGTATTCACTGCTTGAACCTGCCTTAAAGGGTGAATTGCCATATTTAGTATCGGGATACCTCATTCCGTCTTTATCGTATACGCCACTGCTTTTTACAATATTTATCCTTCCGCCTCCAAATTCTGGGTGGCTAAGCAGTACGCCCGAGTCCATAACGCCAATTTTTACGCCACTACCGTCAAAGCCTAGCGCATAAGCTGTAGAAGCATTCATTGAGGTTAAACCCCAATCTTTTTTATATTCGTCA
>NZ_CALIBF010000047.1 GCF_938045465.1 uncultured Campylobacter sp.
GGGCTATTTAGGTCATACTTTGGGCGCGTGCGGGGCGCTGGAGAGCTTCATCTCGGTGATGATGATGAACGAGGGGCTATTCTATCCGAATCTAAATTTACAAGCTATCGATCCGGAATGTGCGCCGCTTAGGTACCTCACGAAGCCGCAGGAGATAAAGACCGACTACGTTATGAATAACAACTTTGCTTTCGGCGGCGTGAACACATCTTTGATTTTTAAAAAATTTATCGGTTAAAGGAGAGAAAATGAAAAAATTTCTATTTTTCGCAGTTGCGGCGCTTTTTGTCGCTAATTCGGCTTATGCCAAGAACGACATCATGCGCTTCCCTATCGCCGCGGCACTCGCAGAGCCCGACGCCAAAGCCAAGCTTGATCCGAACATAAAATTCTACTTCGGCAACAAATCCGCAGGCAGAAAGATCACGCAGCAGCTAAGCTCGAACAAAAAAACAAACAGCGTCAACAAGACCGATCAAGCCGCATGCAACCGCGCGTTTTTGTCGGCACTGCTTAGCTTTCAAGACCGAGCCAAAAAAGAGGGTGGCAACAAGGTCGTAAACATCACGAGCTACTATTACAAAAACGTTTTCGTGAGCGACAAGGAGTTTGAATGCGGCGTAGGCTCGATAATGAACGGCGTCACGCTAAGAGGCTATATTGCAAAATAAACTAAGCTTCGGTATATCTTACGCAAGCGCGATAATTTCGGGTGAGCCGGCGGAGTTTTATAAAAATCTCGCCGCTTGCTCGGACGGAATTTCCGAAGTAAGCTTAGGCGGAAATTCCGATCTCGCTTGCGATATGGATCAAAATTTTACGTATGATTTCGCGTTAAATTCTACGCAAAATTTTGCAGATATTTCGGACTGCGAGCAAAATTTCATCAATTCCGCAAATTTTACGGCTTGCGAGAATAACGAAAACATGGGGTGCAACCTTGCCGCAGAAAATCTTGACGAAAATTCTACCAAGCTCGGCTCGCAGCGGGGATTAGAACGTGAAGCGAACGGGGCTAAATTTAGCGCCTCGTGCGCTTTTGATTGCAACTCCGAAGAGGCGGCGGAGCTTTATAAAAATTTCGCCGCGCGTGAGGGCGAGGCTTTACAAAATAGCCCCGTAGAAAATTTAAAAATTTCTACTCACGCCCGCTTAAAAGAGGAAATTTTAGCGCTCGAAGCTTTAAAGAAAAAGCCAGCTCTTGCGCACATCCCGCCGTTACAGCGCCGTCGCTTGGGGCTTGGGGCGAAACTTTGCATCTCGCTTTTAGGCGAAATTTCGCAAAATACGCCGGAAAGTTTAGCCGAGGAAAGCTCCTTAAATCTCGCGCCTCAAAATTTAGATGCAAGCAAAAGCCGTGCCGCTGTGCAAAATCAGCAGCAGCAAGATTTTTCAAGCGAAAATTCTTTGAATTTAGTGTCGCAAAATTTAAATTCAACGCCACAGGATTTTTCAAATGAAAATTCCTTAAATTCGGCAAGGCAAAATTTGAAAGCAGTCGATGATGCCGCGACACAGCGCAAAGGGCTACCGCTCGTTTTTTGCTCGCGCCTTGGCGAGATCAACCGCTGTTTTGGCCTGCTCGGCTCGATGAGCGAAAGCGTCTCGCCTTCGAGCTTTTGTGTCAGCGTACTCAACGCGATCGCGGCGCAAAATGCGATTTTTACGCAAAATCATGCCGAAATTTCGACGATCTCTGCGGCGTGTGCGCTCGAAAACGGCGCAATAATCGCAGCTACGAGGCTGAAAGAAAGCGCGGAAAATTCCGGCTCCGCACAGGATGCGAACGAAGCAGGCAAAAACGGCGAATGCAAATCGGATAACGACGAAATCGCCCTGCTCTGCTATTTTGAGGAGGCAAACAATGACTATCTGAAGCGCTGCGACTTCGCCTGCGCCCTACTTTTGGTGCTTCAGCGCGGAGATGACGTGCAGATCGAAATTTCGCCGCACGTTGCGGACGCGACGGCACAGAGCCTAGAGGCGCAAAATCCGAAACCGCGAGCCGAGAACGAAATTTTACGAAGCTTTAAAGGGGACGGCGAGATCCCGCTAGATACCGCGGTGGAATTT
>NZ_CALIBF010000048.1 GCF_938045465.1 uncultured Campylobacter sp.
AATTCTGAGTAGCTGCGTGCCGCAAATCTTGAAGCGCAGAATTTAAAGCCTCGCTGCCGTAAAAATAAAATCAGCAGCAAAGCTCTACGAGACAAAATTTCGCTGCAAAATTCCAGACGCCGAATTTAATATCGTAAAATTCTAAGCGCCAAATTTTACGTCGCAAAATCATATGCGTATTTTTCAAACGGCTAAATTTCGCTCTTTAATTCTGCACGCTATGATTCTGCCAAGTTTATTCCGTCTCTCGCAAACTCTGCGGCTAGCTTCAAATTTGTGCGTTAAAATTTCGCTCGCAGCATCTTGTGCGTACTTCATGAATTTTATGCGTTAAAATTCTCGCTGCGCGGTGGAGCTTTGCGGCAATGGCTTCCGCGCAAAGCTTTAAATTCTGCAAGTTAAAATTCCGCGCCGTAAAATTTAGCGCAGTTAGCGACCCGCGCGCTGTTTGAGAGCTGCTACGACAAAATTTCGCACTTAAAAAGCATAGCGAGCGACGGCATGAGCGTAGTTTTAAACCCGCCGCGGTAAAATTTCGCGTCTTTCGCGACGGGTGCTTTGCTTTTTAACCCTAGTCCTAAGCACGTACCGTAAAATTCCGCGCGGTAAATTTTATCTCGTTCGCAAAGACGGCGCCTTGCTAAAATTGTCAAAATTTAGCCATTTTTCGCTACACTTGCTAAAATTTTAAAAATGATTAAAGAGAGATTATGGACAGAATTGTAGAGATCGAAAAGATGCAGCTCGATGAGAGCGTGGAGAGCTCGCTGCGCCCGTCGAGCTTCGAGGATTACGTGGGGCAGGAGAAGATCAAATCAAACCTCGCCATCGCGATCGCCGCGGCGAAAAAGCGCGCCGATGTGCTCGATCACGTGCTTTTCTACGGGCCGCCGGGGCTCGGCAAAACCACGCTAGCGCACATCATCGCCGCTCAGATGGGCGCCGCCATCAAGGTCACCGCCGCGCCGATGATCGAAAAGGCGGGCGATCTGGCGGCGATTTTAACGAACCTGCAAAGCGGCGACGTGCTTTTCATCGACGAGATCCACCGCCTAAGCCCCGCGATCGAGGAGGTGCTGTATTCGGCGATGGAGGACTTCCGCCTCGACATTATCATCGGCTCGGGTCCCGCCGCGCAGACCATCAAGATCGACATTCCGCACTTCACGCTCATCGGCGCCACGACGCGCGCGGGCATGATCTCGGCGCCGCTGCGGGATCGCTTCGGCATGCAGTTTCGCTTGCAGTTTTACACGCACGCCGAGCTTGCGCGGATAGTGCAGATCGCCTCTGTTAAACTCGGAAAAGAGAGCGCGGCAGACGCCAGCGCCGAGATCGCGCGTCGCTCCCGCGGTACTCCGCGTATTGCGCTGAGGCTACTGCGCCGCATACGCGATTTTGCCGAGGTGCGCGACGAGGGCGCTATCTCGCACGATCGCGCGCGCGAAGGGCTCGAGGCGCTGGGCGTGGACGAGCAGGGCTTTGACGAGATGGATATAAAATATTTGGAAATTTTATTTGACGCCAAGCGCCGTGCCTTGGGGCTTAGCACGATCGCGGCGGCGCTTAGCGAGGACGAGGGCACGATCGAAGACGTCATCGAGCCCTATCTGCTCGCCAACGGCTACATCGAAAAGACCGCCAAAGGTCGCATCGTAACCGATAAGGCGCGCGAGGCGCTCGGTCGCGTGCTAAAGACCGCGGAGAGAAATCTGTTTGAGGAGTAGGGCGGATGAAATTTTATACTTTACGGCGCTGAGCCAATAGCTACGCAGGCGGAGACCCTACCGTGGCGATTTTGTATATTTGATCTTTGAATTTTGCTTGGTTTTAAAATTTCTTCAGATTTAAAATTTAAAGCGGGAAATTTTATAAATTTAGAGCAAATTTATTATCGGCTCAATAAAATATCCAAAAGAATATGAAGAGAAAT
>NZ_CALIBF010000049.1 GCF_938045465.1 uncultured Campylobacter sp.
ATTTCAAAGCCCAGAGTGTCCGCGATCTGCGTCGCCGTCTGCGGCATAGCGGGGCTTAGCAGCACGGCAACTTTAGCCAGAATATTTGCAACCAATGCGACGAGAGCCAGTGCCTTAGCCTGCTCGCCGTTTTTCATCAAATTCCACGGCTCGTATTTTGCAATCGAAGCGTTCGCAAGAGCAAGCGCCCTCCAAAGCTCCTCCAAGTATCTATTGGTAGCGACCTCCTCAAGCGCACTAAGCGCGGCGCTCAGATAGGAGCTTGCTTCCTCGATCTCGGCGGTGAAAAATTTCATCACGTCTTTAGAATTTATGACGTAATCCGAGTATTTTGCGCTCATGCCGACGATGCGGCTGAGTAGATTTCCAAGCTCGTTGGCAAGCTCGGAATTTACGCGGTTTATGATCGCTTTTTGCGAAAAATCGCCGTCTTGACCGAACGGTACCTCGCGCAGCAAGAAATACCTAAACTGCTCCAGCCCGTAGGCATTTGCGACCTCACGCGGATCCACGACGTTGCCCAGGCTTTTGCTCATCTTTTTGCCGTCTCGCGTCCACCAGCCGTGAGCTGCGATGCTGCGCGGCATATTTAGTCCCAGGCTCATCAAAAACGCAGGCCAATAAACGGCGTGAAAGCGCAAAATGTCCTTGCCCACGATGTGCAGCGCGTCGCTCCAATACTCCATCCGCTCGCCGCCCGCGCAAAATCCAAGCGAGCTAAGATAATCCATCAGCGCGTCCAGCCAGACGTAAATCACGTGCTTCCGATCATTTAGCTCGGGCGGAATTTTAACGCCCCAATCAAAACCCGTTCTCGTGATCGAA
Source organism: uncultured Campylobacter sp. (assembly GCF_938045465.1). GTDB lineage: Bacteria > Campylobacterota > Campylobacteria > Campylobacterales > Campylobacteraceae > Campylobacter_B. The sequence goes on from NZ_CALIBF010000049.1 coordinate 826, forward strand.
AGATCCTTCAGGCCGCTTTTTACGAAGCTTATGACCTCGTTTTTTTTGCCTAGGGGAAGGATGCACTTTTCATCCTCGTACCATTTTAAAAGCCGCTCTGCGTAGGCGCTAAGCCTGAAAAAATAGCTCTCCTCTTTTAAAATTTTAGTCTTTTTGCCGCAGTCGGGGCAATACTCGCCGTCGATTAGCTGATTGGAAGGGAAAAAACTCTCGCAGCTTACGCAGTAGTTACCCTCGTATTCGCCCTTATAAATGTCGCCCTTTTCATACATCTTGCGAAATACGTTTTGCACCGCCGCCTCGTGCGCGGCATCGGTAGTGCGCGAAAACATATCATAGCTGATGTCAAACTCGTCCCACAGGTCTTTAAATTTAGCGCTTACGCCGTCTGCGTACTGCTTTGGGCTCTGGCCGTGCTTAGCTGCGGCCTCCTCGATCTTTTGGCCGTGCTCGTCGGTGCCCGTTTTAAAAAACACCTCGTGTCCTTGCAAGCGGTAAAATCTAGCCATCGTATCGGCGATGATCGTCGTGTATGCATGACCGATATGTGGGACGTCATTTACGTAATAAATCGGCGTCATTATATATTTTTTCATCATTCTCCTTAAGCGTTTCTACCGTAATTTTATTGCAATGCTGAACCGGTATTGGAAGCCAAAGTATAATTTACATATCCGGTCTCGGGCTGGATAAAAATATCGGCGATCTCGCCCGCGGCGTTAGTAAGTCTGATAACGCATGGATTTTGTCCTACAAAAAGCTTATCATATGGCACGTTAGAGTTCGCTACCTGCCCCATAGGACGCCCATAAGAATCAAAGACTATAGTTTGATTTGCCCGGTCTCCACAATTAGTAAATTCGACATTTCTAATATCGTAGGTTTTGCTTAAATTCAACTTCTTATTGATTCTTTCGGCATTTCTATTTATCGCTTGATTTTGAAAGCCGGCACTTAGAATTTTATTTGGATTTTGCGGATCTATGGCAAAATCAACCCTTGATAGATCAGACAGATCCGCACTACCGTTAGGATTACCGCTCATAGTGCTATCATAATACACAGTGTAAGTCCAGCCCTCCGCACTTCCTTTGGCGTTGGTATAACTAAACTGAATCCTCCAAAGCTTCTTAAACCAATTCGGATCGTCGGGATCGAATTTATTATCGTTCATCGCAAGCTGCTGCGTGTAACGAATATGCGCGGCAACCTGATCGGCCGCCTCCACTAAACTGTTTCGATTGATTTGAGGCACTGCCACGGCCGCTAAAATTCCAACCACCACGATGATGAAAATCAGCTCTATCATAGTAAATGCTTTTTTCATAATTTTTACCTTTCATAAAAATTTTGTTTATATTTTAACATAAAATTTCGCAATTCGCACGCCTCGCTTGTAAATATCTATATTTTGTATCGAATTTTTATGATCCGAGACATATTCCGGCTCATCCGCATAGATAAAAGCGCTATCCCCGCTAGGCAGTCCGTAAAATTTCAGGCGCAGGCAGAGCCTCTCGTCTTCGCAGCTTACGCTTTTTACTCCGCGATTTTTTAACTCACTTGCCAGCTGCCTAGCTACGTCAAATTTATATATGAAATGCCGCTGCGGTTTGTTTGCGAACATCGCCTCATACATCACATCGCTAAAAATCACTGCAAAATAACTCACCGCTAAGCTTACCAGCGTCACACCCACGGCGATCTTGTGAAAGGTGCGAAATTTAGGTAACCTGACGCGATATGAGTTAAAAAGCACGCGGATAATCAAAGGTGTAGCGATGACGCAATACGGCAGCATCATCTCAAGCGGCACGCGCTGTCTTAGAGAAAAAAGCATCGTTAGACAAAGCGCACTCGTGGCGATGAACCATAGCAGGCTCTTTTCCTCTTTGATCCAAATTCTATAGATCGTGTAGATGAAAAATAAAAATACTAAAGGCGAAAACGCGCCCGCAAAAACGCCCACGGTGTCTAAAAAATACCCCTTTGGCTTGCCCTCCGAGCTTACGTCGTAAAAGATCACGCTGAAGCTAAATAGCGCTATGCAAAGCAGCAAAAGCTCCTTTTTGCGCGTATAAAGAGCCCAAATTCCAAAGCCCACGTAGAGCATAAAAAACGCTCTATCGATCAGGGCGCAAGCGGAGAGAAGCACGAAAAGCGCGATATTGTATTCGCTCTTTGCAAAATATATCGCTAGCAGCGTGAAAAAAACGATGATGCCTGCGGGATTTAGCAAGATCGCGCTGCTCATCGAGGCAGGAAGCGCCATAAATAGCGCCGTAGCGACAACGCGGTCGAAGCGACGCTTTAGAATAAATTTTGAAATTTTATAGATCATCGCGGCATTTGCGAAGTGGATCAAAATAAACGGTATGCGCAGGGCATAGTCGTTGCGCCCGAAAATTTCGCAGCTTAAATTTGCGATTAGCGAAACGAGGGATTTTTTATCGTAAAAAATTTCAGCCTCGTAGTAGCTGATACTTAAATTTGAGATCGCATAAAGCAAAAATATGCCCTGAAACAGGCACATTATGGAGATTACGAAAATTTCGTTTTGATAAAGCTTCTTCACTCTCATCCTTGCTGCGGGCACTTTAAATTTACGACCTAAATTTTACGGCCGAAATTTTATAAAATTTAAGCCGTCGAATCATTTAAAATTTAGCCGCTAAATTTAACCGCACGCCGCTTCATTCCTCTATCGTATAATTTTCCCAAAAGAAATTTATCCACTCATCCGTCTTTGAAATTTTAAAATCGGGCTGGATAAGCGCCTTGGGTTTATAAAAAATCACCGCGGTTTTAAGCTCTATTTGCGGGAATTTCTCCAGCAGCACGCGCTTGATCTCGACCATGCTGTCGCCGCTGTCGATGATATCGTCCACCAGCAGCACGCGCTTGTAAAGCTCTAGATCGGGCACGTTGAAAACGTCGATAGTGTCGAGCTTTTTGGTGTCTGCGTAGTGGATGGAATTTATCGAAAATATCGTCCGCATATCAAGCGCGTTGGCTAGCGCGTGACCGAATGTAAGTCCGCCTCTAGCTATCGCCACGATCGCATCGGGCATGAATTCGTCCCTAACCTGCTTTGCCATAACTCTTGCGTCGCGATCCATCTCGTCAAAACTATAAAATCTCATATCTTTCCTTAAAATTTAATGCATCAAAAATACTAAAACGCTGATAAATCCAAGCGTCAAAACGCCTAAATTTAGATCCTTTATCCTGCGCTGAGCAAGCCTAACTACGATATATGCGATGAAGCCGAAGCTTAAGCCGTTGGTGATCGAGTAGGTAAAAGGCATCAAAAATACTATGAAAAACGCAGGGATTAGAATTCCCGCGTCGCTATAATCGATCTTACCAAGCTCACTAAACATCAAAACCCCGACCATTACGAGGATCGGATAGATTGCATTTGCGGGGATCGCCTTAAATAGCGGTAGCATAAACAGCGTCAGCACGAAAAATATAGCGCAAAATACCGCGGTAAGCCCCGTGCGGCCGCCCGCTTCCACGCCGCTGGCGCTTTCAGCAAATGCAGTAACCGTGCTCGTTCCTATAACGGCTCCTGCGACGCTACCTATCGCATCGGAGGTTAAATTTCTAGATAGTTTTTTCATGCCGTCTTTGCTATTCTCTCCAAAAAGCCCTGCGCGGTTTCCTACGCCGGTTAGAGTGCCGATACTATCGAATAGATGCGTAACGAAAAATGTGATTATAAAAGGTACGAACGCGAGCTTTAGCGCTCCGGGGATATCTAGCTTAGCAAATATCGGCGTTATGCCGCTTGGCGCGCTTACTATGCCATGCGGTGCGGGCGAAATTCCAGCCACCCACGCAACGCACGAAGTAATCAAAATGCTTAAGATAAACGCCGCCTTGATTCTAAGCACGAAGAGCACCAGCACGACCGCTAAGCCTAAAATTCCAAGCAAAACATTTAGATCTTTTAAATTTCCTAAAGTTACTAGCGTCGCCTGACTAGGCGCGATGACACCCATCTGCTTAAGTCCGATGAAGCAGATAAAAGCGCCGATACCCGCGCTTATGGCGCGACGCAGATCAAGTGGGATAGATTTGATAACCCAAACGCGAAAGTTCGTAAACGAAAGCACGGTAAAAAGCGCCCCGCTTATCGCTACGATGCCAAGTGCACTCTGCCACGGCATCTTCGCATCCACGCACAACGCAAAGGTAAAATACGCATTTAGCCCCATGCCGACGCTAAGTGCAACGGGGGTATTTGCAAAAAGCCCGTTAAATAACGTCGCGATTATCGTAATAAGCGCGGTTGCCGTAACCAGCGCATCAAACGGCATACCTGCGATGCTCATAATGTTAGCGTTTACCGGCACGATGTAAATCATCGCCAAAAACGTAGTAAGCCCTGCGATAAGCTCCTGCCTTACCGACGTTTTTGCCGCGGCGAGATGAAAGAATTTCTCCACTTGCTCCTCCTTTAGAATTTATTCGTAAATTTCGATCTGATTATACAAGCTATCGCGCTCTACGGGCACAAAGCCCGCCGTGCTGATCATATCGATAAAATCACGCTTGCTCTGCCCTTTTTTGCTGCCGGCGCCGGCGCTGCTTTGAATGCTTTCGTTCTCGATCGTGCCGTCAAGATCATCCGCGCCGAAATCCTGCGCCACGAGAGCTAAGCTTAAGGTCGAAGTCGCCCAATACGCCTTGATATGCGCGACGTTGTCGAGTAAAATTCTACTAATCGCGATCGTTTTTAAAATTTCGACCGAGCCCAAAAAGCCCTTCACGTCCAGGTAGTTGTTCTCGCGCTGATACACGAGCGGGATGAAGGCGTTGAAACCGCCGCCGTTAGCGCGAGAGAGGCTCTCATCTTGCAGCGCGCGGATGCGCAAGATGTGATCGATGCGGTGAGCGCGGCTTTCGATATGGCCAAAGAGCATCGTGGCGTTGCTCTGACGCCCGCGCGCATGCCACAGCGAGTGGATACGTAGCCACTGCTCGCTTGAGACCTTGCCTTTGCAAATTTTATCGCGCACGTCCTCGTCAAAAATTTCGGCGCCGCCCCCGGGCATCGAATCCACGCCGCTTTGCATCATCAGCTCTATTGTCTCTTCGTAGCTCATCTTCCACTTTCGCCGCCAGTAATCGATCTCCGCCGCGGTCATCGCCTTGATGTGCAGAAGCGGATATTTTTGCTTTATCGCTTTGAAAATTCCCAAATATTGCTGCGGCGTAACGAACGGGTTGTGCGAGCTTACGATATGAATCTCCTTCGTGCCGCGCGCTACCGTCTCATCCACGATACGCATGATCTCATCATCGCTCATCGTGTAAGCCCCGTAGTTCTTACGGTGCGCCGAAAATGCGCAAAATTTACAGGTATCTGCGCATAAATTCGAAGGATTGATATGACGATTTGCGTTGAAATAGACGTTTTTGCCGTTTTTTTCTTTGCGAATAGCAAAGGCGAATTTGCCCAGATCGAAAAGGTCCAAATCCCATAACTTCACGCCGTCTTCGTAATTTAATCTCTCGCCGCTTTGTAGTTTTTCTAAAATTTCCATCGATTTCCCAAGCCAAATTTTAAAGCTATTATATAATTTTTTGCTTACAAAACGGATAAGCGGACTAAATTTAGAGCCGAATTTCGTTAATTTAAAATAGCGTAGTAAAATGGGCGCCAAATTTTAAACAAGGAAAGCAAAATGTGTGGAATCGTAGGCTACATAGGAAATGCCGAAAAGAAAAAAATCATAATAAACGGACTGAAAGAACTTGAGTATCGCGGATACGACAGCGCAGGGCTTGCCGTGATGGACGAAAGTGCGAATATAAAGTATTTCAAAGCGGTCGGCAAGCTTAATAATCTCGAAGAAAAGATGAAAGATTTCACTTCGCAAGGCTTTGGCGTCGCGATCGGTCACACTCGCTGGGCGACGCACGGAAAGCCCACCGAGCTTAACGCGCATCCGCATTTTGGAGATTTTAGCTTCGTCGTGCATAACGGCATCATCGAAAACTACATCGAGCTAAAGGACGAGCTCGAAGCGGACGGCGTGAAATTTTTAAGCCAGACCGATACCGAAGTGATCGTGCATCTTTTTGAAAAAAATTTCAAGACTAGTAACGACGCATTTAAGGCATATGAGGCTACAATTAAACGACTAAAAGGCGCATACGCTACGCTTTTAATCACGAAAGCAGCACCCGGAGAAATTTTCTTTGCTAAAAACGCAGCTCCGCTCATCGTCGCAAAAAACGATAAAAACGAAATTTTCTTTAGCTCCTCGGACGCTCCGCTCATCGGGCTTGCGAATACGGCTGCGTATCTGGACGATCAAATTTACGGCGTCGCAAAGCTCGGGCAAATCGATGTTTTTAAAAACTCTAAACCGCATAATTGCGCCTTTAGTGAGCTTCCGAAAGATAAAGGCTATGCGCAAAAAGAGGGCTTTAGATTTTTTATGGAAAAAGAAATTTACGAGCAAGCGCAAGTCGTAACCGAAGCGATGATGGGGCGCGTAATAAAGGGCGGCAAGATAAAATTTGACGAGCTTGACGCGGCGATGTTTGAGGGCATCGACGAGGTCGTGCTATGCGCCTGCGGCACAAGCTATCACGCCGCACTCGTAAGTTCGTATCTTTTCGAGCGCATCGCTAAAATCCGCACGAAAGTGGAAGTTGCTAGCGAATTCCGCTACAAGGAGCCATTTTTAAACAAAAATTCCTTATTTATCGTGATCTCGCAAAGTGGCGAAACCGCCGATACCCTAGAGGCGCTACATATCGCTAAAAAAGCTGGTCTTAGGACGCTTGCGATCTGCAACGTCGATAACAGCTCGATCGTGCGCATGGCGGGCAGCGTGATCCTCACCCGCGCCGGCATCGAAAAGGGCGTAGCATCTACGAAGGCCTTTGCGACACAGGTTATGGTGCTATGGATGTTCGTCGTGTATCTTGCAAATCTGCGCGAAGTCATCTCGGCGCGCATAAATTCCGCTGAAATTTCAGCGATGCTTCATATCCCGCAAATTTTAAAGATCAAAGACGGCTTGCAGGATAAAATTTACCGCATGAGTAAGCACTATCTGCACGGACACGGCTTTTTCTTTATCGGGCGCGATATTTTCTATCCGCTCGCTCTTGAGGGCGCGCTCAAGCTCAAAGAGATCTCCTATCTGCACGCGGAAGGCTATCCAAGCGGCGAGATGAAGCACGGACCGATCGCTCTTGCCGATTCTAATCTCTTTACGGTTGCGCTGATGCCAAAGCATTTGCTCTACGAAAAAACGAAAAGCAATGTCGAAGAGCTTGCCGCGCGCGATGCGTATATTTTAGCCATCAGCCCGGAAGAACCAGAGATCGCGGATGATTTTATCAAAACGAGCGAGCAGAGCCACGCGATGAGCGAGTTTTTTGAGATGATGATAATTTTACAAATTCTAGCTCTTGAAATCTCCGTCAGACTTGGCAACGACGTAGATATGCCGCGAAATTTAGCCAAAAGCGTCACCGTAGAATAATCGTTTTTTAAGTTCATTTTGACTAATATTTCTCATTAAAAAATCGGGGAATGTTAGTATATGAGACTTATCGGATTTATCAGAGGTGAAAATGTCATAGTCGCCACAGGCGGGGTCGAGTATAGCTACGAAATGCTGGGCGAGCGCGATTCTACCTTAACGGACGGCGATGAGGTAAGCTTCGACACGCTAGCATCCAGCGCGATAAATATAAAGCGCGTCGAGGGCTCCAAATCCAAAGACCGCGTAGCGCAAAAAGTAACCCCACAGCCAAAAGAATCTGCAAAGCAAAACAATGAAATTTTTGGCGATAAGGATTTTGCAGAAAATAATATATCAGAAGCGCCATCCTTTCAAAGCTCCACCGAAAATATCGCAGAGGATAAATCCGCCGTAAAAGAAACGAAGGTCGCAAAAAAATTTAAGAATTTTAAATTTAACCGCAAAGCTAAGCCTACGAGTGCAAAAAAACCGAAATTCTTTGGATTTGAGTTCGTCCAAACCGATGATCTGCGCACTACGCAAAGTGTCGAGAGTAAAATTTATACTTCATCTATCCGCAAGGAAGGACTTAAATCCATAATCCTGCCCATAGTGCCGATAGTCATTATTTTGATATTCCGTTCGCAAATCGCAAGCATATTTCTATCTTTTTCGCAGATCGAAGCTTATGTCAATCAAGACACGGTTTATATGGTAATGGATCTGCTGATTTTCCTTAGTTTTGCGCTATTTTATCTGCTGCCGCTTAACCGCGCGATAAACCTACTCTCCATAGCGACGCACGATCAATACCCGATGCGTCAAATGGCGAATTACAACGTCTTTATCATCCTGTGCGTCATCTCTACGATCCTGCAGGATAAGAGCCTGGGGCTGGATGAGTTCGAGCAGATTTTCATCTGCGGCGTGATCGGATTTGGGCTAATTTCGTTTTATTATAAGTTCAAAGCGTTTGCATTTATGTTTTTCAAAACCGCAGGCTCGATCCTATTTGCTCCTGCGCTGCTTGTGGAGCTCGCAGCTATTATTTTCATCGGTATCGGCGACCGCTATACTGGTGCATCGATAAAATTTATGGAGCTAACGGGGCTATTTTTTGCGAGCACGGTATGGAGGTACATCATAATTTTTATCGTTATGTCGCCGCTTTATTTCCTTGGATTTTGTATGTTAAGGCGGATTAAAAAATAATTCTGCGAAATTTTACTGCAAATCTCGCTATGATTAAATTTTACTACGATAGAATTCCACTAAAAATTTCATCGCAAAATTTAGCGGGGATTTGAACTTTATCAAAGTAAAATTCTACCGCATTAAAATTTTATCGAAATAAAATTCTATAACTTTAGGCGCAGATCGCACGCCCTAAAACAATATATGTCTTTTATATGCGTTAATGCACGCTTACAAAAATACCAGTGTGCCTGCGAAATTCCGATACAATGTCCCTCTTTTATTTGACAAAAGCCATAGCAATTTTACATCGCGTCTGTAAAATCTTACCGCTAAATTCCATCTTTAAATCTCGCGCGCTCAACGCATATCAAAGCAGAATTTTATCCACGTAATTCGGCGCGAAATTCAAAGCTAAATTTCACATCGCATTCTACGGCGAAATTCCAATACATAGCTCTATCATAATAAAATTTTGCCGAAATAAAATTCTAATCGATACAAAAATCTAAGCGCGGATTCAAATCAAATTTAAAGCTATGGGCTCTGCGCTCCGCAGCTAATTAAATTTCATCACCAAATTTTGTCGCGTTTAAATTTAGCCGTCCGCGCGCCGTATTAAAATTCCGCCCCACTACCGCGGCTAAATTTAACTATCGCGCTAAATCCGCGCCCTCGCCTGCTGAAATTTAATCTCGCGCCCCGCTTCGTGCGGCGTAGAATTCACGCCTAAACTCCGCAAACCGCCCGTGCACGATCGCCTCTCTCATATCCGCGGCAAGGCGCAGGTAATAATGCAGATTGTGAATGCTAGCCAGGCGGTAAAAGCTAAGCTCGCGCGCGCGAAATAGATGATTTAGATAGCCGCGGCTGAAGCGCTTGCACGTGTAGCAGTCGCAGTGCGGATCGATCGGATCGTGATCGCTGATAAAGCCCGCGTTTTTGATGCCGATCTTGCCGAAGCTCGTAAATAGCGTGCCGTTGCGGGCATTGCGCGTAGGCATCACGCAGTCGAACATATCCACGCCGCGAGCGACGTTTTCGACGAGATCCTCGGGCGTACCGACCCCCATCAAATATCGCGGGCGCGCCGCATCGACGTATGGCATCATGGCTTCTACCGTGTCGTACATCAGCTCGTTTTTCTCGCCCACGCTAAGCCCTCCGATCGCAAGCCCGTCAAAGCTCATCTCACACAGCGCTTCGGCGCAAAATTTGCGCGCCTGCGGGTCAGTGCCGCCCTGGATGATACCGAAGATGTTTTGATGCGCGTGTAGGCCGCGAGATTTCATGACCTCGTGATAATCTATCGCTTCGCGAGCCCATTTTATCGTGCGCGCGACGCTTAGATCGATACGCTTTTTGAGCCGCGATCTATCATCGCAGCTCAATGCGCCAGGCTCACGCGGCAACTCCACTAAATCGTCCAAAATCATCATAATATCGGAGTTTAGCTCATACTGCGTATCGAGCACCGAGCGCGGTGTGAAATAATGCATACTGCCGTCGATGTGGCTTTTAAATTTTATGCCGCCCTCGTCGTTTTTGGTGTTTGCGCGCAGACTGAAGGCCTGAAAGCCGCCGCTGTCGGTCAAAAAGCTGCGAGGAAATTTCGTAAATCCGTGCAGCCCGCCAAACTCCGCCACCACCCGCGAGCCCGGGCGCAGATACATGTGATAGGTATTAGCAAGGATGATTTGCGCGCCCAGGAGCTGCACTACGTCCGTCGCATCAAGCGCCTTGACCGCGCCCACGGTGCCGACCGGCATAAAAACGGGGGTGCGGATCGTGCTATGCGCCGTGCGGATCGTGCAGGCGCGCGCCGCGCCGTCTGTGGCGTCTATCTTAAAATCCATCGTGATCCTTTAAATTTAGCTTCTTGCGCGCACTCGGCGCGAAATTTTAAAAAGCGATTGTAGCGAAATTTAAATTTGCGGCAGGTAAATTAAGGAATTTTATAGTATTAAAGTTAGAATTTTAAAGAATGCTGTGCAAACACGCAACACAACGTCAATAAGATTAAAGAGCTTTCGTATTTTTATCTTTAGTTTCGTTTGAAAATTCTAAAAGCTTTTCGTAGCTTTTTCGCATATGCTCGATGGTATCATCTATCGCAAGACCTTGCATGATAACGCGATACAAATTTGGACGCGTTTTTTTCCAATTTCTTAGTGTTTGCACATCTACGCCCAAGTATCCTGCTATATCTCTTTTTGTCATTTTCGCCCCATTTTTTAAACGATAGACTATAAAAAAGAGGTTAAATTTCCAACAGCATAATATTTACTATTTTTAGGATTATAAAGCATAAATATTATGCTTTATAAGTTTATATTTATATTATATTTAATATAATTTTAATCAAAATTTTCGTAGGAGCAAAAAATGAAAAGAGACAATACAATAGAGTGCGAGAGGTTCTTTTCATATAAGAATGACGAGGAGTTGGAACTGCTATACCAAGATGACTGGTTTTGCGTAGTTTTCGGGACAGCCGAAGATATGAATAAAAAATCTATCGGCATAAGATGGATTATAGATAAGAAAGGCGATAAAAACCCTAAAGGATATCCATATGAAAGATATGTAAGATTACCCTGGTGTTTTAGCGAAGGTTTTTTACAAACGATTTTAGTAAATAAAAATCCAAGCGGACAAGTGATATGCAAAAGCGAAAATATAGAAGAAGCCATAAAATACTTTAAAAATTTAAAGGATTAAAAATGAAAAAATTTATGTTCATCTCTTGCCTGCTGATTTTTGTGTGCGGTTGTGATGGCGATATAGAGGGACAAAGCAGCGAAGTAAAAGAAGTCAGACAATTTCACAATGCAAACGGTGCATTAGTAAGAGAAGTCCCTTATAACGAAGCAGGGCAAATTCATGGAATTGCAAGAGAATGGTATTCAAATGGCGATTTTAAACTAGAAATGAGATATAAAAACGGTAAAAAGGATGGACCGTTTAAGCAAAGCATAGGTTCTGGAATGATAAAAGAAGGAAACTATAAAGACAATAAACTTTTAGGCTCTGTCAAAACAAATAATGAAAACGGGATACTCATAAAGGAAGAAATATATGATGAAAAAGGAATACTTTTAAAAATTACATCTTGGTATGATAATGGGCAGAAAAAAAGCGAAACTGACTACGAAGATGGTTATAAAACAAAAAATTATGTAGAATATTACGAAAATGGACAATTAAAATCTCAATATGATGACGTTGGAGAAAAAACATGGTATGAAAATGGACAACAAGAGAGCGAAGAAAATAATGATGGAACATGGCGTAATTGGTACAAAAATGGTCAACTAAAAAGCGAGCGCGACAGCAATAAAACATCACGTTATTGGTATGAAAATGGTTATATACGAAGAGTATCGAAAACAAATAACGATGGCAAAGAAGAATTTATGGAATGCAATGAGAACGGAATTTTGACTAGCATAAAGCTATTAAGTGATGACAAAACGGAGTATATTAGCCTATATAATAGACGAGATATTCAGGAACTTATAAAAGAGGCTGGAATTAATGAAAATGATTTATGCAAAACGGGTTTTCTCAAATAAGTTGACAAAAATTCCTTATCGGCAGTAGAACTTGTGCAAAGTCCTACTGCCCAACACACCTAAGCGCTTTTGCGTATACGACGGCGTCTTTTTGGTGCAGTCTTGGCCGCGCTAGTCGCTGTAGAGTTTGTCGATACGCTTCCGCCGCTCGCCGCACTTGAAGCATCTATCGCATCATCTTCGGTGAAATTTAAAT
>NZ_CALIBF010000050.1 GCF_938045465.1 uncultured Campylobacter sp.
AACAGCAGCGCGGCGGTGATATAGCGTGCCGTGGCGAGCAGAATACGGCGTAGAATAGCACCGCGTCTTGGCGCGGAAATATTTCTGCGGTAGTGGTACGGTTATGCGACGAGCTTCCGTACGCGAGCCATGAAATTCTCGCGCGATCTGCGTTTGAAATTTAAGCGCAAAGTGTCGAGTTAAAATTTCAAAGCCGAGATTGCGTATTTTGAAATTTAAAAGCGAAATTTTAAAAAGTGCGGCGTCGCTTGCAATACCGGCGCGCAGCAAACCGCTTAGAATTTAAATAGACGTTCCGACGCATCGCAAGCTGCGTCAAATTTAAACAGACCGCGTCGCTGCAGGACGGATATTTCGCAACGCCGAAGCGAAATAGAATTCCGCATCGTCATGCCCAAGCGAAATAAAATTTCTCGTCGCTGAAAGACGCGAGATAAAATTCTGCGTTGTCGTCGCGAGACGGATGCCCCGCTGCGACAAAGCAATAAAATTCCGTCATCGCAAGACGCAAAATAAAATTCCATCGCCGCGCAGTCTGCGGCGATTTAAGATAGCGAGGTAAAGATGAATCCGACCGAACTCAGAAGACTGCGCACGCAAAGCGTGCTAAAGCAGCTCATCCCCGAAGCGCTCGCGAGCCTTGAGGACGAGCTTTTGCGCGGGCTGTGCGTCACCGACGTGGAGTGCAAGCGCGGGCGCTACGACGCGTTTGTGTATCTGGATAAAAACGCCTTCGACGAGCGTGAGCAGGAATTCGTGCTCGAAAAGCTCGGCCGCGTGGCGAGATATTTGCAAAACTTCTGCGCCGAGGCGGAGGGCTGGTACCGCTGCCCCGCGTTTCACTTCAAATTTGACGACCGCTTGGAGTATCAAAACAAAATGGACGATCTATTCGACAAAATAGAGGAGGAGCTGCGCAAAAATGGTTGATTTAGAGGCTTTGGCGCGCGAGTGCGGCGTGCAGCTTTACGACGTGGAGACGGTGAGCGAAAACGGCAGAACGATCTATCGCATCAGCATCACGAAAGCGGGCGGCGTGGGCCTAGACGACTGCGAGCGGCTATCGCGGCTGCTTTCGCCGATTTTCGACGTGGAGCCGCCGCTTGAGGGCGAATGGACGCTGGAGGTCGGCTCGCCCGGGCTTGAGCGCAAGCTAAGCAAGCCGCAGCATTTCGCAAACTCCGTGGGCGAGCTGGTGCGCCTAAGCCGCACGGACGGGCAGAAGCTAAGCGGCGAGGTGCTTGGCTGCGAAGGCAGCGTGCTTAGACTGCGCGCGGACGGCGGCGAGGTAAGCGTGCGGCTCGATGAGATCAAAAAGGCGCGAACCTACGTGCAGTGGTAGCGGCGGAGCTTTAGAGCCTTGCGCGCAGATTTGAAATTTTGCGAATGAGGCTTTAAAATTTACTGCGCGGGATTTGCTTGTTTGAAATTTTGGCTTGGAATTTCGAGCTTTAAATTTTAAAATCGCTTTTGAAATTTACGGCCCCCGGTTGCTCTTGACGGCTTACGGCTCGCGGCGCTCGGCGCAAAATTTTAAAATTCCGGCGCCGCTTGTTTGTTTTGAAATTTCAGATTGCACCGACAAGAAATAAATTTCACGCCACCGAGCGGCGCTTTAAAATTTCACGCTGCACCGCTAAAAGATAAGTTTTGCGTGACGATTGCGCGTTGCTTTAGAATTTTACGTCGCGCCCGAAAGCGGTTAAATTTAAAATTTACGCGCTGTTTTGACGCGGTAAAATTTCAAACCTTTTGCTGCAAAGCAGAATTTTAAATTTTACGCTTTGTCGTAAATTTAAATTTTACCGCTCGCGACAAATACTGCCTCTGCGAGTTTTGCAGCGCGCACATTGCGATCGCACCCCGGTAACTATTTGCAACGCGGCTTAATCGTAAAATCGGCTAAGCGATCGCGGCGGAGCGGGACAATTTAAATTTTGGATTTTGTATGAACGACGAATTTTACATGGATTTGGCGCTGCGGGCTGCGTGGCGCTATCAGGCTCTGGCGTTACCCAACCCCGCCGTGGGCTGCGCACTGCTGGATAAGAGCGGCAGAGTTCTAAGTATAGGCGCGCACAAAAAGGCGGGCTTTTTGCATGCCGAGGCAAACGCCGTTTTCGCCGCGCTGTGCGATCTGGACGCAAATTTCGCGCAGGACTTTGCTCGCGAATATGCCCGCAAATTCGGCGTTAAATTTCAAAACCTAGAAGCCCTAAAAAGCGCGTTTTTGCAGCCGAGCTTCACTTACGATTTCATCTTAAACCGCCACGGCGGGCTTTTGCGCGGCGCTTGCGCCTACGTCACGCTCGAGCCCTGCGCACACCGCGGCAAGACCCCGTCTTGCGCCGAGCTTTTGGCGGAGCTCGGACTGTCGCGCGTGGTAATCGGCGCGCGTGATACGAATGCGCAGGCTGCGGGCGGCGCAGAAATTTTACGCCGCAGGGGCATAGAGGTAAAATTTAACGTCTGCCCTGCCGCGGCGGCGGAGCTTGCGGAGCCGTTTTATCTGGCGCGCGAGAGCGGCTTTTGCTTCATCAAAATCAACGCCGCGCTAAACGGCTCGGTGCATGGACGGATCGGCAGCGAGAAGCAGCGCGCGTTTGTGCACGAGCTGCGCGGCGTGTGCGATTACGTAGGCGTGGGCGGGCAGACCGTGCGCGCCGACAGACCGACGCTGGATGTGCGTGCGGCTAAATTTGATGAAATTAGCGCTTTGGCAAGTAGCGCCGATATGCTGGCGCTAGATGCGCGCGTTGCGCCGCAAAATCTAAAGCTACGCGCACCCGATGTGTGGATCCACTCGCGCCGCACACTTTCGGATTTTGATGCGAGCATTCCGCTTTTCGGCGTCGCGGATCGCAAGGTGGAGGTGTCGCGCTCGCTGCCTGCGGGCGCGAAAATCACGATGATAGAAGCGGGTGCGAGTTCGTTTGACGAGTTCGCGCAGTTTGCGAGCCACGCGCTTATTTTTTACAGCGCGCAGATGAGGGGCGCGGGAAATTTTAGAGCAAATGCCGCTCTACAGCCGCTTTTCATCTCCAGTGCGGGCGATCCGCACCTGGAAGCGAACGAATTCTACGGCTGGTTTAAAATTTTAAAATAAAAATCACAAAAGCTTCGCTATTATCGGTATAAGAATCAGCAGCGCTATTATTATTATAATGACCAATAGCGCCTTGTCTATGTTGTATTTTCTTGCCGTAGATTTTGTCGTTGGGCTGCAATTTTGCAAGAAAGCCCCGAGCCTGTATCTGCTGATATGAAATAACCAAGCGGTCCAAATCGGCCCGAGAGATAGACACATCGTTGCAAATGCAATTTCCGATTTATTTAATATCATTATGCCGATGATCATAAATAAAGATAGCAGACTAACGATAATCACGCCTATCGTCGCAAAGGCGATGAAAAATATAAAATTTAGCTTGCAATCGATGCCTAAAATGCGAAAGTCGATAATTTTATCAGCGATATAAAATGCTGAAATTATCGTTAGGATAGCTTTTACGATCTCGGCGCCCAAGGAAGCGTAAGGCAATAGCGATGCGCCAAAAACCGCATTCGATATGATGCTTACGTGAGATAAAGTAAAGCCGAGCGAGAACGAGAATAT
>NZ_CALIBF010000051.1 GCF_938045465.1 uncultured Campylobacter sp.
TAGCGATATGGTGAAATTCCAAGACTATCTCTGCACTCACGGCATCACCTGCACGATCCGCCAGAGCAAAGGGCTCGATATCAGCGCGGCATGCGGACAGCTCAAGCAAAGAAATGAGAAAAATAGAATTTCGGCTCAGAACGGTATAGATGCCGATAAAATTTCATCCGCAAAGGTGCGAGAGAGGGCTGGTACAAACGAGCCGACAATCAAAATTAGCGGCAGGAAAGATCAAGTTTTGCTAACTAATCCCAGCCGCAAGACCGGCCCTAAGAGCGCGCCTGCAACGCAAAATTTAACTAACGCCGAGAAAAAATGATCGCACCAACATTGCTCGATTATTTTCATCGGCGCCGCCGTGCTATTTGGGCTTAAACTAATAGTAAAGGTGGCTTTAATGACGAACGCAAGCGATGATATAGCCTTTTTAAGGGCGCAGGTAGATAGGAGCAATGACGGCTCATTTTTCGTTTTGCTCTATGATTTTTGCTATTTTGATAAGAAAATTTTCAAAAAAATTCTAAAAATCTGCCTACAAACCAAGATAGAAGATAAAAATTTAAGGGCTGAAATTTTAGATATTTTACACTTTACGATCTATTTAATGCTTTGTCATCGCGACAAAAAGGACGTATACAAGATAAAAAATTTCAAAAAAGTCGAGGAAAAATTCGGCGATTATTTTCAGACCGTAAGGCAGATCGGCAAAAAATTTATAAAGGAGTAGTAATGGACGCGTAAAAAATAATGGATGAGATCGGCGTCTTCTTAGACAGATCGCTGCTTAAAAAATCCAAGATTACAAAGGTGGAAATTATCTGCTTTATCGAGGCAAAATGGGCGGAGGCGGACGATGAGAAAAACCGCGTCTATGCCTCATACATCTACGCGGCGCGCATGGTAAATGAGTACAAATGGGCGCGACGCCCCAAATATGCTGCGCTGGCTAGACGAGATGGACAAGTACGCCAGAAGTAATGAAAATCCGCCCTACGTGAGCGATTATTATAAAGGCGAATGCTGCCTCGAGTGCGAAGCAGAGCAGGAGGCGCTTAAATTTTTGTGCAAAAGTTACGAAGCGATTGAGGAGTATCTTTTCATCCGCAGCCCAAAGGTCGCGGAGTTTTTTAATGCACATCTTGCGGAGCCTAAAATTTTGCCTAAATTTGAAGATGAGGAATACAAGGACTTTAGTTTCCCGCTGCGGCTGGAGTATTTCGGTAAAGCTTTAGAACAAGAGGGCGAATTTCGCTGCACCTTTTTAGATGAAGATAGCTAAGAGACAGGCGAGCCTAGCCAGGCACAATCGGACGCGTAGAATTTCTAAAGCAAAATCAGGAAGAATTTTTAACAGACATCTTAGCTGAAATTTTAAAAAACTACCCAAAATGGCAGGAGATCTACGACTATCCGAGTGAGACGAAAAGCGATTTCATGCCAGGCATCAGCACGCCACAGGAGCTTAGCGAACTATTGGAGCTGTAAAATATCTATATCCTAGACGACGCAAAATCGGCTTTGAGTTTAGCTACTCGTGGGACATGGAGCACGGCCTAGGCGTGATGGCGCGCAAAGGCAAGGTCATTAATATCGGCGAAGCGGAAGTAGCGTTTATGGCTATTTGAATAAAATAAACCAAATTTTAAAGCATAAAACAAATTTTTATAGTTACTTTTAGGCTAAATTTTACGCATTTTTTTATCACTTTTACCATATGCAAATACAAGAAGCCAAAATAATAAAAATTAACTGCCGCGTCTTAATCTTACACACATCTTACCGATCA
>NZ_CALIBF010000052.1 GCF_938045465.1 uncultured Campylobacter sp.
ATGTAATGAAGTCTAAATTGAACGAAAAGATATTGTAAATATTGATACTTTTTATTATTTTATTGAAATTTATTCAAAATCGCGCGTCGTAAAATTTAACCCTTCGGCAAAGATATTTTATAATACTATTTTATAAAAAATATTATTTATGGTATAATAGCGGTGAAATTT
Source organism: uncultured Campylobacter sp. (assembly GCF_938045465.1). Classification (GTDB taxonomy): domain Bacteria; phylum Campylobacterota; class Campylobacteria; order Campylobacterales; family Campylobacteraceae; genus Campylobacter_B. Next base: position 172 of record NZ_CALIBF010000052.1, read on the forward strand.
AACCGTTTTAAGGAGGTCTCATTATGGTTAGAAAAATTTTATTTATATCGCTGCTGCTTGTTTTTTCAAACGCCGCTACACTCACCGACGTTTTAGACAGGCAGGTTGAGGTAAAGGACAAGATAGAAAAGGTCGTTTTGACGTTTTATTTCGAAGAGTACTTCGTAACCACGGGTGAAGAGGGCGTTTCGAAAATCGCAGGATGGTCCAAAGGATACTGGAAAGGTCGCAGAGAAGCGACGTGGCAGGCTTTTTTGAAAAAATTTCCGAGCATAGATCAGATCCCCGATGTGGGCTACGTCGGCAAAAACACTCTATCGTTCGAGCGCATCGTCTCGCTAAAGCCCGATGTGGTTTTGTTTGCAAAAAACGATTACGAAAAAGTTAAGCAAAATTTGAAAAATTTAGATAGCTCGGGCATTGCTGCGGTGTTCGTAGATTTTCATGATGAAAATTTACAAAACCACATGAAAAGCATGGAAATTCTAGGCGAAATTTTTGGTAAGCAAGACAGGATAGCCGAAGTGAATAAATTTTATAAATCAAAATTCGAGCTCGTAGAACAAAGGCTCGCCAAAGCCAAAAATACGACCAAGCCCAAAGTTTACGTAGAATTTAGCGAAAAGGCGGGCGCTAGCGTTTTCGGCGTATCGTATGACGATAAGATGTGGGGAGCCTTCGTCGGCGCCGCCGGCGGAGAAAATATCGCAAAAGGGCTGATAAAAGGCGCCTCCTCGCCGCTCAATCCGGAATTTATAGTCAATAAAAATCCCGATATTATCATATTTGCGGGGAATTATTTTCCAAACGGCGGCAAGAACATCCCGCTAGGCTACGGCGTAAGCAAGCAGGAGGCCGCGGCAAATTTTAATGATTACGCCCAAAGGAGCGGCTGGCAAAACATAAACGCCGTCAAAAATCATAAAATTTACGCGATCTATCACGATCTAAGCAGGCATATTTTCGATTTTGCGGGGATTTTATTTTTCGCGAAAAAAATACATCCCGAGCTCTTTGCAGATATAGATCCTGCCGCAGAGCTGAAGGAATTTTTCGATAAATTTTATCCGGTCGAATTTAGCGGAACGTGGATGATTGATTTTTAATGTCCGCAGAATTTTATAAAAGCCTCGTCTTTAGAAAAATTTTATTAATATGCTGCGGCACGGGGCTTTTATTTGTTTTATTTATACTTGATATAGCAAACGGGCCCGCAAACTACGGTTTTTTTGAAATTTTACAATCCTTTTTTTCGCGCAGCGCAGATAAAAATCTAAGCGTTATAGTCTTTAATATGAGGCTACCTGCGGCGATAGCGGCCGTTTTAGCGGGAGCAAGCCTAGGACTTAGCGGCGCCGTCATGCAGACCCTGTTAGCAAATCCGCTCGCTAGCCCCTACACTCTAGGAGTGGGCTCTGCAGCAGGCTTTGGAGCCGCCGTCGGCATAGTGTTTTTTGCGGGGAATTTTTTAAGCATAGGATTTTTTGCATTTTTCTTCGCTATTTTAAGCATCGTTTTCATATACCGCTTATCAAATCGCATAAATTTAGGCTCTTCGGGCATCATTTTAATAGGGATCATTTTGGTTTTTATCTATCAGAGCTTGCAGGCCTTCGTGATATACGTCGCGGATGAAGCGGAGGTTTCGAGTATTGTTTTTTGGACCTTCGGCTCGCTTTCGAAGGCGAATTACGCGAGCTTATCGATTATGCTCGCGGGATTTGCGGCGGCATTTTTCATATCGCTTTACAATGCCTGGAGCTTTAACGCGGTCTTGCTAGGCGACGAAATAGCTCAAAGCATGGGCGTTTGCGTGCACTCTTTTAAAATAAAAATGCTGATCTTAGCCTCGGTCCTAACCGCTACTTGCGTCTGTTTCGTAGGTACGATCGGCTTTGTTGGACTACTAGGAGCGCACATATCTAGAATTTTAATAGGCGCGGAGCAGAGATTTTTCCTTCCGTTTTCGGCTCTGATAGGAGCTCTGCTTCTTTCATTTTCATCGATTTTGAGTAAAAATTTAATAAGCGGCGTAATCTTTCCTATCGGCATAATCACCTCCTTCATCGGGGCGCTGTTTTTCCTAGCGATCGTGCTAAATAAGGGGCGCGGATGAGGGTTGAAGGCTTAAGCTTTTCATACAAAAACAAAGAAATTTTAAAAACTCCTGAGGGTAAAATAACATCTGCCAAAAACAGAATAGGTGATTTATATGAGGTTTGGGGGATGTCTATAAGAGATACAAGAGCAAAGTTTTGGGAACTTATAGCAGACAATGCAGAAGGTATTCAAGATATGATAACAAAAGTATTCAAAGCTGGTGGAAGTTTTGTAGATACTTTTATGGGAGTTTTTAGAGATATAAAAAAAGGTTTTAATGCTTTACCAGATGGAGCAAAAACAGCATTTAAGGTTATAGGTGGTTTGGCACTTGCTACTAAATTCCCACTTGTAGGGCTATTCTTAGCTATTGAAGATGTATTTGCAGCATTTCA
>NZ_CALIBF010000053.1 GCF_938045465.1 uncultured Campylobacter sp.
GGAATACGAGTTCTCAATCGGTCTTAGGCTCACGCACTGGCTGCGCGCGCTTTGCATTACGATTTTGGTGATTACCGGATATTACATCGCCTTTGTTTTTACCGCGCCCGAGGTAAGTCCCGAGCCGGTGCTTTTCATGCAGGCTAAATTTAGATTCGTGCATCTGATCTTCGGCTTTGCGATGATCGGTGCGGCGATCTTTAAAACCTATCTTTTCTTCTTCGATAAAAAGAGCAGAAAAGAGCTTTTAAGCATCAAGGATTTTTTTAGCCCGCGCGTCTGGATAGCTCAGATCAAATACTATATCTTTTTGGGCGAGCACCCGCATCTTCGCGGCGTTTACAATCCGCTACAGTTCATCTCCTATCTGGGCTTTTATCTAGTGCTGTTCGTAATCTGCCTAACGGGTATGATCTTATATGTGCATGTCTATCACGAAGGGCTCGGCGGCGCGCTATACGGGCTCTTGCGCCCGCTGGAAGCGGCGATGGGCGGTCTAAGCGAAGTGCGAATGATACATCATCTTTGCATGAATATCATCATAATCTTCGTACCGATCCACGTCTATATGGCGGTCTTTAACGCCGTCAAGGGCAGGGACGGCGCAATGGATGCGATCGTAAGCGGCTATAAATTTAAAAAGGAAGAGCACGCTTGAGGGTGCTGGTACTGGGTATCGGCAACGTCATCTACGCGGACGAGGGCATAGGCGTGCACTTCGTCCGCGCGCTCGCGCAGAACTATAAATTTTATCCTAAAGCTACCGCACGAAATTCTATGGCGGGCGAGAATTTTGCGGCGCAGAATTTTATGCAAAATTCCGCCCAAGTATCTGCGATACAAAATTCTACCTCGCAAAATTCCACAGAGCGCGACTCCGATCAAAATTCTGCGGATGAAAATTCTAACTCCGAGCGAAATTCCGCGGCAGTAAATTTAGACCGAAATTCTACTCCAGAACATTCCGCAAAGCAGAATTCAGCTTCAAATTCTACTTCGCAAAATTCCGTCATAAATTCCGCAGCGCAAAGCTATATCAATGCGGACTTTATCGCCGAAAATTCCGCCGCGCCGAGCAACAGCGCGGATCAGATCCGATTTATCGACGGCGGGACGCTAGCTAGCTTTTTGATGCCTACGATAGCGGAATTTGATGAAATTTTGCTCGTAGATTGCATAGACGCGGACGGCGCAAAGGGCGGCGAGGTGTATTTTTTCGACTACGACGCGATGCCTAAGCAGATCAGCTGGAGTGGCTCGGCGCACGAGGTCGAAATGCTTCAAACCCTGCAGATGATGGATCTTTGCGGCGATCTGCCTCACGTTAAAATTCTGGCGGTCGTGCCGCGGCGCATCAAGGAGGCGAGCTTTAAGCTAAGCTCTGTGATATTAGAGTCCTCAAAAATCATGGAAAAAACGGCGCTTAAGTACCTATCGGATCTTGGTTTCGCGCATGAAAAAATCGCCGATCTTAGCGCCCAAGATATCGCGGATCGATTTGCAAAAAGGGGGCGAGATGATAGTAGCATATGAGTTTAACTACCTTAATGAAAACGCGATGATAGCGCACTTCTTGCTGTTTTATGCTCGCAAAAGCGCACTTGAGTTTTGCCTAAAAAAAGAGGCGAGCTTAATAAGCCTTTTCGTGCGCGGCGGCGAGGATGAAATTTTAAAATTTAGCGACGAGGCGATGCCTCTGATTCCAAACTCCATATTTTTGGCAAAATCCTCCGTACGCGTGGTGGACGAGGGCGGCGCCGAAGCGAAAGCGCTGAAATTTAACGGCACGTTTGAAGATACCTCCTCGGGCGATATAAGTAAATTTTTAGAGGATGAAATTTCAAACGCCCATAGCGCGGCTAAATTTAATAACTTTACCCCGCGAGTGATGAAAGAATACCTCGCTCACTCCGAGCCGTCTCAAAACGAATTCGGAGTAATAAGCGGTGCCAGCGTGCTTCATGAGGGAAAATTTGAGGCGGTAAACAGGGAGAATTTTGCCCGCTTACTAGAGTTTTGCCGCATAAACTTATTTCATGCTCAGCAGGTGCAGATTAAGCGCGGCGGCGCAACTTTCACGCTCAAAGCGGACGTGGATTTTAGCGCCGACTTTCTGATAGCTGCAGGAGTGGGCGCGCTGGATCGGATTTTTGTGAGCGACGAAAAGAGCAAAATCGCGCTCGCAGCCTTCGAAAAGCCGCTCATAAGCCTAAAAACCAATGCAATCTTTAGAAAAAATCACGAGGGCGCGCCTAAATTTTTTGACGTAAAGCTTGCGGGCGACATATTCGTGTTTGCGCTGGTGCGTGCTTTGACAAGCGACGGGATCTATTTTTTAAGCGCAAAATGCGAAAGCGCGGCGCAAAAATACCCTCTTTTTAAGGTCGCGCCGCTGCAAAATGGCTTTTTGATCGTGCAAAACGAGGACTTTTTAAGCGACGCTGCAAGCTCATATCTAAAAAACTCAAAGGACAAAAACTCCGCTCTTTTTGCGCTTACGTGCCGTGAAAAAGGGCTTTTAGATGATCCCAAAAAACGGGTTTTGCGCTGCTTTTTGGGCGTGGGCGCGGATGATGAGATCGCAATTTATAGCGAAAGCTCCAAAAAAATTCTACTTAAATTCGATCTGCCGCGCAGCTTTGACGAGCTTAAAGCTAAAATTTGCGCGGATGAGACGGGCGCGAAACTGCTTGAAAATTTCAACGCCAAATTTAACGTAGACGCCGCAAAAATCGATGAAATTCTAAAAAGCGCAAATGCGGGATTTTACGGTATCTTTAGTGTGGCTGCACAGCTTATCTGGGGGCGCGATGCGGAATTTTTGACGGCGGCTGCGGAGGATTTTACGGGCGGCAAAGGGGTGCGGCTTGATTTTTGCACGGACGAGCGCGGCTGCGTGCGAGTGGATAAAATTTTGCGTTCGGCGATGAGCTATGCGCTCGCAGGAGCCAATGAAAAGCTGTTTGCGTTCGGATTTTTCGATAGTTTGGGCTACTTTTTAAGCGATCTGGCGGATGAGCGCAGGGGAGACTTTGACGTTTTGGTCTTCGGCGGCGCGATGTTTAGCGGACGTAAATTCGCGGATTTAATGCTTAAGCTTTGCAAAAATTTTGACGCGAGCTTTAGCGACAGCTTCGCGCTTCAAGCTCGATAGATTGGGCATATATGCGAATTTTCGGCAAGGCTTCAAAACCTTATCCGCAAAACAAGCGAGTTGCGCGGACATTGCGGTGCCGATAGCTGCGTCATGCTGGTAAGCTTAGCGCAAACGAGATTGCGCGAAATTTCAAAAAAAGCGGCAAAGGGCGCGGAAACGAAAGAACAAATTTTATTAAATTTAGAGCACATTTTGCAGCGTTCGGTACGTTTTATCCGCCCGCTGCGAGCGCAACTTGCTTGCAAAACAGCTCCTACACCGCGCAAATTTATGAAAGCACATACATGAAAGCGGCTAAATTTGAGGTTTTCGGAGCAGTGCAGGGGGTCGGGTTTCGCCCGTTCGTCTACAAGCTCGCCGTGGATTTGGGGCTAAAAGGCGAGGTTTATAACGACGGCGAGGGCGTTAAAATCATCGTTTGTGCAGACCTTTCCGAGCCGCAAAAAGGCTCGATTGATAAAAATTCCGCCCCTTTAAATTTAGATGAGCCGAATTCTAACGAAATTCAAGCACAGAAAGTATCGTCATCAGCCGCTCGGTCTTTAAATTCTGCCGAGTCGGATTCTAACAAGGCCACGAACTCATCACGAAATTTTGCAAGTTCAAATTTAAACGAGAGTTCCTTTTCGCCGCAGAGCACACCGAACTCGCCAAATGATTTGACCGGCTCGTCGCGCGATTTATTGAATGATTTAGCAAGCCTGCCTGATTTAGATTTAACGAGCTTGCCGCATGATTTGACGAGCGATTCGCAAGCCACAGCGAGCGAGAAATTTTTACCAAAATTATTCGAGATCGATCTAAACGAGCAGGGCTCCATTTTTCCCACTTCGTCGGATCAAAATTTCATCGTGCAAAATTCGTCGCAGCAGCGCGATATGTCGCAGAATGAATCGCCGCAAGGCTTGCAAGATGTGAAAGAGGACTTGCAGGACTTTAAACACGATTCACAAAGTGTCGAGCAAGATCTGCGCGAAGAAGAAATTTTAAAAATTTTCGAACAGCGCCTTCGCAGCGAGGCGCCGCCGCTTTGCCGAATCGATAGGATCATCCGCACAGATATTAATACACAAGATTTTGCGCAAAATTTTACTGATTTTAAGATCACTCAATCCAAAGAGGGACGTAAATTTAACCCAATTTTGCCAGATTTTGCGATCTGCGATCAGTGCAAAAAAGAGTTTTACGACCCGCAAAATCCGCGCTTCCACTATCCTTTTATCAACTGTACCGATTGCGGCCCGCGCCTTAGCATCATCGCCGCGCTGCCGTATGACCGCGCAAACACCACGATGAGGGCATTTGAGATGTGCGAGTTCTGCCGCGGCGAATACACGGACCCGCTCACGCGCCGCTATCACGCCGAGCCGATCTCCTGCCCGCACTGTGGCCCGCAGCTGTTTTTATGTGGCGCGGACGGCGAAATTTTATCAAGCGGCGAGGAGGCGATAGCGCGCACGGCGGAGCTTTTGCGGCGTGGACAGATCGGCGCGATCAAAGGTATGGGCGGCTTTCACATCGTCTGCGATGCGACGAACGAGCGCGCGGTACGCATGCTGCGAACGCTCAAAAAGCGCCCGAGCAAGCCTTTTGCGATCATGTGTCGCGACGCAGCGCAAGCAGGGCGCGCAGCGAACCTAAGCGCAGAAGAGGAGGCGCTGATAGACTGTAACGTCAAGCCGATCGTGATTTTAAAAAAGCGTGAATTTGTTTGGCGCACAGAGGCCGGCTTTGCGGCTGATTTCGGTACGCAAAATTTAAAGGCGCGAGGCGAAAATTCTATATCGCCGAAATTTGCTGGCAATCCAGAGGATTTGGCGCAAGAGCAGGACTCTGCGTTACGAAATTTACGCAATTTAGCGGCACAAAATTTTAGCGCGCAAAATATTGGAGTTTGCGCGGAGCAGGGCAGATCGCAGAATGCGCAAATTTTCAGCAAAACGGCGCGCCGTAATTTCGCCTGCGATACGCTAGCAGCAGACGACTCGCAGTGTGCGGCAAACGAGCTAGAGCGCGCATACGATGGGTCTGATTTACAGTGCGCGGCTAAAAATTTGAGCTCGCTGCAAGCAAAAGGCGGGCTAGAGCTGCGACATACAACCAATAATTTAAATTTGCAACCCGCAGTGGATAGCCAAGACTTGCGATGCGCGGCGAATGAGCCTGATTCTCGGCT
>NZ_CALIBF010000054.1 GCF_938045465.1 uncultured Campylobacter sp.
CCGACTAATCCGACTAATCCGACTAATCCGACTAATCCGACTAATCCGACTAATCAAAACTCAACTGGCTAAAACCCGGTGCAATAAAACCGAGGCATAGCAAAACCATGACGTGATAAAACCGGGGCGTGATAAACTCGCCGCAATCTGCAAGCAAAATTTATCGCCGCCGAAGCTCGCAGCTAAATTTTACCGCCCAAGCGCGGAATTTTCGGCTTTGGTTTTGAGCGCCTAAAATAAAATTTCAAATCACGCCAGCCCGCTTATAACGCCTTCGTCCGTGATCCTCATATTTAGCGCGTTAGGAACCTTCGGCAGCCCCGGCATAAGCATTATCTTGCCGCAGACGGCGACGATAAAGCTCGCTCCCGTGCGGATTTGAAGGTCTTTGACGCTGAGCTTAAAGCCGCGCGCCCGCCCAAGCGCTTTAGCATCGTCGCTGAAGCTATACTGCGTCTTTGCGATACAGACGTTTAGCCGCTCAAGCCCCAAAGCCTTGATGTGCTGTAGTGCCTTTTGCGCCTCGGGCTCAAAAACGACCTCGCTCGCGCCGTAAATTTTAGTAGCGATCTTTTCGATCTTGCTCGCCGTATCGTCGCTAAGCTCATAGGCGAATTTCAGCTCCTTAGCGCGCTCGCATTCATCTATGACGAGACGGGCTAGCTCAAGCGCGCCCTCGCCTCCTTTGGCGAAATTTTCGCAAATCGCCATCTGCACGCTGCGCTGCTTGCAGTACTCGCGCACGAAAGCGATCTCGTCGTCGCTATCGAAGCTGAAGCGATTAAGCGCCACGACCGGATTTAGCCCGAAGTTTTGTAAAATTTCAATATGCCCACCTAAATTTACGATGCCTCTTTGAAGCGCGGGCAGACCTGGGCTCGCGATACTTTCTTTATCCGCGCCGCCGTTGTATTTAAGCGAGCGGATCGTGCTAACCAGCACCGCGGCGTCCGGAGCGATACCCGCGCGGCGGCACTTGATGTCGATAAATTTTTCAGCCCCGAGCTCGCTTCCAAAGCCCGCCTCCGTCACGGCGTAATCGGCAAGACTTAGAGCTAGCTTGCTCGCCATTATGGAGTTGCAGCCGTGCGCGATATTTGCAAAAGGTCCTCCGTGCACGAGTGCAGGCGTGTGCTCTAGGCTTTGGATGAGATTAGGCTTCATCGCGTCTTTTAGCAGGATCGCCACGGCATCCGCGCAGCCCAGATCGCGCACATATATAGGCTCTCCGTGCGTATCGTAGGCAACCATGATGTTTGCGATGTTTTCCTTAAGCTCGGCAAGATCATTCGAGAGGCACAGAACCGCCATTATCTCGCTAGCTGCGGTGATATTAAAGCCGTCCTCACGCTCTACTCCGTCGGTGCGCCCGCCCTGTCCTACGGTGATGTGGCGCAACGCGCGATCGTTCATATCCATGCAGCGCTTCCATAGAATTTTCTCGATCTTTAGCGGGTTTTCTTGATACAGCGAGTTATCTATGACCGCCGAAATTAGGTTATTTGCAGAGGTGATCGCGTGAAAATCGCCGTTAAAATGTAAATTTAGATCATCCATCGGCACCAGCTGCGAGTACCCGCCGCCCGCGGCCCCTCCTTTGATACCGAAAACCGGTCCGAGCGACGGCTCGCGCAGCGCAAGGCAGACGCTTTTGCCCAGGCGTTTTAGCGCGTCGGCTAGGCCTATGGAGGTCGTAGTCTTGCCCTCGCCAAACGGCGTCGGATTGGTCGCCGTGACCAAAATAAGCTTCGAAGCGCGCGGGCGCGGCTTGATATTTAGCTTGGCTTTGTAGTGGCCGTACAGCTCGATCTCATCCTCACTAAGCCCCAAATTTTTTGCAACCTTTGAAATTTTATCCGGCTTTGCCGCATTTGCTATTTCGATATCGCTCAACATTTTCTCTCCTTAAATTTAAAATTTTATCGCGCTGTGTTTACGCACCGCCTCTTTAAATCCGCGCATTAGCTTGCAAAGCTACGCTCACCTTGCCCGCGAGCCGCGCAAGATCAAAGCTCGCGGCGTGAAATTTGCCCCGGCTAAATTTCGATCTCGATGCCCACAGGGCAATGGTCGCTGCCCATCACATCGCTTAGGATGAAAGCATCCTTTAGCCGCGAGCGCAAATTAGCCGAGATGAAAAAATAATCGATCCGCCAGCCTACGTTTTTTGCGCGCGCGTTAAAGCGGTAGCTCCACCACGAGTAGGCGTCCCGCAGCTCGCCGCGCACGGCACGAAAGGTATCGACAAAGCCCGCCGCCTCCACCTCATCGAGCCACGCCCGCTCGATCGGCAAAAAGCCCGAGGTTTTGGAGTTTGCTTTGGGGTTTGCAAGATCGATCTCGCGGTGCGCGGTATTCACGTCGCCGCAAAATATCACCCCGAGCCCCTGTTCTGCAAGACTGCGCACGTAGGCTAGGAATTTCGCGTAAAATTCCATCTTGTAGGCCAGCCGCGCCTCGTCCTTTTGGCCGTTGGGAAAGTAGATATTAAAAAGCACGACATCGCCGAAGCGGTGCTGCAGCACGCGCCCCTCGTCGTCGGGGAAAAACAGCGCCTTGCTCGTCTCGCTTTTAAATTTCGCCAAGCTCGCCACGCCCGAATATCCCGCGCGAGCGGCGGAATTTAGATCGATCTGAGAAAATCCGAGCTCATAAAGCCCTTTCGGAGCGTCCTTTTCGCTCACCTTGATCTCTTGCAAGCCCAAAAAATCGGGGTTTTGCTCCGCAAGCCACGCGAAGCCGTCTTTGCCGAGTACTGCGCGCAGTCCGTTTACATTCCAACTAATCAGTTTCAAATTTAGCCTTTGGCCTAAAAATTTTGGTATGATTATACGAAATTTTGACTAAATTTAAAGGAAAATTATGCGCAATCAGCCCAAATACCGATTTTTTGCCAACTGGGGCTACGCGATGGCGGGTCTTGCCGAGATGCTTCGCAGCGAGCGTAGCTTTAGACTCGAGCTTTGCGTGTTCGTACCGCTTCTGCTGTCGCTATTTTTTTGGAATTTCGGCGCAGTGCTAAATCTATTTTTGATCTTCGGCGCGGTCTTTACCATCGCGCTAGAGTGCATAAACTCCGCCGTCGAGCGCGCGGTCGATCTTGCCACGAGCGAAATCCACCCGCTAGCCAAGGGCGCCAAAGACACCGCAAGCACAGCCGTGATGATGAGCCTATTTCTCAACGCCGCGCTGTGGGGATATGCGATCTGCGGGAAAATTTTTTGAAATTCCGCGAGTGGAATTTTAAATTTCAAAAATTATCGCTTAACGTAGCAAGCTCGGCAAAATTCAATCATGAAATTTTACGTGCGCCATTTAATTCAGTCTTAACATATTAATTTCAAACTGCACGGAGCCCGCAGGCATAAGCCCCTTGCCCGTAAAAGCAGGCTTTGTTCAATTTAGCAAGCGGCGCCGTCTTGCTTGCGATAAATTTAAAGCGATTTCGAGCCAAAAGCTTTAACCGCGCTACGCGCAGGACGGCGCGCTAAATTTAAAAAAACTGTGTCGCGCTCAGCGGTAAGATTTACGCGATTTACCTTTAAATTTTAAGAATGAAATTTGAAACCTTAACTTGAATAGCTTTTTAAGCATACTTCGAAATATAATTAAATTGTTTGCAATTATATAAAGCAACGATCTAAAATTTAAAAATAAAATCAGCAAAATTTAATGAGCGTTATTATAAAATCTTAAAAAATAAGAAGGTATCTGTGAGTTATAGAGTAGGAAGTTTGTTTGCTGGCGTTGGTGGTATATGTCAAGCATTTAAGAATTCAAATTGTGATGTTATTTGGGCAAATGAAATTGACAAGAATGCCTGTATGACTTATAGATTAAATCATAAGAGCATAAATCTTATCGAAGGAGACGTTAAAAAATTAAATAATAAAATCTATCTAGTATAGATATACTTACTGCAGGATTTCCTTGCCAACCATTTTCGCAAGCTGGGCACGGAAAAGGGTTTGAAGATGGGCGAGGAAAGCTTTTTTTTGAAGTATCGAGACTATTAAAAGAGTTGAGGCCAAAAGCCTATTTTTTAGAAAATGTCAAAACTCTTGCAACACATAATAACGGAAAAACTTTTAAAATCATTAAAGATGAAATAAAAAAGACTGGATATTCTTTTATACCATTTGTACTAAATGTTGCAAAGTATACAGACATACCACAAGGGAGGGAAAGAATATATATCGTAGGCTTTAAAGATGAAAGCGACTATTCATTTGAAAAGCCTATAAAAGAAAATATACTAGAAACAAAACAAGAGAATTTATTATCCGCTAGATTTCAAATACCAAAAGAAACAAGCAAGACCCCCAGAAATATAAAATCCTTCCTAGATGATTCGTGCGTTATTCAATCTGATATTTATAATGACAAAAGCAATAAAATCCATCGTAGAGTAGTAGAAAGTGTGACAGATGAAAACATTGTTTATCAATATAGGCGTTATTATGTTCGCTCCAATAAATCAAATGTTTGCCCTACCTTGACTGCAAATATGGGTGCTGGTGGACATAATATCCCAATAATATTAAATAACGGTATAATAAGAAGATTAACCCCAAAAGAATGCTTTAATTTGCAAGGATTTCCGCGAGATTTTATGCTTCCATCAAACATATCAAGAGCACAGTTGTATAAACAAGCTGGAAATTCTGTTGTTGTGCCGATGGTTGAAAAAATCGCAAAAGAGATTGTAGCGGTGTTGGATGGATCCGATAGAAATTAATCCGAATGTCGCAAATTTTGTTAGATCGCTTCGTGACATAGGGTATACTTTTGAGGTGGCTGTTGCAGATATTATTGATAACAGCATATCTGCCGGTGCAAATGATATAAAAATCTATGCCATACAACATCCTGAACCGTTTTTTTGTATTCTAGA
>NZ_CALIBF010000055.1 GCF_938045465.1 uncultured Campylobacter sp.
GAAAATAATGCTACTAAAGCGGTAAGACTACTTTTGGATAACGGTGTTAAATTTGAAGAGACGGAAGTCGTTAGAAATAGGCTGCTTCCGCCGAATTATAACCATATAAAATCTTTGCAAATAAGTGACTATGGAAATTTTACGTTGATTTATGAGACCGACTACCCTATGATTAGTATAGGAGAGCCGAATTATTTCTTTTCATATCTTACGAATACGAATATGTATGAGATAGCAAAGATGGCATTAGAAAGCGGCTATAAGCCATATATTTGGAAATTTCAAAACTCTACGGTAGGTCTAAGGTACGGAAACGATATTAAAAAGGTCGTGCCTGAAGGAATATTAAATGATAAAGCGGAACCGACGGACGGATTTGATATTACCGAATATGATTTTTCATTGTATGATACATTTTCGGGCACTCCAAATTACGAACTGATTTTAAAGCTGCTTATGCAGTATAACGTAGGCGGACAACCGAGTCCGGAATTTCTAAAACGAAAATATGATGATTGTCATAGAAACTATATATATAGTTTGGATAGTTATTATAAAATAAACTACGATGCAACTTATTATATACCTAAAAGTGAAATTTCGCTTATAACGACGGTATATCGCAAATATTGCAAAGATAGAAATTCTACATTTAAAGATGTTTATGAATATACGAAATTTGCAAGCGAGTTAAATGAAATGGAAGCGGTATCCATCCATATGTATACTATAGATAAAAATGGTCGTAAGCTTGATCAGCCGTATAAAGATAATTTAAAAAAGCTAGATAAATATATAGATGAGATCTCATCTGGTGAGATAAGAAATGCAAGAAAAGAATGTCATCAAAACTAAATATTAAGGAGAATAAAATGACGGAGCAAGAGTTAAATCAACATACTCGAAGTTAGCTTTTTGATATAAAGTCAACCCGCAAGCTCGGGCTTAAATTTAAACTAGCCCGAGCCAAAACTACAACCTTATCTTCCTAACTTCCAGCTCGCCGCTAAAAAAATTTGCGTAATAAAACAGGTCTTTTTTTACTTCGAGCCCTGCGAGGTAGCGTAGCGCCAAATTTGCTTCAAAGCTCGCCGCAAACATCACTATAGCAGCCGTTATGCCCGCAGGTGTCGCGTTTAGGCTCGGGAAAAATTTAAAATCCGCATTCTGCACGAAGCAGACTTGGCACTGCCAGCTGTCCACCGACGCAAACACCCACGGCACGCCTATTTGCTTAGCAAACGCATCGATCTGCGCGCGAGTGGCGAGATTATCGGTCGCATCCAAAATCAGATCAAATTTCTCGCCCGCGCCTATCGCGCTAGCGAAAAATTCCTCCGCGCGACTCTTATGTACCTCCACGCTCACGCCGTCGTAGCGAGCCTCCGTGCGGCTTTTAAAAACGTCCGCTTTAAATTTGCCCTCGTCTGCAAGCGTAAATAAAATTTGCCTGTGGATGTTGTGAAGCGCCACCGTGTCGAAATCCACGACGCTGATCCGCCCGATGCCGCTTGCGCCCAGAGCGTAAGCAAGGCTGCTTCCAAGCCCGCCCGCGCCGATGATTAGGATGCGCTTGTCCGCAAGCGCGCGCTGCGTCTGCTCGCCCCAAAGCTGGATCTGTCTGTGAAAGTAGTTCATAAAAGCCCCCTGCTGACTAGATTCTTGCGGAATTTCCACAGCCCGCGCGCCGCAGCGATCTCGTCCGCGTCCACTTCGCACATCAGCACGCCCTCTTCGTTTTTCAGCTCGTTTGCGATCTCGCCGCCGGGGGTTACGACGAAGCTCTCGCCGTAAAATTTAAACTCGCTTTCGCCGAATTTCGCCTCGCCGATGCGGTTGGCGCGGATGACGTAGAGCGAGTTCGTAAACGCGCGCATCTTCAAAAGCTCGCGCCAGCGCCCGCCGCTTTCGAAGGTCGAGGCGCACGGCACGAGCACGCAGCCGACGTTTTTCTGCATAAAATAGCGCCAAAATACGTCAAAATGCGCCTCGTAGCCGAAGCAGACGCCGAATTTCACGCCGCCCTCGCTAAAGATCATCGGCGAAATTTTACCGATTTTGCGGCTTTTGCGGTTGGCGAAAAAACTCTCCTCGTTCCAGTGCGGATAGTCCATCAGGATATTTTGATCGTAAAATTTCACCTCCGAGGGCGAAAATTTCGCGCAGGATTTCACCCAGATAGGCTCGTTTTCGCTCGCGCAAAAGATCTCCTCTTCGCTCGCATCTTTTTGGCTTTCGGCTTTTAAATTTGAAGCGTTCGAGTTACTCGGGATCGAAGCGCTTAAATTTAAACCGTCTGCGGAATTTGCGGCTTTGAAATTTAAAGCGTGCGCGCCGCAGGAGTTTGAACCGCCTTTGGAACTCTGCTCGTTTTTGGAATTTAAAGCGCCTTTAGAATTTAAGCCGCCGTTGGAATTTAAATCGCTCTTGGAATTTGGCTCGCCTTTGCAACCAGGCTCACTTTTAAGGCTTAAGGAATTTTCGCCGCTAGAGCTCGCACTTTTTTGAGTCGTGCCGCCGAAAATGCCCGCCTGCCTCAAAATCGCGCCGCTTGCGGCTCTGATTATCGGCGCTACGATATGCAGGTCGTATTTGGCGGCCAGCCGCGCCATCAGCTCCTGCTTGTGCTCGCTCTGTTCGCAGGCGATAGAGCGGGGCATCTTTTTAAGCTCGCTAAAGAAGGAATTTAGCTCATATTCGCCCAGCAGTACGATCCGCGCGCCGTTGTCTTTGGCGACCTTCATATAGTAATCGATCCGATTTTCGCTCATCGAAAGCGTCGGTAGTTGCAAAACGCATACATTTATCATCGTCGCCTCCTAAGCCTGCTCGGGTGCGTTTATTTCGGCGACCTCGAGTTTGGCGTTTTCTAAAATTTCCTTCGCCTCCTTTAGCAGCGCGACGCCCTGTTTATATAGCTTCACGCTCTCCTCTAAGCTTAGATCCTTGTCGTTTAGGCTCTTTAAAAGCGCGTTAATCTTCTCCATTTTTTCTTCAAAACTCATCCAAAATCCTTTTTATGATGTAATCAAATTTTTCTATCTCGACCAAAAACGCGTCGTGTCCGTAGTCGCTGTCGATCTGCGCGTAGCTCGTGCGATCCTTTTTCCCTAGATCGCTCATCGCATCGTAAATTTCTTTCATTAGCCCCGGCGGAAAGAGCACGTCGCCTTTGAAAGAGATGAGGTGCAGGCGCGATCTGATCTGCGCGCAGGCGTTTTTGAGATTGCCGTAGTGGCGCGTGCAATCAAATATATTCATCATCTTAGCGATGTAGAGATAGCACAGCGGATCGAACCTGCGCGCGAAATTTTCGCCGTTGTATTCAAGGTAGCGATCCACCTGAAAGCGTCCGTTAATCTCGTAAAGACCGTCAGTTTCAACGTAGTTGCGCCCGAATTTGTCCTGCATCGAGCTTGGGCTTAAAAAACTTATATGCCCCGCCATGCGCCCCACCGCCATGCCGTCAAGCCCGTGCTCGGTGATCAGATTTTTATCGTAGTTGCCGTTTTTAAAGCTCGGATCGCGCAAGATGGCCTCGGTCGCGATCTTATTAAACGCGATCGCCCAAGGCTGCGTGGCGTAGGTGCTTGCGAGTACGAAAATTTCATCCGCAAATTCCGGATATTCGATCGCATAGCACAGCGCCTGCATGCCGCCCAGACTGCCGCCGATAACGGCGCGGGCGCGCGAAATACCTAGGTGTTTTAAAAGCATCATCTGCGCGCGCACGACGTCCGAGACGACCACGACGGGAAAGCGCAAGCGGTACTCGCGGCCGCTGCTTTCATCGACGTCGAGCGGGCAGGTGGAGCCGAAAGGCGAAGCCAGGATATTTATGCAGATGACGAAAAATTTCGTCGTATCGACCGCTTTATGATCGCCGATGAGCCCGTCCCACCAGCCGGGTTTAACGTCGCCCTCGTAAAGTCCTGCGGCGTGCGCGGAACCCGTTAAGGCGTGGCAGATGACGATAACGTTGGATTTGTCCGGATTTAGCTCGCCGTAGGTTTCATAGGCGAGCTTGAAGTTAGAAAAGACGCGACCGCTCTCCAGATAAAGCGGCTCGTCGAAATTTTGAATTTTGCTTTGAAGGATCACTGATTTACTCGGTAATTCGGCGCTTCCTGCGTGATGATGACGTCGTGGACGTGGCTTTCTTTAAGACCTGCGCTCGTGATCTCGACGAATTCCGCCTTTTGCTGAAAGGTCGCGATATCCTTGCTGCCGCAGTATCCCATCGAGCTTCGCAAGCCGCCTAGCAGCTGAAAGATCACGTCTTTTAGCATGCCCGCGTAAGGCACGCGCCCCTCGACGCCCTCGGGCACGAGCTTTTCTTTTGCGGTGCCGTCTTGAAAGTAGCGATCCGAGCTTCCCTTTTGCATCGCTGCCAAAGAGCCCATGCCGCGGTAGGTTTTGTACTGGCGGCCCTGAAACGTAATGAGTTCGCCCGGGGTTTCGTAGCAGCCTGCGAGCAAGCTTCCCATCATCACCGAGCTTGCGCCCGCGGCTAGGGCTTTGGCGATGTCGCCCGAGTATTTGATGCCGCCGTCTGCGATGATCGGAATTCCAAATTTAGCCGCCTCGATCGCGCAATCGTTAATCGCGGTAAATTGCGGCACGCCCACGCCCGCTACGATGCGCGTAGTGCAGATCGAACCCGGGCCGATGCCTACTTTAATCGCGTCGGCTCCTGCGTTTGCGATATCCTTTATGCTAGCGGGGTTTGCGACGTTTCCTACTACTACGTCGACATCAAAATTTCGCTTCAGCTCCTTAAGCGTGTCGATAATACCTTTGGAGTGTCCGTGCGCGGAGTCCATCACAAGTGCATCTACGCCCGCTTTGACGAGAGCTTCGGCTCTTTGCAGATGGCCTACGCCAATCGCCGCGGCGACGCGAAGGCGGCCGAATTTGTCTTTATTGGCGCTTGGATATTCGATACGCTTTTTAAGGTCTTTAATCGTAATAAGCCCCTCTAAGTGGCCGTTTGCGTCGATTATCGGAAGCTTTTCTACCTTATTGTTTCTAAAAATTTTCTCCGCATCATCCAGAGTGCAGCCCTTTGGGGCGGTAATTAGCGGAGCTTTGGTCATCTTTTCGCCTACTAGCGCGGCGGTGTCTGTTTCAAAGCGCAGGTCGCGATTGGTCAAAATTCCAATTAACACGCCGTTATCGTCAATAACGGGAATGCCGCTGATGTGGTACTCGCTCATCAGATCGAGCGCGTCTTTGATCGTGGCGTCCGCCTTGATCGAGATAGGGTCTATAATGACGCCACTTTCGCTCTTTTTTACGCGGCGAACCATCTTGGCTTGGGAGTCTTCATCCATATTTTTATGGATCACGCCGATGCCGCCGAGGCGCGCCATCATTATCGCGGTGCGGTACTCGGTGACCGTATCCATCGCAGCACTCACGAGAGGGGTATTTAGCGTGATATTTTTCGTAAAACTCGTGCTGATATCGACCTCTTTGGGTAAAATTTCAGAGTATTGCGGTACCAACAAAACATCCTCGAAGGTCAGAGCCTTTTTGACGATCCTCATTACTTATCCTTTCACGATTTTTTCTAAACTCAAGCCGCCGTCCAGCACCGCTTGTTCGTCGTAGGCGCGCCCGATGAGCTGCGCGCTGATATTAAGAGCCTCTTTGTTTTTCGCTACCGGCACGGAGATCGCGGGAAGCCCCGCTAAATTTACGCCGATCGTGTAGATGTCGCTAAGATACGCGCGAAGCGGATCGCTAAGCTCGCCGAATTTATACGCCACTCCAGGCGCGATCGGCATAAAGATCAAATCAGCGTCTTTTAAAATTTCCTCATATTCACTTTTGATGAAGGCCCTTGCCTTCTGTGCCTTGATGTAATACGCGTCGTAATAGCCGCTGCTTAGCACGAAGGTGCCTAGAAGCATACGGCGCTTGACCTCGTCGCCGAAGCCTTCGCCGCGAGTGTTGGCGTAGAGCTCTTTTAAATTTAGAGCCTTCGCGCGGTTTCCGTAGCGCACGCCGTCGTAGCGACTTAAATTTGCGCTAGCCTCGGCGGTTGCGATGATGTAGTAGGTCGCGATGTCGTATTTGGAGCTGCAAAGATCGCGGTAAACGATCTCGTGTCCAAATGATTTTAGCTTTTCTATAGTTAAATTTAGAGCCTCTTTGACCTGCTGCGAGGCCTCGTCCACGTAGTTTTTTATAACGGCGATCTTAAGCTTGCGATCAGCGTTTAGCTTATCCGCGGTGCTTTCGTAAGCGCCCGTGTAGCTCGTGCTGTCCATCTCGTCGCGCCCTGCGATAATGTCGTATAAAATCGCCGCGTCCTCGACGCTGCGCGTAATCGGTCCTATCTGATCTAGGCTGCTCGAATACGCCGCGAGCCCGTAGCGGCTGACCCTGCCGTAGCTCGGCTTAAAGCCTACGCAGCCGCAAAATGCCGCCGGCTGGCGGATAGAGCCGCCCGTATCGCTTCCGAGTGCGGCTATGGCGATATTTGCCGCTACGGCAGCCGCGCTTCCGCCGCTACTGCCGCCAGGTACGCGCGAGTGATCGGTCGGATTGAGCGTTTTGCCATAGAATGAGCTCTCGGTCGTGCTTCCCATCGCAAACTCATCCATATTCGTTCGTCCAAACGGCGCCAGGCCGCGCTCGCGTAGCTTTTTGATCACCGTCGCGTCGTATGGCGCAACGTAGCCTTGCAAAATTTTACTCGCCGAGGTGACGCTCCAATCTTTTACCTGAATGTTATCTTTGATCGCGATCGGCACGCCCTCGCCGCTGATATTTAGAGCCTCGCCCGTGAGCTGCTCGATGTAGGCGCCGAGCTCTTTGGTTTTTAAAATTTTATCCTTTAGCTCCGCTCTAAGCGCCGAAATTTCATCCGCGCTCAGGCTTAGAGCCTCTTTCAAACTTATCATCTGCCATCCTTAAATTTATTCACGAAATAGATCCCCACGCCCGTCGCTACGCAGATCAGCGCGATCGTAAAAAATACGAAGCCGAGACTTATGGGGCTAGCGAGCATGCATGACCTTCGCGCAGCGCGGGCAGAGCTCATCAGGCTCTTTTGCGTTAAATTTCCAGCATCTCGGGCATTTGTGTTTAGAGGATTTTACGAGGCGGAAAATTTCATCGTTTATCTTAAATTCCGCCAGAGCCTCCTCGCTTTGCAGAGTGTCCACGTCGCTTACCATGAACCAATCCGCCACGCCTAGGATGTCGTTTGATAAAATTTCGTTCGAGCTCGTTTCTAAAACCAGCTCGAGCGTCGATTTGATGATCTTGTCTTTTTTCAGCGCGTCGATGAGCTCGAAAAATTTCTCTCTCGATTTGATTAAAATTTCGTCAAATTCTATGAAATCGTCAAATTCTATCGGCTTATAGATTAGATCAAAGGCGTCCTCCTTGCCCTCTTTGATGATATGCGGCGCAAACTGCATCACTTCGTCGATCGTGTAGGTTAGCGTAGGCGCGATCAGAGGCAGCAGCGCTCGCGTAATCAGAGCTATCGCGCTTTGCGCGCTTCTGCGGCGCGGCTCGTCGGG
>NZ_CALIBF010000056.1 GCF_938045465.1 uncultured Campylobacter sp.
TTTTGTAAAAGCGGAATTTTGTTCTATAGAATTCTGAATCGCAGAATTTTGCTCGCTAGTATCATCCGCCGCAAGTTCTTCTTGCGCTAAATCTAAATTCTCAGATTGCTCCTGTGGTTTCTCGTCCAGAGGCTTTTTTTCTTCGCTGCTTTTACGTCTTATACTGGCTAGCGATGCAGGATTACTGCTGCCGCCCCAAATATCTTCGCCCATCTGCTCTCCTTGATTTTTAAAGCAATTTTACCTGAAATTTAAGGAATTTTTGTATATTCGCCGCTACAAATTCAAAACAAAGGACAAAAATGTCAACAGTAACATTTCAAGGAAAGCCCGTAGAGTTAAGCGGGCAAGAGATAAATCTAGGCGATCGCGCGCCGCAAGTGCGCTTAGTAGCTCAAGATCTAAGCGAAATCGAGATCGCTAGCGGCAAGCATGTGCAAATCATCGTCGCCGTGCCGTCGCTAGATACGCCCGTCTGCGCGACAGAGGCACGCAAGTTCAACGAGCGCGCTGCATCGCTTCCTAACACCGAAGTAATCGTCGTTTCGATGGATTTACCGTTTGCGATGGGGAGGTTTTGTACGACTGAGGGGATCAAAAATCTACGCGTTGCAAGCGATTTCCGCGATAAGGAATTTTGCCGCCGCTACGGCACCCTCATCGCCAGCGGCGCATTAGCAGGTCTCAGCGCCAGAGCGATCTTCGTCATAGATACCGCAGGCGTCGTGGTTTATAAAGAGCTTGTAAGTGATATAGCCTCTGAGCCCGACTACGACGCAGCGCTAGATTTTGCAGAGCTCGTCGCTCGCAACAGCTGCTCTAACTGAGCAAGATAATAGATCCAAGGTTTGGATAATTTTAGCCTCGCTTTAGTTCACTACTTTAAGCAAATTCGCCCTACTGCAAGTAAAAAACGAAGTAGGGCGCTTAAAATTCTACTTCAATTTTACATTTTGATTTTACGCTTTAATTTTCGCTCCAGCGTACGCAAAGCCGTTAACGCACAGTAATAGTAAGCGAATGAGTACGAAATTTAATAGGATCGCCTGCTGCTAAATTTAAAATTTAGCAGCAGCGGGAGTTGAAATTTTAAATTTGCTCGCTTAGCCACTCCGCGCGATAAATTCGCTAAAAGAGATCTCCTGCGCGTAAAATTTAACTCCGAGCGAGGCGAGCTTGTCTTGCAGCGGCAGCGCCAGTTCCTCTATGCCGCTAAATACGCAAAGCGGCAAATTTTGCGCCCTCTCTTTAGTCGCCGCAAAGCTCTCGTCTTCAAAAAATTTCTTTAAAAATACGAGCGTTTTTACCTTATCCGCGCCCAAATCCTCGATGAAAACGCTGAAATATCTATATCCCGGCTCCTCGCGCGCTTCATCTTCTCGCGCATAGTCGTCCACCAGCTCGCGGTAAAATTCGTTGTTTAAATCCGCAAGCGGCGCGATCGCTTCAAGCGAGCACGGTTTTTTAAGCACAGCAAGGGCGGCCAAAATTTCTTCAAATTTAACGATGTCGTCCGCGACCTTTATCGGCTCCCACGAGCCGGCGCCGTGATAGGCAAAATATACGGGCGAGGCGTCCCCGAGGGCAAAATCGACGAAAAACGGATCGTCCATGCCGTTACGCGCGATGACCCGCCAGCTCTTTCGCCACTGCCCGGGCGTATCGTCCGCAAGCTCCTCGCCAGTTTTGCGGCTAGCGAGCCTATATCCGTCCTGAAAACTCTCAAACTCGCCCTCGTCGGGGTAGAGAGAAGGCAGTAAAATGCACTCTGGAACTATGCGTTTGCGGATAAAATTTCGGATCAAATTCGGAATTTGCACGGCGCGGCCTTTGGGTTAAATTTGAGCGAATTTTAGCAGAGTTTTTTAATCCGCGCAAAATTTACGATCAAATTTGGTGAATTAAATTTGAGTGCAAAAAGACAAGCGGAAGTATCGCGAGATGATTTTGAGAGTTGTGCAGAAATTTTAAGTCAAGGCTAGACAAGTAGTCTGCCGCAGACTTAAAATTTCAAATCTCTCTCAAAAGTACTCGCGAGACGACGCGTTAAATTCTACAAAGATTGTAAGATTTTAGGTTTACTAAACGCTGTTATCGGTTTAATCTCGCCTTTAAATTTCTCGATTTGAGCAAGCACGGTGTGAGCCGAGTTGCTTTGTGCGAGACTTGACGTGCCTTTATCAAACGTAAGCACGTTTACGCAGCCGTGCTGACAGAGGCTCTTCTCGCCCCAAACCTCGGGATCGTACCACGCGCCCTCGCAGATCGCTGCGACGCGCTCGGGCACGATGTCGGTAACGAGTACGCCCGCTAAAATTTCGCCGCGATCGTTAAAAACGCGCACGATGTCGCCGTTCGCAAGCCCGCGAGCTTCGGCGTCTTTTGGATTGATGAGCACCGGCTCTCTGCCGCTAACCTCGGCAAAATTTCTGATGATCGAGTTGTTTAGCTGGCTGTGCAGGCGGTAGCGAGAGTGCGGGCTTACGATGTGAATCGGATACTTCGCCGTCTTTTTCGCATCGCCTAGCCACTCTTTAGGCTCGATCCAAGTAGGCATCGGCGGGCAGTCGGCATAGCCCATCTTAGCGATTACGGGCGAGTAAAGCTCTATCTTGCCAGACGGCGTGCCTAGGCGGTTTTTGGCGGGATTTTCGCGGAATGCCGCAAGGCGCGTGTATAGCGCGCTGCTCTCGTCGTCCTTTTCAAAGCGCACGAAGCCTTTGTCGTAAAATTCCTCAAAGCTAGGCATCGTTATATTTAGACCTTTAGCTTGCTCTACGGCATCGGCGTAGAATTCCTTCATCCATCCTAGCTCATCCTTGCCCTCGCTAAAGACCTCGCCGTATCCCCAGCGCTTGCAGATCTGCTCGCAGATCCAAAAGTCGCTCTTGCTCTCGCCCATTGGCTCGATTGCAGGCCTGTAAGCGACTATATATTCGCCCGTAGCGCCCGTTTGGTTGATGTCGTTACGCTCGACCTCGATCGCGACGGGAAGCACGATGTCGCTAAGCTTCGCCGTGCTCGTCCAGTAAGGCTCGGCGGTGATAACAGTATCAAATTTACGCCACTGCCTCACAATATTATTCACGTCTTGATGACGCGTAAACATCGATCCGCACGCCATATATGCGACTCTCATATGCGGCAGCTTGATTTTAGTGCCGTCGTAGTCAATCTGCTTGCCCGGATGCTCCAGCGCCTCGATGCTGCGAGAGGACGGGATGGTAATGTTTTTCGCACTTTTCCAAGGCGCAGAGCCCGTGTTTTCGTATTTTTCATCTATGCGCGTGCTAAGCCCCTTTAAAATCGGAGCTACCTTATTCGTAGCGCCCGCGGAACCATAGCCCAGGCTAAATTCAAAGCCGAGACCCTCCTTGCCGATATATCCCAGCATCGCATTAAGCGCTACTAGCGCCCAGAAAGGCTGCTCGCCGTGATCTGCGCGCTGCAAACCGCGACCGATCAGGATCGTGCTCGGTTCCTTTGCAAGCGCTGTAGCAAATTTCGCAATAGCCTCCTCGCTCACGCCGCAAATTTTGCTCGCCCATGAGGCATCTTTTACGACCTTATCCTCGGTGCCTAGGAAGTAGTCTTTAAATTTATTAAATCCGACGGTGTATTTTTTGATAAATTCCGCATCATAAAGCCCGCTCGTAAACAGATAATGGCACATGCCGATGATGAGCGCGGTATCGGTATTCGGGCGTACGATGATATCTTCGCTGCCGAAGTAGCGCGCGGTGTCGTTTCTCATCACATTTACGCTGTAGGTTTTGATGCCCGATTTCTTAAGCTCTTGCATGCCGATGTAGCCGTCGTGCGTAGGCGGAATGGATGAAATTTGATTGGTTACCGCAGGATCGGTCGCCCAAAATACGACGTTTTTGGCGTTTTTGACGATCGCTTTCCACGTAGTAGGCGCGTCGTAAACGGCGCTTGAGCCAAGCACGTGAGGCATGATGACGAGCCCCGCGCCGGTGGAGTAATCGCCGCTTTCCTCTACGTAGCCGCCTAAAATTTTAAGCATTCGGTGTGCTACGGTGCGTCCCCAGCCGATCTTACCGCTACCGCCCCACCAGTAGCACTCGCCGTAGATCGCCTCGGCGCCGTATTTGTCGAAATTTTCTTTCAAAGCCTTTGCGGCTAGATCAAGCGCTACGTCCCAGCTAACGCGCACGAACTCCTCTTTACCGCGCAGTTCACTCTTTGCCGCACCTTTTGCCTTTAGATAACTTTTACGCACCATCGGATAGAGCACGCGGTTTTCGTTTTGGATATTATCGGGCAAGCTGTAATTCATCGTATTTGGAAATTTATCGCCTTCAAAATCGCTTACCGAAACGATCTGCGACGAGTTTAAATTTAGCCAAAAGGTGCCGAATCTGTTCGCGCCGAATACCTTTTTGTTATCGAAAATCGTCTGCGTAACCCCCTCGATCCTGCTAGCGCTTGCCGCGCTTGCGCCTAGAATTCCCGCCTTTAAAAAGTCTCGCCTTTTCATCTGATCTCCTTTATCATTCAGGTTTTTTTGCGTTGTGTTGTAGGTATTTTATTATCAAATTTAAATCGTCGCCCTCGAGCGCTACGTAGTTTGCATTGATCATCTCTTGCAGATTCGCAGGCCATTGATTTGCCGTGAAGCTGTTCGGCTCGTGAAGCCTATGACATGCCGAGCAAATCTGCTCGTAGTTCGTTTTCGCATCCGCATAAAGCGCCTTAGCGTCCTTAGCTACGGCATCCGAGCCAACCTCGTAAATTCCCTCGACCTCGTACCAGATCTCGCCGTAATCGTCCTCGAGCTTTTTGCCCTTTTTAAAATTTGCTTCGGCTTCGTTCGTAAAAATCGCGTAAATTTCAGCCTCTTTCATATTTTTTTGGATTTGAAGCTGATAGTTTTCGCTCACGACGCCTTTGATTTTAATCTTGGTAACGTCGCCATCGCTGGATATCACCTCGATCGGCGTTAAAATTTCAGCCTCGCCGATTGCTTTGCCGTCTTGCGAGATCGTAGCGGTTTTAGAGATCACCTCGCCGCCGAAAAGCGAACACGCACAGATAAATGAGATAAAAATTTTCCTCATAAAGTATCCTTTCTAGGTTGTCTTTAACGCGAATTATAAATCAAAGATAAATTTAAATTTGTCGCGATTGCGACGAATTTATCCTTTTTATGTAAAATTTACGTGAAATTTTATGCAAAGAGCTGCTATGATAGATAGATTAAATAACGATTACAGCGAGAAATTCGACTTTTTAAGCAGGGAGCAGATTGCTAAATTTAGGCGCGAAAGCTACGCTCGCGGCGACGTGATCTACGCGCAGAAGTTTAAATTTATCATTTTGCTGCAGGGTAGGGCGAAGCTAAACTGCTACGAAAACGGCAAGGAATTTATCTTTAGCTTCGTAAGAAGCGGCGCCTACGTCTGCTTGGATAAAAACACGAGCCTTGAAATTTTAAGCGACTGCGAGACGCTACAGATCAACATCTCGGAGCTTTTTGAGCTGCTCGGAGATGAGTTTGCAAGCTCAATCATAAACGCGCTTATCAAAAATATCTACTCGCAACGGATTTTAATTAAAGAGATCGTCTTTGCAAAAATCCAGACGCGGATTTTAAATTTTCTAAACCGCATCGCAAATGCCGATAAGATCGTGGAGCTTCCCTTTAATATAATGACGCTGGCAAGCCTGCTCGGAGCACCCAGACAAAACGTCTCTCAGGCGATTACGAAGCTAGTAAATGACAAAAAGATCGTGAAATTAAAGGGCAATAGGATTAAAATTTTGTAGTTTGAATCTCGCGGCGGATCTAAATTTAAATATAAAAGGCTATTTTGAGCAAAACCGCCTAGTAAAAAGGGCTAAAACCAAAATGGAATTAGCTCTAAATTTAGCTTATTTGCAAAGCTTATGTGTGCTACAAAGCTACGTTTAAAAAATCGAGCCTCTGCTTGCGGGTCGCAACGGATCGTCTCCAAAGCGGTTGCCTCCGTTAGTGCCTTGCTGGATAAAAAATACGATCAATACTACCGGGCCTATTATCGGGATAAAAATTAACAGATAAAACCAGCCGCTTCTATCGGTATCATGCAGACGCCTTACTGCTACGGCGATAGAAGGTAAAAGTATTGCCAATAAAAAGATTGAGTTAATGAAACCGATCATTCTACCGGAACTCGTAACGGCATAGGTGCCTAAAAAGCCATCCAATACTAACGTTACGATTCCTAAAAGTGCCGCAAATAATGCAAACCACCAGTACTCTGAACGTGGTGCATGCCCCTCAAAATTACAATAATTCTCTTTGAGACAAGTGCGAATAGACTCCATAAAAGTCATCTCAAACTCCTTTTTAAAAATAAGATAAATTATATAATAATGGCACTTAAATTTGTCCTTTATATTGATTAAATTTTAAAATTTACCTTCGCAGCCGCGCTGTCTGGCAAATACATTAAAATTTATCTCGAATGAACTTAATAGCGAGCTGTTTGATAAGCGGAGGAGGGTAGGTTAGGCGGAACAAATTTTGCTTTTTCGCTCGCGTTAAATGACAAAGTAGGGCGGCTGCGACTGGCGCAATTATAATAGCGAATTTATCTGCTTTGTACCGCCGTAGCTGCTTAAATTTTAAAATTTACTTCTCTTTGCGGCTTAAAATTTTAGAAATTTTCACAGCGTCGTAAGTTCTCGCTTGCGCTTTTAGAAACTCGCAAAGCTCTTTCTGCTCGCACAGACCGTGCGAGAGCAGAAATTTCGCCGTCATCTCGTCATCCAGCACCACAGCTACTTTGATAAGCGTTTCGATCTCCTTTTTATCGATGCTTGCAAAGCTTTGGAATTTTAAAATTCCGTCCAAATAGCGTAATCTCTCGTCGCGGAATTCTTTAAATTTGGCGCCCGCGACAAACTCCCTCGCGGCAAGCGGCAGCGCCTCTTTATATCCGAGAATAGAAACGTTGTTGTCACTTAAAAATATTAATTCGCTGCCCGCAACCGAGCCGACCACATCTTTCGTATCTCGCGCGCCGTTTGCAATCAAAAACTTAAATGTCTCGAAATTATCGTTTGCCGCGGCATCTCGCAGCAGCCCGCTAGCCTTGACGTCCGCGCCGTTTTGTACCAAAAGCTCTAAAAGCCGCATCGCATCGGTTTTATCAAAATGGTAAAGCTTCGCCATCTCACCGCTAAATTTCGAGCCGAAAAAGATCGCGAGCTTTAGCGGCGAGAAAAAACCGCCGTCTCCGCCGTAATTGAGATTTGGTTTAAATTTAAGGATTTTTTCTATCCGCTCGAAGTCGAATTTTGAATTTCGCAGCACCTTCGGATTAAAAATGAAAGCGGTGAAAATTCTATCTTTAAACTCCCCGAAATCCTCGTCGATCCTGCCCCTGTTTTGCGCCGCGAAGGCTAAAAGTGCGTCCAAGCCCGCATCGATCTGCTCGTCGCTGACGTTATCGTCATATACGGCCTCAAAATTTGGCTGCGGCAAATTTGACGCCTTCTGCTGCGTAGTAGAAGCCGCCGCATCCTCTTTAGCGG
>NZ_CALIBF010000057.1 GCF_938045465.1 uncultured Campylobacter sp.
AGATTGCGGAATTTGCGCGGGTTTTCGCGAGCAGAATTTTAGAATTTTAGAATTTCGCCCGCGCGGCACTGCTCGTAAATTTTGTAAATTTACAAATGCGGCCATTTTTAAATTTAGCTGCGCGGCTTTACTCTTAAATTTATCCGCGCGATTTTGCCAAATTTATTTGCGTCGCTCGCGCGATCTACTTAAATTTAACCGTTCGCGGCGCGTTGATGAAAGTCATTGCTAAAATTTGAAATTTCGCATAAAATGGGCGAAATTTCATAGCAAGGAGCGGTGGTGGAGCAAATTTATCCTTACGTGCAGATCGTCCATCTCATCTGCGCCATTATCTTTTTGGGCTACATATTTTTCGACGTCGTGATTTTTATGCGGCTTAAAGGCACGCTGGGTGCGGATTTTGAGCGCGTTAAAAAAGCGATCGGCTCGCGCGCGATTAAGATTATGCCGGTTTGCCTTTTTACGCTGATTATCACCGGCGGAATGATGATGAGCCGCTGGGTCGGAAGCGCTAACGGCGGGTATTTCGGCACGCCGCTTCAAAAAATCTTTATGCTAAAGGTCGCGCTCGCGCTCATCATCGCCGTGTGCGTAGCGATAAATTTAAGCTGCCGCGCGCTGGGAAGGCCCGCGCCTGAGTTTTTGCGAGTAAATATCCACAAAATCGCCTTTGTATTCGGCTTTATCATCGTGCTTTGCGCCAAGCTGATGTTTGTAGTATGATTTATGGCGCAAAATTTAGCGCTGGCGGCACACTTTTATCGCGGAATTCTGTAGCGTGGCAAAGATTTAATTTTGCTTGCTTTTGAATTTTGTAGTCTGCTAAAAATTTTAAAATTCCGTTTTGCTGGGCGGAGCGTATAAATTTAAGAATTTTAAATTCTTCTATGTCTACGCTAAAGCGCGAAATTTTAAAATTCCACTCCTTTTTTGTGCTGTTTTGTCAAATGCAATCTGCAAAATTTAATCTCATAAAATTTTAAAATTTCATCGCGAGTTTTAAAGCGCTCATAAAATTTCTCACTCAATTCTGCAGCTTTAAAATTTTGTAAAATTCTAAAATTTTAAAAATTTTAGAATTTTACTGCTATGATGCGGATGAGAATTCTAAAAAACTCGCGCAAAATCGAAGCAAATAATGAAAAAGCGAATTTATTCGTCAACTTTACTTATTATTTAATAATCATTAAAGATATAAAAAGCTAAAATTGCTTTTCGTCTGCGGGCGAATTTAATGTCTGCTTGCCATTCGCGCGGGATTTTGAGGTTTCCCGTAGCCGTGGCAATAGTTTTGAAATTATTTATGAGAAAGGAAAAAGGATGAAGAAATTTCTCTTAAGTCTGCTCGTCGTAGCTTTGGCTAGTAGCGCGCTTTGCGCTAGGTCGCTCTCCGAGATCAAAAGTAGCGGAGTGCTTAGAATAGGCGTTTATGACGCGCAGCCGCCGTTTAGCAAGATAGAAGACGGCGTGCATCAGGGCTTTGAGGTCGATATGGCAAATGCCATCGCCAAAGATATGCTTCCATCAGGCGGAAAGGTGGAGTTTACCTCCGTGCTTGCAAATCAGCGTATAAAATTCCTACAAGAAGATAAGGTGGATGCGGTTATCGCAACTTTTACCGTAACTCCGGAGCGCGAGAAGCAGATCGATTTTACGACCCCATATTTTAGTGTCAATATAGGCATTTTAACCCGCATCGAAGATAAGATTAAATCCCTAAACGATTTACAAGATAAAACTATTTTAGTTCTTAGCGGCGGTACTGCAGAAACATACTTTGAAAAGCAAGGCTATAATATCGCTAGATGCGATAACGCAAACGCTTGCTACAAGGCGCTAAAAGCTGGACAGGGCGACGGGTATGCCGATGATAACTTAGTCGTGCTGGCTTATCCGGTATTAGATAAAAAGGTTGAAGTAAATATCAAGAATTTAGGCACTTCGGATTTCTTAGCCATCGGTGTGAAAAAGGGCAATTCGGAGCTTTTGGATTTTCTAAACGGCGAGCTAATCAAGCTAAGCAAAGAGGGCTTTTTCAAAAATTCGTTCGATAATTTCATCGAGCCTTACTACAAAGGAACTGCAGAGAAAAAGTATTTCTTGCTAGACGATCTTTATAGCTTGCTGTAATTTTTAAAAAGGGGGACGCTATGAAAAAGATAATCTTGGCGTTAATGCTGGCTGCGTGTTCGCTTCTTAGCAACACTTTGACTCAAATCAAAGAAAAAGGGGTTATTCGAATCGGTATAGATGGCTCATCTCCGCCGTTTAGTGTCGCTAAAGCTGGCGAATATAGCGGCTTTGAGATACTCTTAATCGAAGGGCTTGTTAAAGAAATTTTCGGCGATAAAGGCGGCAAGATAGAATATGTCGTAACGGTAGGTGATGACCGCATAAAAGCGGTACAGGACAACAGAGTCGATTTAGATATCGCGCTTATCTCGGTTACGAAAGAGCGCGAGAAGCTGGTAGATTTCTCCGATCCATACTTTAGCGTAAATATCGGCGTGCTAACTCGTAGCGACGATAATATCAGAAAGGTCTCCGATCTAAACGGAAAGACTATACTAACGCAGCCCGGCACTACTGTGTTTGATTACTTTACGAAACAGGGCTATAACGTAGCGCCGTGCGATAGTGCAAGCGAATGCTTTAACGCTCTAAAATCGGGCAAGGGCGACGGATACGCAGATGATAATCTGCTTGTGTTCGCTTACGCTGTAGTCGACCGCAAAGTCGAAGTAAATATCAAGAATTTAGGCTCGACGGACTTCCTGGCCATCGCGGTGCAAAAGGGCAATACTGAGCTGCTTAACGCGGTAAATGCGGGATTAATTGAGCTAAGTAAAAAGGGCTTTTTTACAAAAATCTTTGATGAGAGTATTGAGCCTTTTTATAAAGGTACCATTGATAAAAAGTATTTCTTGCTGGACGATCTTTACAGCTTGTTTTAATTTAAAGTGGCGATGGATGGAATTCTATTCGCTGGTAAATTTTAGTAAAATTTAAAGGAATTTTATGAAAAAGATTATATTTACGTTGTTAATCGCTTCGTGTTCGTTATTTGCTAACTCTTTAGCGCAGATCAAAGAAAAAGGGCTCATTCGTATCGGAATAGACGGCTCACTGCCGCCGCTTAGCGTCTCCGAGGACGGCAAATACAGCGGTTTTGAAATTTCGCTTATCGAAGAGCTCGTGAAAGAAATTTTCGGAGATAAGGGCGGCAAAATCGAATATGTCGTAACTCTAGGCAATGATCGTATCACAGCCGTGCAAGATAACAAGGTCGATTTGGATATCGCGGCGATTACGGTTACGAAAGAGCGCGAGAAACTAGTGGATTTTTCAAACCCTTACTTTAGCGTAAATATCGGCGTACTAACCCGTAGCGATGACAATATCAAGACAATAAACGACCTGCAGGATAAAGAAATTTTAGCCGAACCAGGCACTACGGCGTTTGATTATTTTAATAAGGAAGGCTTTAAAGTTATCTCATGCGCTAGTTCGAGCGAATGCTTCCGTGCGCTAAAATCTGGTCACGGCAGCGGCTATGCAGACGATAATATGGTAGTTTTGGGCTATTCGGTCGTAGATCGCAAGGTAGAGGTAAATATCAAGAATTTAGGTACATCGGAATTTTTAGCTATCGCGGTGCAAAAAGGCAACAACGACTTGCTAAACGCCTTAAATGACGGGCTTGTCAAACTCAGCAAAAACGGCTTTTTCAAGAAAATTTTTAACGACAGCATCGATCCTTTTTACAAGGGGAAGGCTGAGAAAAAATATTTCTTGTTAGATGATCTTTATAAAATGTTTTAATTAAAAGGACGAAATATGAAAAAAATTCTACTAAGTATTTTGCTGGGTGCTGGCGCGCTTTGCGCTAATTCCCTAGCAGATATCAAGCAAGCAGGCGAAATTCGCATAGGCTTGCAAGATTCCCAGCCTCCGTTTAGCTTCGATGATAACGGCACGCTGAAGGGCTTTGAGGTTGATTTGGCAAATGAGTTAGTCAAAAATCTATTCGGCAATAAAAAGATCAAAATCGACTTTATCGCCGTAGCATCTAAAGATCGCGTTCCCTCGCTGGAGCAAAACAAAGTAGATCTCATCATATCCAAGCTCACCGTCACAAAAGATCGCGTTCAGAAAGTCGATTTTTCTTATCCGTATTATTCAGTGCAAATTGGCGTGCTAAGCCGTAAGGATGATAATATTTCAAGAATCGATCAGATCGCGCATAAAAAAATTCTAAGCGTTAAAGGCACAACTGCCGAGGAGCACTTCAAAAACGCGGGCTATGAGATTGCGACATGTACCGACGCGAATGAGTGTGTCGCTAGGCTAAAGGCTGGCGAGGGCATAGGCTTTGCCGACGATAATACAGTCGTACTCGGATACGCTAGAAACGATGCCGCGCTTGATGCAAAAATTATCAACCTTGGCAAGGTAGATTATATCGCCGTTGCCCTATCTAAGGGCAATACCGAGCTGCTTGATGCGGTCAATAGCAGCCTGGTAAAAATGTATAAAGCGAAATTTTTCCATAAGGCTTTTGACGAGGATATCAAGCCATACTACGGCGGCAAGATCGATAAAAAGCACTTCACGCTCGATGAGGTTTATAGTCTGTTTTAAATTTAGATGTATTTAAAATTTTAAGGCGCCCCTTGGCGTCCGAATATACGCGCAGCTGCGATATTGATCGCGGCTCGCTTTTGCCGCCAAGGCTTCGGCGGCATTTATAATTTAAATTCCGTATTTTTACGGATCCCGGTTGCGATATAAAATTTTATGATGTTTTGATATGCGGTTGTGAAAGGGCGCGGCTTATAAAAGATAGCCGGTCGCAAGAAATTCTAATCCGAGTAGTAAAATTTTATATCCTTTTTCAGTTGCGTCGGCAATATATTAAATTTAGCCCTAAAAATTTTAGAAAAATGCGATAAATTATTGTATCCGACCATTTTGGCGGCTTCGTTTACGCTGATTTGATCTAGACTTAATAGCTCTTTTGCAATCTCAAGCCGTTCATTTGTCAGCATCGCATAAACGCTCGTGCCGAAATATGCTTTAAAATCCCTTTTTAGTGCAAATTCATTCGTGGCACAAAGACGAGCGAGCTCCTTAATGCTAGGTGGGTTTTGCATATTTTCAAGTAATATTTTCTTTGCTTTTTGGACTGTTTTTATGCGATTTTCATCAAGACTAAGCGCATTTTCGGGCTCATTAAATTTATGAAAACTTCTATAAAGCATCTCTAAAATTTTACTTTCCATAAAAATTTCGCGCATTTTGCCGTCGTATATCGCGGCATTTTCGAGCTCTTTGAGAATAATATTTTGCACGGCGCTTGTTTTAAATTTCTTCATGCAAACAGCTTGATCTAAATTCAAATTTTTTAAAATTCCCAGCTCATTTGCAAAAGCAGTGCTAAGCGCTATGCAGGAGCTTTTATAGTGTTTATTTTCAAGCTCGTGAACGCCACGTAGTTCGCTTTGCATAGTTCCGAGCCAAAACTCACCTTTATTCAAAACGAATTGATCTTTATCCGATCTGAAGCAGATAGGATTTTCGCCCGTATTGAAAAATAAAAATGAATAGCGGCTGCCCCGTTCGTGGCGATGCAAAAGAAAATCTCTGCAAATTATATCGCTGCTATAATATCCTATCTCTCCGCCCGTATAAAAAGAGCTAAAGTTGAATTTTATACTTTCGCTTTTAAGCTCGGTTTTGCTATACCCGCATTGCTTGGACGGCTCAATGTCGTTAGATATTTTTTGTAAAAAATCATCTAAACTTATCTCTTTACTCATCTTATCCCTTTAGCGTTTAAAAAAATCCCTCTACCGTTTAGTATTTCTTGATAATGCGTATCTTATTATAGTAAAATGAGTTTAAATTTTAATAAGAAAAGGGGCGTTTGTGCGCGCAATATATAAATTATCGCTGATTGCTGCTATAGCGACAGCCGGGATATCGAGTGAGATAGAAAAACAAGGTAAAAGCGTAAATTTGGGTGAAATTACCGTAGTCAGTGCTACGGGCTATCGGCAAAATATTCAAGACGCACCCGCTTCTATCTCCGTTCTTACGCAAAAAGAGATACAAAAGCGTAACTATCAAGATATCTCCGCAATGCTAAAAGATTTGCCGAGTGCCTTTACCGCAACGCTAGGTGCTGCATCTAGAAAAGGCATAAGCCTAAGAGGTCTGTCTCAAAAGTATACAAAAATTTTAATCGACGGCAAGCCTGCAACCAGCGATAGTGCCTATAAAGGATTAAGGAGTATCGGCAGCAGCCAGAATTTCTTGCCTCCCGCAAATGCGATAGAGCGCATAGAGGTCATACGCGGTCCTATGAGCTCGCTTTACGGCAGCGACGCTATGGGCGGAGTAATAAATATCATCACCAAGGGCTTTTCAAATGAGCTTAGCGGCAATGTAAACGGATACTATACTTTCGCTAAAAAATCGCAAATAAAAGGTGATTATCAAACGGGTTTTTATCTAAACGGAGCTATCGTCCCGGACGTGCTAGGTATCGCACTTTACGGCAGATTTTTTGAAAAGATAGAGGACAAAGAGCCTTATGCGAATAGAAATAATGAAGAGACGAATATGGGCGCAAAACTGATGTATAACGTAACGCAAAACGATGAGGTAGCGCTTGATTATCGTAAAGTAAATAATAAATTTAGGCGTACATACGGGCGTACGCGAACAACCTCGGGAGGCAATAACGATATTGCGAAAGAGGATATGAAAGGCTACACTGCAAGCCTGTCTCACCAGGGAAAATACGATAAGTTTATGATAGATAGCTATGCAAATTACGATAGCATGAAAGAAAGCGGCGCCCAGGATCTGCGTCTTAGAACGACTACGCTAAATTCTAAAGGCTCATATTTTTTCGATTCAAATGCTTTGAGTTTGGGCGTGCAATACCGAAGCGAGAGATTAAACGAAGCCGCTACTACCGCAGATGAGGCAAATGTCAAAAGATGGGATTATTCGATCTACGGCGAGGATGATTTTTATCTAACTGATGATTTAACGCTAACCGGTGGAATCAGATATAACCGCGATAAGGACTATGGCGGCCATATATCGCCGCGCGCTTATGCCGTTTATCGTTTAAACGAAAGCTTTTCTATTAAAGGCGGCGTTTCGACGGGATATTCAACTCCGGATATTAAGCAGCGTAGCGAGGGCCTTGCCCTGCCGTTTGCAGGAGGTCAGGGAGCGCAGATCGGCAGAAGCTCTCTAAAGCCTGAAAGCAGCATAAGCTACGAAGGCGGGTTTTCTTACGACGATAACGATAAATTTAACTTTAGTGCTACTGCGTTTTATACCGAAATCAAAGATGGAATTTCTACCAAATTAATTTGCCGTCCAAGACCGGGAAATCCTTGCGTACATAACGGCAAAACTTACAGGCGCGGTATTTGGGACACTATAAATATCGGAGAAGCCGAGGTTAGGGGTCTAGAGCTAAGTAGCGATTATCAAATTTTAGATAATTTGAAGCTGCATGCAAACTACGCCTATACGAAATCCGAGCAAAAAACGGGTAGCGAGAAGGGTAAAACCTTAAATAATTTTCCAATCCATTCGGTAAAGCTAGGATTTGATTACGACGTAAGCTCCAAGCTAAACTTATGGTCGCAAATAAATTATTATAGTAGGACGCGCGATAGCCTAAGCTACGATGAGGATATCCGCTCATACACGCTTTTTGATCTGGGCGCGAGCTATAAAGTTACAAAAGACGCAAGTTTAAATTTTACGCTTTATAACATATTCAACGAATTCGTACTAACGCGCTCGGGAAATTATCAAATGATGGTCGTAGACGGGATGAAGGCGCAGGTTGGATTTAACGTGAATTTTTAAATTCGCGGCGCATAAAATTTCGTCTGCGGATTTAAAATTTAAGGAAATTAATGGCGATTCTAAAAAGGAAAAAATTTTGGTTCAATGTCCACCTTATTTTGACGCTTATATGCTGTGTGCCGATCTTAATCATAGCCCTTAGTGGCGCTATTATCTCGTATCATGATGAGATTATAGATGCGTTAAATCAAAGCAAATCTTTCGTGAGTCCGAGCGGAAAAGATGCCCTCGAACCCGCCGAAATTTTAAATATTTTCAGAAAAGTCAAGCCCGGTTTTACGCTCAGTTATTATAGAATTCCTCAAAATAAAAATGAGGCGATTAGGCTTTCCGGTACAGATTCTAGCGGCGAGTTTAAATCATATTTTATAGATCCTTATAGCGGCGAAATTACTTCGGAAAACATAGGCGATACGTTTATCGGCGTAGCGCTAAATCTACATACTAATCTAGGATTTGGGCTAAGCAAAAACGAAACTCTGCGGCTAATAGGCAAAAATATCGTGGCGCTTAGCACGGTTATGTTTATTTTAGTCTTAATTTCAGGCGTGGTGATCTATTATCCTAGCTTTAGAGGAAAGATTTTACGCGCATTTAGGATAAATTTTAAAGCGAGAGGTTACACGTTTTTATATAGCTTGCACGGCGCGGTCGGAGTTTTGCTGCTGCCTGTTTTGCTTACGATAAGCGCTAGCGGGCTTTATTGGTCGTATGATTGGATAGCCAAAATCACCAACAGAACGCTAGGCGAAAAGGAAATTTTTAGAAAAACGAGTTTTACCGAAGTACGAGGATTTTCGCTTGAGGATGAAGATAAAATTTTAAATTTGCAGACGGCATTTGATATTTTTAAGCGTGAACGCGGTGAAAACTACGAATTCTTTAACATCATCGCTCAAAAAGATGGAGAAAATTTTATGATCTTTTATTTCGATAAAGGCGAAGAGTGCGAAGAGCATATGAACACGATGAGTGTAAACGTTAAAAAGGGCATCTTGCGGCATGCTCGCTATGATGATGCGAAAAGCACCATGCCGCGCCCGTTTGCTATACATAAAGCCGTTTTGAGCGTGCATTCGGGCTATATCTTCGGCGAGGTGGGCAAGTTCTTATTTTGCGTAGCGGCGATTTCAGTGTTATTTTTTATAGTTACGGGATTTTGGATGAGCATAAAAAGAATTTATAAGAAAAGATAAATCTATAAATTCAAAGCGGAGAGATAGCTTATCCGTGGCGTAAATTTAAAATTTTATCCGAAGCGGTATCGCTTCTTTTCAGTTAATAAAATTTTATATACAGCGCTTTGAAATACTGCGTGCAGAGTCTTTGTGGACCTTGTGCCGCATCTTGATTTTGTTAAATTTGCTCCAGCGTTTCAACCGCGCTTATTTGCCGTTTATAAAATCCCTGATATTTTGCGCGATCATCTTTATCAGCCGTTTGCGGGCCTCTATGCTCGCCCATGCGATGTGAGGCGTGATGACGACGTTGCGGCGATTTTTCACGCGCAAAAGCGGATGATCCGCCCTCATCGGCTCTGTTTGCAGCACGTCAAGCGCCGCGCGTAGGCCTCGCTCGTCCACGGCGCGAGCCAGCGCCTCCTCGTCCACGATGCCGCCGCGGCCGAAATTCATCAAGATCGCCCCCTCTTTCATCTTCGCAAGCTCCGCCTCGCCGATCAACTCCGCCGTTTTTTGATTTAGCGGGGCGTGGATCGAGATGATGTCGCATGCCCTCAAAAGCGCGTCCAAGCTCACTCTGGCAAACTCGCCGTTGTCGTTCGCGCCGCTGGTGGAGTAGTATCTCACGTTTGCGCCGAACGCAGCGGCGATGCGGGCGACCTTTTCGCCGATCTGTCCAAGCCCGATGACGCCGAATTCTTTGCCGTAAATTTCGCTGATGGGCGCGTCAATGTGGGTAAAAATTTCGCTCTCGCACCATTTGCCGCTACTGCCGTAATCCGCGTAGTATCCGAGCGCGTTGGTTAGCGCAAACAGCGACGCAAAGGTCTGCTGCACGACGCTGTTCGTCGAATAGCCCGCCACATTTTTCACCGCGATACCGCGAGCCTGCGCGGCCTGCATGTCGATGTTATTCGTGCCAGTGGCGCTGACGCAGATCAGCTTAAGCGCGGTTTGCGCCATGATCTCATCCGTGATTAGGACTTTGTTGGTTATGGCGACGTCTGCGCCCGCTAGGCGCTGCGCGGTTTGCGCGGGCTCGGTCATCTCGTAGCTTTCAAACTCGCCCAAGCTCGCGATCTCGCTAAGATCGGCATCGGCTCCCAGCGTCGCGGCATCCAAACATACGATTTTCATATTTTCCCCTTTGCGTTTAAAAATTTTAAGTCGTAGCAGCGCGGCTAAATTTAGCCGTTAAATTCCATTGCGCGATTCGGAGCACGGCGCTTAAACGGCAAATTTTAACTCTGCAAATTTGGCTATTGCGTAAATTTGCTCTAGCGAAATTTTACTCTCGCAAAATTTAACTATCGTGAATTCTGTCCTCGCGAAATTTAATGCTCGCAGCGCGCGGGGCGTTAAATTTTAAAATTCCAATTCATGCCGAAGCAGGCGTTAAATTTTACCGCCGCTGAAACCTGCGTCTAAATTTAAAATTTCAATTTGCGCCGAAGCGAGAGATAAATTTTTGTCGCTCGCGCCTAAATTTTAAAATTTAGCTCGCGCAAATCTTGCTCCGTGCGAAATTTTAGCTCGCGCCGATTTAACCTGCTCGAAATTTTGGTCGCACAGAATTTTGGTCGCGCCGCTACGTTAAATTTCGCCGTAGCCTCCTAGCGTTAAATTCCGCTGCCGCCCGGCGATAAAATTTACTGCGGCGAGGGCCTTGCCGCGAAATGTATCACCAAAATGCTCCGCTCTAAAATTTCTCAAATTTTATAAAATTCGCCGTGCCGCTACTGCGCATCCTCGATGTAGTGCCCCACAAATTTTGAGAGATTATTGAGTATCTCGCCGCCCTTGCGGAAGCCCAGCGCGCAGCCCTCAAAGGCGAAAAACACCCCCGCTTGGTAGCTCTGGGCGCGCTCGTCTTTATTGAGCTCGTAAAATTCCTGATATAAAAATTTCTGATTTTCATACTCGCCGCCGTTTTCCTCTATCTTTTTGCCGTCTGCGTCAAAAATCGCCACGTTCGCCCCCTCGCGCGCCAAAAACGGCTTTTTGATCATCTTTTTACCGATGATCGGCGAAAAGGAGCTTTGCAGCAGCAGCGGGTGGTTCGGATACAG
Source organism: uncultured Campylobacter sp. (assembly GCF_938045465.1). GTDB lineage: Bacteria > Campylobacterota > Campylobacteria > Campylobacterales > Campylobacteraceae > Campylobacter_B. The sequence continues at coordinate 11,153 of NZ_CALIBF010000057.1, forward strand.
ATCCCACAGGATTTTCATAATCCCCTTGCTTTGGAAAAGCAGCGTGTATGCGGGGTTTAGGATGATCGCCTTTTGATTTTGCACGATGTTTTTTAAGATGAGCGCAAGCTCGCCCTCCTCGATCGCGATCGCCTCCCAAGGGATCAGCTTGAACCAATACTCGTAGTTTTCGCCGTCAAAAAACACGCCCTCTTCGTCGTTAAATTCCACCTCGTCCACGTAGGCAAAGCGCGTCTTAAAGCCCGCATCCTCCGCGGTCTGCTGCAAAAGCTTCGTCGTCTTTTCGTCCTCGACGTTGCCCGCGACGCTGCTAAATAGAATTTTCCACCCCTCGTAAAATTTGGAAAAGTCCTCGAGCTCGCCGTCAAGCACCACGAGCCGCTTGAAATTATCGCGCAGCGCGTCGTAGAGGTCGTTGAACTGGCTCGCCTCGTCCATGCCGTTTTCTTTGAGCATCGCCCACTGGATGATCGCCGTCTCAAACACCGCCGTGGGCGTGTCGGCGTTAAATTCTATCAGCTTGATAGGCTTGCCGTCCAGCCCGCCTGCGAAATCGAAGCGCCCGTATAGGTGCCAGTGCACCTCGTTTTCCCAGCTTTGTTTGATTAGATCTACGAGGTTGAAGGGGATACCGAGCTCGTGGAAGAGGTTATTGTCGATGACATGCTGCGTGGCCGCGACAAACATCTCGTATAGCTCGTTCGCCGCTTCGTAATACGCATCCGCCTCCGCAGCGCTCACGCGTACGATCTCGTCGCTGACATAAGGTGTTTCGTCGGCGTCCGTGTGCCAGTAAAAGCCGAGCTTTTCGAGATATTCGTTGCTTAACGGCGTTATCTTTTTTAGTTGCATTTTTATCCTTTTTTTAAAATTTTAACTCACTTGCGCCGCGATCTTTGCGGCCTTTGCTAGTTTTGATACGCATACGGCTTCGCGTAAATTTAAAGCGCGCAAGGCGCACGGCAAAATTTAATCAGCGTAGATTATCGCGGCGATTGCGCGTAAATTTTAGCCGCACGAAAAGATGCTCGCGGCTAAATTAAACGGCACGCAGACGCTGTGGATCATGCGCGGCAGAAGCGATAAAATTTAGCCGAGCTTTACGGCGTGTTTTTGAAAAACCTGCGTCAAATCAATGCTAAATTTCGTGCAAATTTTAAAATTCTACGCGCTAAATTTAACTCGCCGCGTAAAGCGCTGTATGTTTCAAAGCGTGCTTAACCGCCGAAAAATCCACCGCTCTTGCCGCTCTTACTTCCGCCGAAAAATCCGCTTCTACCGCTTCGCGCCTTGGCGTTTTGCTGCTTTGCTTGATTGAAGCTATCGACGCTTCTGGAGTAGGCGCTCGGGCTTTTGTAGGCGGTTTGGCGCTGGCTTTGATAGGCTGGGTTGTTAAACAGCTTGCCGCCGATCCACGAGCCGATGATGGCGCCTGCAGCGCTTGCCAAGATCGCTTCGCCCAGGCTCATGCCGCCGCTGCTAAGCTGCGCGTTTTGGTTCGTCAAATTTGAAGTGCCGGCGTCGATTTTAGCGTTTTCTTCGGCTAAAAGGGCTTTGGTTTCCTCATCGCTTAAAATTCTCTCCGTGCCGTCGAGCGATCTTAAGATGATCTGGGTTTTTTCGCTCGGAAATTCCTCTAAAATTTTATATTTTCCCGGCGCGACCTCTTCGAGCCGCACGAGCGCGCCTTCTTGCAGACGGACATTTTGCTCCTGCCCCCTATCGTCGCAGGCCGCTAACGAGCCCGCCATAACAAGCCCGAAGCCGCTTACCAGCGCATAGCTAGCGATTTTGCGTAGTTTCATTTAGATCCTTTCAGTGATTTTATATCTAAGCTTTGATTTATCAAAAGCTCGTTTCCCTCGACGCGGATAAACTCGCTCTTGCCTATATTTTCGATGATTAGGCTTTGCGCTTTGAGGCGCTTTTTGCGTTTGAGCGATTTTACGAATTTTGCAAGGCTCGTCCATTCGCTACGATCGAAGGTTTTTTCTTTGATTTCGACATCATAGGGTTTGACCTCGCGACTTTTGTTCGAAAGCAGCGGTTTGTCGAAAAACGACAAAAAATACCTGAGCTTCTCATCGCGCTCTTTATACATCAGCTTGATTTCATCTTTCGAGGCGATTAAAATTTCCTCTTTTTCTTTGTGAAGCCTGTCCTTATCGCTTTGTAGCGCTTCAATTTTACCTTTTAGCTCGGAGATTTCTTTGATGAGATAGTCGATGAAGCTTTGAGTGCCAGCTGCACCACTAGTGCGCGGGCTTTTCGCAGAGCTTTGCGAAGCGGGCTCGCTTTGTTGTATTTCATCATCTAAAAGCACGTAGCGTACGCCGCCGCTTTCCTCGGCGCGCAAGGAATTTCTGCGGATGCGGTTGTAGACGGCTTCTTTTGAAATTCCTAAAATTTCGGCTGCTTCGCCGATCGAGACTTTTTTCATACAAAGATGCCTTTTAGCGTTTTAGGTAATTATTGCTAAATTTGCCTAAAATAGGCATTAAACGCTTCGTTTATGAAGATAGATCCCGCTTTACCGCAGCCGGCGCGCGATAAAATTCCGCTCGCTTACGCCCGCTAGATATAAAATTTCGCTTCGCTTGTAAAGCCGCGCAAAATTATTTTTTGCTGAGCTTTTAGAATTTTAGCCTAATAATGTTGCTTAATTAAGTATATTTTTTATACACTTACAAAAAATTTTAGTATTTCAAAGGAGGCGAAATGCCCGAATCGCCTAAATATAAAAAATCCGAAATTCGCTGCAAGCTCATTTTAGACGCGGCGCTGGAGCTGTTTTTAGCCAAAGGCTACGAGGCTACGAGCTTAAGCGATATCATCGAGCTTAGCGGCGGCTCGCTATCGTCGGTTTATAAGTATTTTGATAACAAAGAAAGCCTATTTTTGCGCATCATCGAACTGCAAAGTAAAAAGCTCGACGAGCGAATGAACGAGCGCATGCGAATCAATAAAGACCTAAAATTGCGTGAGTATCTACGAGAGTTTGCAGGGATTTATCTGGAGTTTCTTTTCGCTCCGGAGGCGATAAAATTCTACCGGCTGATACTTTTCAGCGGCTTTAACGGTGCGCTTAGCGAGAGCCCAAAAATCTTTTTAAAAAGCGGCGTGCTAGGTTCGCCGAATGCGCTGGATGAGTATTTGGCGGCGCATGCGGACGAGTTTGAGCCCGGACGCACGGCAAAAAGCCTAGCGCTATATTTTTGCTTTTTGCTTAGAGAGCCGCATTTTAGCAGGCTGCTATTTTTCGACGAAAAGCTAAATTTCAAAGCGAGCGAGCTAATCAAGGACCGCATCGATATGTTTTTGCTCGGCGTAAAAAAGCGCTAGTGGCGGAATTTTACGGCGTAAATTCCGCGCTTTCATACTTCTAAATTTTATGAGCGGTTTGGGACTTGGAATTTGATTCTATCCGTTACCAAGCGCTATAAAATGCCACGTATCCCGCGCTTAAAATTTTAATTCTATTGATGCAAAATTTTTGAAACGATTAGAACTGAAATTTTTATTTTCCGTATTAAATTCCGTGCCGAAGTTAGAATTTCGTCGCGAAATTTCGCGCCTCTTGCCTGCGCCTTTAAATTTGCGCCACGCAGATTTTAAATTTAATAAAACCTCTTATAATCCCGCGAAATTTTAGATCAAAAGGATTAAAAATGGATTATGATATCATCGTAATAGGCTTTGGCAAAGCAGGCAAAACCCTTGCCGCAAAATCCGCCGCACTGGGCAAAAAGGTCGCTCTCATCGAGCGCTCGCCGCAGATGTACGGCGGCACCTGCATCAACGTAGGCTGCATCCCGACCAAGCGGCTAGTTACGGCGAGCAAGGAAGCAGGCTTCGTAAATTTCAGCGTGCTCGGAGAGTATTTCGTGCTGAGCATGCAGAAAAAGGACGAGCTCGTAGAGGCGCTGAGGGCGAAAAATTTAGCCATGCTAAAGGGAAGCCCAAATATCGACGTAATCGACGGCGAGGGCTCATTTACGAGCGCGAATTCCGTGCGCGTGCTAAGTCCTGACGGACAAACACGTGAAATTTCAGCAGGAACGATCGTCGTAAATACGGGCTCGAGGGAGGTCGAGCCTAGCTTTGAGGTAAGCTCAGGGCTCGCTTATAGCAGCGAAGAAATTTTAAATTTAAAGATCCTGCCGAAACATCTCGTGGTAATCGGCGGCGGATTTATCGGGCTTGAGTTTGCCTCGATGTTTGCGGGATTCGGCTCTAAAGTCAGCGTGCTGATGCGATCGAAATTTATGAAAAACGAGGATGAGGACGTGGCCGCCAGTGTCAAATCCGCTCTGCAGGCCCAAGGCGTGGAGATTATCGAGGGCTGCGAGTTTTTGAGTTTAAACGATAGAGAGCTAAAATTTAACCTCGCGGGCGAGAGTGAAACGATCGTGGCGGACGCGTTTTTATACGCCCTCGGTCGTCGCGCAAATACGGGCGAGCTAAATTTAGCCGCTGCGGGGGTGCAGACGGACGCGCACGGCAATATCATCACGAATGAGCATCTGCAAAGCTCGACTGCTGGCATCTACGCGGCAGGCGACGTGCGCGGCGGCGAGATGTTTACCTACACTAGCTTAGACGATTTTAGGATCATTTTTAGCGCGCTTTTCGGAGACGGCGCGCGCACTACGAAAAACCGCGCACCGCATGCAAGCGTGCTGTTTACCCGCACGCCGCTAGCTCGCATCGGCCTTAGCGAGAGGCAGGCAAGAGAGAGTGGGCGCGAGATCAAGGTGCTGAAGCTTTCGATGGCAGCGGTGCCCGGCGCCAAAGTCGTAGCGCACGACGAGGGAATGATGAAGGCGGTCGTGGACGCAGCTAGCGGCGAAATTTTAGGCGCGGCGCTTCACTGCGTAAACGCGCACGAGATCGTTAATGAGCTGGCGATCGCCATGGCGCTGGGCGCGAAGGCGGACTTTTTCAAAAACCAAATTTTTACGCATCCTAGCATCAGCGAGGCGCTGAACGATCTTTTCGGACAGTTTTAAATTTGAAATTTAACGGCGCTCGGGCTTGGCGATGCCTGGGCGCCCTAGCGCAAATCGATCGTGAAATTTAATGTGCCGGAGTGGGTTAAATTTGGATTGGGTTAATAATTTGAGCCCTTGCCGCCCGCTTCTTTCTTGGCTACCAAAGTTGGCTATAAAAAGAAATGATTGAAATAGTTAATTGATAAAATATTCGCGTTTAGGAATAGCAAGATTACAATCTATTTGGCACTGGGTAAGAGTATGCGAATAAAATTTCTTCTCGCAGTTTATACAGGCGAAAACGATTTCGTCCGTCGCTTCGTTTAACATAACTCTATAATCGCTAGGCGACCATTGCGGGCATTCGCACGCCAAGTCCAAATCCACGCTAACTACCAAGCTATCGAATATAATCGAGTTTAATTCCTCGTAGACCAGTCTTAAGCTCTTTTGATCTTTCAGCGCTCTAATTTTATTTATCAAGCGGTATTTGTCCGATTTGATGATCTTTACGCCAAAGAATTTCTTTGCTTTTCCGTCGCCGTAAATCGATAGCTCGGTCGGATAATCTTTAAAATTTAACTTTAACAGCTCGTCCAAGCCGCAACCGTCGTATTCTTTCATACGAAATAAAATTTTATTTTCAATAAACCATGTCGCTATGCAGCAGCATACTTGCTCGGGATCAAGAGAACGTAAATTTAAAATTTTATTTTCCAGTGATACGCATAAATTTCTAATTTTGGGCTGCATTATTTAATCCTTTATTTATCCCCAAATATCAAATAGGCTAAATTTTTACTCAAATTCCCATACGCAACTACCCAGTATTCTCGTATGATATTTTTGATTTGCAAGTTATCGTCCAGAAAGTCGGCAAATATTTTAATTCTATCCCCGTCTACCGTGCCTAGCTCTTCATCCTCTTTCTCAAACGAAGCGACAATTAAATGCGACAGAGCAATCTTATCGTGGAAATTTAATGTCTTGTTTTCTAGTAGATTTAGCATAGACGTAATTTTGCCGATGTCTGCTAATTCTAGCTCCCAATCTTGCTCATCTCCCGTCGAATCTAACCCTAAAAGCTTATTTAATTTTATCGCGCTTTCTTTTCTTACGAAATAATCGGTCATTTTATTATCCTTTATAATGTTTTTAGCTGTGATACTTAGCCGTCCGCGCTATCTAGCAGTTTCCTAGAATTTTGCAAAGCCCGTACGAAATTTTCGAGCTCTACGCAGTCTTTTAATACAAATCCAAAATTTAACAAACCCACCGATAGGGCGCCACCTTCTTTTATGACGCGGGCTATTACATTTCCTTTATGCTCTATACTCACTTTATTTTCATATCTTGTAAATTTAAAGATATTTTTCGAGCATCTTCCGTTTCTTTTTGAAAATTTCTCAAATTGCTCCGTAAAATTCGGTCTTTGATTCCCATCTTTTAGCCATAATCCCCCGGCATATAGCGCCCATATAAGCTCGTAAAAATTGATATTATGCCGAGTCTCGGTAGCAGCGACTAAAAGCTTATTTGTTTCATGGTTGATCTGTATTAAAGGCTCTCTGTCCATATGCCAAATCTCGGCTACTACTTTTTCTCTATCCGGCACGGAGGCAATTAAAAATTCAAATTCATTTTTTATCATATTAAAATCCTATTTTTTGTTTTTTACTACCTAATTTAATTTGAATGTTCTATCGTTCGAGCCTAAATCGTATTTATCCCATTCTTTTATGGCGTCTCGTGCCTTTTCTACTACGATATGCCAATTTGGATCCTCTATAATGGCGCGATCATCGGTTTCGTCTTTGGCTTGATAATTTTTTATAGCATCTCTAAGTTCTTGCAATAATTCTATAAGTTTTGGCGGGAATCCTAAACGACAAGCCGTATTTTTTGCAAAATCGTCGAAATCAAAATCATCAAAAGTGTGCACATTAGCTCTATATACGATGAAATATGGCCCTCTACGTTGTTCTCATTCAACCAATACATTTTTTGCTGCTTTATGCTGGAAGCCTCTTCTATATTATCATAAACGCCCTTTACGCGGAATTCCTGCTCTTCTAAATTAAGCATCTATTTTCTCCATAAATTTTGTATTAAATTATTTTGTCTAAATCAAATTTTATTCATTTCCAATCTTAATCTCCGCAAGCGTTAATTTCGCTAAAGGATTGATAAACTTAGTGATACAATATTTATTATCGCATGTAATTACGCTTTGGCGTCCATCTACCTTCATTGCATTAGAGCAATTCGGGCACATTACATAGCCTTCGCCCAAATCAACGCCAATCGGAAAATTTAGCCCTCTCTGCTCTTTCAAAAATCTAAAAAATTCCTCTTTAGAAATTTTGATATTAGAAAATAATCGAAAAATTTCTTCTGCCTTTTGCCTTATCTCGCCTTCTTTAAAAAATACGTTAGGAGCCTTTTTAAAATCTTCATCAAACTCAGAAAATCTACCCGTCATCATATCCAATTCTTTTAATGCCTGCTCTTCCGCTTTATTGGTTGCGCAATATTGCGATTCCAAATCATACATCTTATAAAATTCATCGCAAAACAGCTCTATATCGCACCAATCGTATATGAATCCAGCTATTAAATAATACAATTCTTCATTTTGCTGCATATTTCACCTTATTTTAAATTTCATCGCTATTTTTATTATTTATGCCTTTTAGAATTTCATGCAATAGCTCGTTTTCGGTTGCATTTTTCTCATCTAATATTGATACGCCCATAG
>NZ_CALIBF010000058.1 GCF_938045465.1 uncultured Campylobacter sp.
AAATTCGCGCTGCTTCATTGGGGCGTGGATAAAATTTCACGCTGTTTTATTCAAGTGCGTTTAAATTTCAAATCGCATGGGCAAAAAGGGCGCTAAAATCGCGCTCGTTTTATTCAAATGCGTTTAAATTTTAAACCGCCGCATTACGACGTCTGCTGCGTTACGCACTGCTCGCGATTTTAAATTTCGCTTCAGGATTTTAAAGCTCATCGCACGACGCATCCGGATTTCGTCGCAAAAGCTCCGGCGCAAACGCCGCCCGCGGTAGAAATTTTATCGCGGAATTTTAAAATTCCGCGCCGATGTTTTCAAAACCTGCGCTGCCTGCCTCTTGATACAGCCGCACTAAAATTTAACCAAATAGGCAATCGCACGAGATGCGACGAACAAGACGAGCGTAACGAACGCAATCGACGCCGCAAAGCGACACGCGACGAACCAAAAAGTGGGCGGCGCAGATCGAAAACGAGCTAAATTTTAAAATTTTACCGCGTCCGAGGCGAGGCCTTGGCGCAAACGCGATAAATTATATGTTTTAGTGCGCCTTTGGGCCCAATCGCATCAAATAAATTTTAAACGGAATTCTAACGCTACGGCACTATTTTATATTTTTATAAAGACTATTTTAGTAAAATCAAAGCTTTATGAGCGAGATAAAAATTTTAATCACCGACGAGGATCTGCGCGCCCCGAGGCGACTTTTGAGCAGGCGCGATAAGAAGCTGGCGTGCGCGCGAGCCCATCTGCGCGAGTTTCGCGTTTCGCGGGCGCTTAAAGCGCGCTTTAAAAAGCGCGGCAAATTTTGCATCTCGCACAAAAGCGCGGAGGGCAAAACGATCGTCGCCGTGGCTCTAGCGAGGCAAAAATTCGGGCTCGATCTTGAAATTTTAAAACCGCGGAATTTTGCCGCGGCGAGCGAGTTTTGTTTCAACGACTTTGAACGCGAACTTTTGGCGGCGGCGGACGAGAGCGAAAAGAAGCTTGTTTTTTATAAAATTTACACGATCAAAGAGGCGCTGATTAAGGCGCGAAGCCTGGGTTTTTACGCGCTTGCTCGCGTGGGGCTGGCGCGCGGCGCAGATGGAGAGGCTTTGGCGCTTGATGAGCGCGGCAGGGCGTGGTCGCACAAGAGCTATATTTTGGAGGGCGAGATTTTGATTTCGCTCGTTTTTAGGGAGAATTTTTGAGACCTGTTTATCGTTTTTACGCTATTTCTAAAACGGCTTTCGTTCT
>NZ_CALIBF010000059.1 GCF_938045465.1 uncultured Campylobacter sp.
CGGACGCGGCACTACAGCATCTAGCCACGCTACCGAAGCTTGCGTATCTGTTTTTGCAATATAGCGACAAGATAAGCGGCGAGGGTTTTAGATACTTTGCGGCGCACGCCAAGCTCGAACACATCGGCATCGAAAACGTCAGCATCACGGATGAGGGGCTAAAAGCGATCGCGCAAACCCCGAAGCTAAAATCGTTGCGCCTGGTCAATTCGCGCGTGAGCTTTGCGGGGCTGCTAGCCGCGGCAGATACAAAAATCCAGTTTTATCTTGGCGGCGGGCAGTTTAGCAAGGAGCAAATCGCGGAATTCGAGCAGGCGCAAAGAGACGCCGCAAAGAGCAAAAAGAAGCTTGATCCAGATGACCTGGCGGCGGCGCAGAGTGCGCTTTTAGAATTTTTCGCGGCGATGAGCGAGTGGGAGAAATTTGCCGCTTCGCGAATTGATGATCTGGACGACGGCGAGGTGTAGCGCAGATGCAAGGAGCTATTTGCGAGCTACTGCACGCCCGTTAGGCGCAGCGGCTTCCGCCCCGATGGCATCTCGTTTTCGATGATGGAGGGCGGCGCCTACGGCGGATACGGGCTAACGGACGCCGAATGCGAGAGCAAAAATAAAATTTACATCTACGCCAAGGACGAACACGGCTTTGCGCGCCGCTTCCTGCTCGTGCGCAAGGACGGGCGCTGGCTCGTAGATAAGTGCCAAGGTATGGACGGCAAAAACCGCGGGCTGTAAAATTTGAGCGTAAAATGGGCTCAAATTTCATTCTCGGCGCGATCGCAGGATAAAATTTAGCCTGCTGCAAGCACGGCGATAAAATTTCATCTGCGCTGCGAAACAAAAACAAAGAGGACAAATGAGCGGTAAAATTTCTGCGCACGATGCGCACGGCGATCAAAGAAAGGTGCGAATGAAAAGGCAAATTTTCTCCGAGCTGGGCGGCTTCGTGGTGTACGAGCCCGCGCTGCTCGCGCGCTATCTGGATGAGCATGGACTTGTAGGCGGTGACGTTCTTGCTTATTTTACGCAGACCGAGCACGGGGGCGCGGTCACAGAAAAGGGGATCGCGGTGCCGATATCGGGCGTCCGTAGCGATTATTACGATTTTGCGGTTAGCACGGGCGAGGCGAGCGAGGAGATATTCGCACAAAACGAAGCGAAAATCATCTCTCGCGGCTGGGTTTTTCATTCCTCGGGCACGCTAAAAATCGCAGGCATCGGCTATTTTAAAG
>NZ_CALIBF010000060.1 GCF_938045465.1 uncultured Campylobacter sp.
GGTGCGAAACAGAATTGTGATTATACAAGAGCGATGCTTAAAGGGGGCTGAATAAAAAAGATTTTAAACTAAATAAATTTTATGTTCGGCATGTGCTACCACTTCGCCGATGATAGCGCTACTAGCGTAGCCTGCGTTTTTTAAATTTACAAGCGCTCGCGCCGCGTCTTTTTCTGCTACGGCAAGCAGAAGTCCGCCGCTGGTTTGTGCGTCGCAAAGCGTTATGTCCGGCTCGGAATCGACACCCGGTGCGATAAATTTTAAATTTTTATAGCTTCCGGCGGGGATCAGCCCCTCATCAAGGCATCTGAGGGCGCTTTTTAAAAGCGGAATTTTACTAGGATAAATTTTAAAACTCACGCTCTCATTTATCATCTCAAGTGCGTGTCCAAGTAGTCCAAAGCCCGTCACGTCGGTCGCGGCATGTATTTTTAGACCCGCTAGCGCGCCCACGGCATAAAAATTTAACAAAATCATGCTCTCTATCGCGTCACGAAATTCTTCAAATTTAAGAAATTTCGCCTTAATAGCCGTAGCGATGATGCCCGTACCGAGAGGTTTTGTTAGGATCAGCAGGTCGCCTTCGCGCGCTGTGTTATTGCTCCAAAATTTACGCGGATTTACGCGTCCCGTGACGCTAAGCCCGTAATAAATTTCGGGAGTAGAGATGGTGTGTCCGCCCACCAAGACCCCTCCGCACTCTTTGATTTTGTCTTTGCCGCCGCACAGAATTTCGCGCAGAATTTCGTTTGAGAAATGACAATCGTCAAAACCCACGATGTTTAGGGCATTTATCACTTCGCCGCCCATTGCAAATACGTCGCTTAGGGAGTTTGCCGCCGCGATCTGTCCGAAAATAAACGGATCGTCCACCAAAGGGGTGATAAAATCGAGTGTCTGCACGAGCGCAAGATCGTCGCTTATACGAAATACGCTCGCATCTTCGTTGCTGCAGGTGGACGAAAGCAGGCTTGCATTGGGCTCGATTAAATTTCCAAGATTTTCGGTTAGACCCGCCGGGTCAAGCTTGGCGGCTCAACCGGCGGCTGCAATAAATTTCGTTAGGTTAAAATCTCTGTAGATCATAGTTTGATTACTTCGTATTTTGATAGGACGTCCATGATTTCGTATGCGTTTGAAATCTCGCCGATCGCGAGCTTATCGACCAGTTTGTAGCCCTCCAGACAGCTTCCGCAGCTTAAAATTTCAGCTCCCGCTTCGTTTAGCTTTTTGATCGCCTCGAAGCATTCGTGGCCGCGGTTCGTGGTTATAAGCACGGCGTTGTTTACGCAGACAACCTTTACGGGCTTTTCGTCTAGGCTTAGCGCCGCGCCTAAAAATTTAGCAAGCAAGCTCTTTCCGATCGGGCCGCTTCCGCACTGCTCCTCGTTTAGGAATATCACCTTGCCTCTTTTTGGCGCCGTGACATTACAATAAATATCGTCGATACTTTCATCTTTAAGCTCGTCCGTTTTTACGGTTTTTATAAGTGTGTCAGCGCCCGCTTGTGAAATTTGCGCCTCAAAGCCGTTTTTAGCCAAAAAGCGTTTTATGTTTTCACGAGGCGCTACGTCGTTTACTAAAATTTCTAAACTCTCTCCGATTTTTAGCTCGCCGAGAGCTTTTTTGGTGCGCAAAAGCGGTTCCGGGCAATTTAAATTGCGACAATCTAGTTGCATATGTAATCCTTAAAAATAAAATTCTTTGAACCTCAAAGCTAATGCAAGCCGCACGCAAGCAGACCCGCATAAAATTTACCCAAGTTATAAGCGCGGGTACTTCGCTTCAAATTGCGATTTGGCAATCTGCCCTTTATCGAGCAGCTCGCGATACCAGTAGTGGTGAAGTACGTAAACTTCCTCCTCCGGCTTGTGTCCGTCGATCATCGAGTGGATGGCTCCGCTGATCGCAAAGACCGCCATATAGATATGCACAAGCAAAAATACCGCGCAGACCGCACCCAAAAGATTATGAATAATCGCGCTTGCTCTTAAAATTTCGATCTGACTCATACCTAGCGCACTTCTCATCGCAGGGATATCGTAGTCTAGGAAAAACATTGACGCACCCGTCGCTATCATCACTATACCGCCTAAAGTCGCGACCCAAAACCACGCCTTTTGGCCGGCGTTAAATTTACCCGCAGGGATTGCGCGCTTCTTTTTGCTTAGATAGCCGCCCACGATCATCATCCATTTGATATCGTAAGCTCGCGGTAGCATACGCCAAAACCACAGCAAGAACATCGGCACGACGGAGATTGCAAACGCTATCGTAGCCAGTCCGTGAGCGTTTTTACAAAATCTCACGAAAGCGCCGCCGCCGAATTCTTCGCCAAACATCATAATTAAGCCTGTCGGAACCAAGATCGCCCATGCCACGGCCGCTACAAGATGGTATAGTCGCTCAAATTTATTAAATGCATAGATCGGCTTGCCCGCGTGATGATCGAAGTGCTTCGGCCCTATGATCGCGTAGTGCCCAATAAAAGCTATGATTACGCCCAAAACCGCACCAAGAGCCAACCAAGCAAAAAAGCCCGAGCTTTGCAGATGTCCTTGAAATTGCAGAAAAATCGGACCGAAGCCGTTGCCGTAGTTATCGATGTTTTCAAGCCTTGCATTGCCCCAAACATCGCTATTTCCCTGCACGATATCGGCATATTTTTTCTCCTCGGCCTGCGCATAAATACAGGCGAAAAGCGCGAGAAACAATCTTTTCATGGATTTCCTTAGATATAAAATTCAAGCCGATTATATCATTTTTTGCAAAAAATTTTCTTACAAAGCAAAATTACATTTTTGCATTAAGTGTGGCGCTAGTTTCGCCTCGCATACTCGTCGTAGCCGAATTTTTTGATCATTAAAACCTCTCCACGCTCGTCAGCCAAAACAAGATCAGGCAGCTTGATGCCGTTAAAGGTCGTGTTTTTCACGATCGTGTAGTGGATCTGATCCTCGAAAATGACCCGATCGCCGATGTTTAGCGGCGCGTCAAATTTATACTCGGGCTGCCCGCTCTCAAGTCCCACGACGTCGCCTGCAAGGCAGGTGTTTCCGCCGAAGCGATAGCTAAATTTACCGCTCTCGCTCTCGCCGCGCACCGCAGGACGATACGGCATCAGCACGGTATCGGGCATATGAGCTTCAGCGGAAGCGTCTAAAATAGCGATTTTAGCGTCGTTTTCCACAATATCAAGCACGCTAGCGACCAAATATCCGCACTCCCAGCCCACCGCCTCGCCCGGCTCAAGATAAATTTCGACTTCGTATTTTTCGCGAAATTTTTTGATCAAATTTATCAGTAGCTCCACGTCGTAGCCTGCGCGCGTGATATGATGCCCGCCGCCGAAATTTAACCACTTTAGGCCTCTGAAATACTTGCTAAATTTCGCCTCGAAAACCTCGAGCACCCGCTCTAGGCTCTGCGCGCTCTCTTCGCACAGCGCGTGAAAATGTAGCCCCGAGATGCCGCGCAAAAACTCGCCGTCTTGCAAGATCGCCCGCTGCAGCGCTTCAAGGCTCATCCCGAGCCTGCTAAAGCTACCGCACGGATTGTAAGCGTCTTTGGGCGCGAAGGAGGTCTGCGGATTTAGCCGCAAGCCGCACGATGCGCCCGCAGCAAGCGCTTTTGCGCGGTATTTTTGCCACTGCGCGGCGCTATTGAATACGACGTGGTTTGAAATTTTTAAAATTTCGTCCAAATCATCCTCTTTGAACGCTGGCGAGTATGTGTGGATTTCGCCGTTTTTGATAAATTCCGCGGCAAATTTCGCCTCGTGCAGACCGCTGCAAGTGGCGCCCCAGAGGTATTTGTCAACGTAAGGCATCGCGAAGCTAAACGCAAAGCCTTTTAGCGCGCATAGAATTTTTGCGCCGCTTCGCTCGCCTACGCCGCGTAAAATTTCTAAATTTTTTACCAGTTTTTGCTCCTCGCACACGTACGCGGGGGTCGAAATTTCATCGATTTTCATCGTTTTTCCTCATTAAATTTTTACGCAATTATATAAAATTTTATGAATTTTTGGTTAAAATCGCCCAATCTTTAAAAAAGGACAAAAATGGTAGAGATAGAATTTTTAGGGCCGATCGGGCGCGAGCCCCTGCACCTAAACGCAAACTCCTTGCAAGAGGTAAAAGCGGAGCTGCAAAAGGACGAAAGTCTGCGGGAGTGGCTCGCAAACTGCGCCGTAGCGGTAAACGATAAGATGATTTATGATGCGAATTTTGCGCTTAAATCCGGCGATCGCGTGAGCCTTCTGCCTCCTGTTTGCGGCGGCTAAGCTTAGGAAGCGGCGATGAGCGAGGCTAAATTTAATCCGGAAATTTTAAGCGGGATCGAGCCTGAAATTTATGAGGGCAGCTTGAACGTAGATGCGATTTTATCGCGCTGGTACGCTAAATTTAAGGACGTAAATTGCGGCGCGTTTATCACCTTCGTGGGCATCGTGCGCGACGAGGGCGGCATCTGCGCGCTGAGCTTCGATATATACGAGCCGATTTTGCGGACTTGGTTCGAAGCGTGGCAGCAAAAGGCCGCGGCACAGGGTGCATTCGTGCTTTTTGCACATGCAAACGGGGGTGTGCCGATCCACGAAAGCTCCTACGTCGCAGGCGTCGTAAGCCCGCAGCGTAAGGTCGCTCTGGCGCTAATAAACGAGTTTGTGGAGGATTTCAAGGCGGCCGCGCCGATCTGGAAATACGACGTAAAGGGCGGAAAAATCGAGGGCGGCAAGGTAGTAGGCGGGAAGAGGTTCTACGCGGCGGATCGCTCGCAGAAAGTAAAAGGCGCGGGGCTTTTGGGTTAAATTTAAAAGCACGCGCCGCTTAAATTTATAGGCTTGCTTTAATTCAATCAAATTTAATCAAAACGGCGATTGCGCCGACAAGCAAAATTCCGCGTAGAGATACTGCAGAATTTCAAAATAAAGATTTTGTGTAAATTTGGCGGCTGAGGCTAAATTTAAAGCTCAAAATTTCAATCCAACTCCGTGCCCGCGCTCCGATAAGCATGGCAAGCGAGAACTAAAATTTCAAGTCTAAATTTATATCAATTTAATAGATCGGCATTGCTACGGCATTTGATAAATAAAGCAGTAGCACGACGTCGCAAACACTTCAGGATTAAAACAAAATTTAAACCCAAATTCGCGCGCCGTATCCATGAGCACAAATGAAACGCGGTGCTATGAAATTTTAAAATTTCATAGCAAATATAACTATCTATGCCAAACGGCGACTAAAATTTAAACACGCTCTTAGCTTCAGCGATGCGCTCGCCAAGGCTCGTAGCGGTATCTTCGCCACTTGCCGCGCACCTAAAGATCGGCTCAAGCACCTCGGCGAAAAAGCCGTTTAGCCCCTCTTGCATGATCTGCGCGTTATTTTGGTAGCGCGCAAGCCCCATAAATACGCCGTGCCCGATCGTGCCGAGGCTCTTTGCCTCATCGGCGATAAATTTATTCAGCGCCTTGCAAACCGCAACGACCGCGCTTGCATTTACGATCTCGCGATCTCTTAAATAATCCTCAAGCGCGCCGTAATCGCACTCGCATTTGATCCATCTAAACGCCTTCGCAATCGACGGCGAAACGTATTTGTACTCATTAAGAGTGCATAGGACGTATAAATTTTTAGGCACCGCAAAATATGAGCGGCCGTCCTTTAAAACGACGCTTGCGCGCGCTTTTTCGCCCTCTTCAAAGCCGTCGATTACGTGGGAATTTTTCGTGCGGATCAGCGAAAGCTCGTCTTTCTCGTCGTAGCGACGATCTAAAAGCACCGCAGCCTCGCCAAAAATTTTATCCAAACTCGCGGCACTTGCATTGTCGATCAGAAAATAATACTCGCCCTTCGGATCGTTTAGCGCCTCTTTGCACAGCGCCTTAAACTCGCCATTGATGAAACTTGTGCCGTAAAATCCGTCGATGAAATCACGGTATTCAAAGCCTTCGTGCAGGCAAACGTAGCGGAAATTTTTTGTCGCAAGCTTCTTTTCAGTGATCAAAGACCGCAATCTGCGAGTTTTGCCGGTACCGATCGCGCCGTAAAATATCGTATTTTTTGCGACCTCTTCACTTTTGTAGTTTTTGACGTATTCAAAAAATAGCGAGGAGTACACGATCCTAGCCGCACCCACGACATCCTGCGGATACGGGGTAAATTCCGCGATAAATCGCGAACTTACTTCGTAAAATTCTTCGAAAATTTCAACCTTTTCGTCATAGAGCAAAGATAAAATTTGTGCGGTTTCATCGCGATAAACGAGAGTCGGAAACTCATCGTTGCACTGCGCAAGTATGCTAGATAGCAGATAGAGCTTTTCGCGCGAAATTTGCGCAAAATCACCGCCCTCGGCAAGTCCTAAATTTAGCATCCCGTCGTCGCTTAGGTAGCTATCGATCAGATAGAAATTATCGGCATTTATCGCGGATTTTAAAAATTCCATCAGCACGAAGGGCTGATTATGCAGCGCGACGTCGAAAAAATCGATCGCCAAAGCGCTATCCACCGCCGTAAGAAGCCTGTAAAGCTCGTCGTAGAAATTGACTAGCTTTTGTTTGAAAATATCGCGCGCGGTGCGCTCCTGCGAATAACTATTGAAATTTTTAACGATGTTTTCGATAAAAACATAAAGCGAGACGATGTTTTTATCCTCACCGCTAAGCACGCTATCTACGCTTTTTACGGCATTTTTGGGAAACAGCTCCTTTTTGCCAACAATGCGGTCTTTGAAAGCGAAATCATAATAAAACGCGCTGATATTGGAATCAAAAAACTGATCCATAAAAAAATACTCGGCGTGCGCGAATTTCTCGCCTAAAGATAAAATTTTGCAGCTTCTAAGATTGCCGTCGCTAAGATTTATATATAAAGTTTGCAAAAACTCGTTCTCGGTCTCATCAAAGCTTGCGAGGCAGCGCTTTATCTCGCCTAAATACTTTGAAATCGCGGTTTGTTTTTTAAGCCAGAATTGGTTTTTGTT
Organism: uncultured Campylobacter sp.; assembly: GCF_938045465.1. GTDB lineage: Bacteria > Campylobacterota > Campylobacteria > Campylobacterales > Campylobacteraceae > Campylobacter_B. Next base: position 6,985 of record NZ_CALIBF010000060.1, read on the forward strand.
GTGATTTTTCCAGCTGGCGACCAGCGACTCTATCTTTTCCTTGCTAAAATCTTGCATGACTCATCCTTGAAAGATTAAAATTATGTATTGTACTTGAATTTAAATAAATAATTAATAAAACTCTGATCTCGCGGCGGAGCGCGAAAGCAAATTCTATTAAATTTACGCGCCCGCGGCGGTAGGAAATTTTAAAATTTACTGCGCGCTAGATCTATCCGCGACCCTGCACCAGCGGGACGAACTCGCAGGCGCCAAGCTCCTCTTCTTTGATCTCGGACGGCGAAATTTTACTAAATCTAACGATCTTTTGCGAGCCGCCTCTATTCATCGGAGCGACCAAAATTCCGCCTATTGCCAGCTGCGCAAACAGCCGCTCGTCGATCCGCTCGGCGCACGCAGAGAGCAAGATCCTATCGAAAGGGGCGAAATTTTTCCACCCGGCGTTGCCGTCGTCGTGGCGCAGGCTGATGTTTGAAATCCCGAGATTTGCAAAGTGTCTTTTCGCCTCGCCCACCAGCCGCTCGACGCGCTCGACGGCAAAGACGCGGTGAACCATCCTGCTTAAAATCGCCGCTTGATAGCCGCTGCCGCAGCCGATCTCTAAAATTTTCTCGACCTTCGGATCCACGCTTAGCGCCATCGTCATGCGCGCGACCGTCAGCGGCGAACTGATCCACTGACTGGCTAAAATGGGCTGCGCGTTGAGGCTAAAGGCATGCGCGCCCAGCGGAGCAAACTCGCTTCTAGCGACGCTACAAAACGCTTCAAAAAGCGCAGGATTTAAGCTAACCTGCTCGGCGATGTCGTTCGCCATCTTTTCGCAGCGAAGCCGCTCTAGCGAGACCATAGCGCGCTCCCGCCCGACCAGACCTTAAATTTAAAGCCACGAAAGCTTTCGCCCCGTCTAAATTCTGGGCCGCTAAAATTTTTAAAAATTCCCGAAATTCCACTCCGCGCCAAAAGAGCATGAGCTGCGTTTTTTAAATACATAGCGCGGCTAAATTTTAAAAATTTTGCAGGTAATACGCCTTTTGCACTCATCGCGTATCCAAACCGCGCCGAACAAGTATCTGCAAAGTATCCGTGCCGCGATGTGGCAGAGCAAAATTTCAAACCGCAAAATCCGCTAAAAATCATCGAAACTCAAGCTTCCTTTGCTGTAGTTCGTGACCTTGCTCTCGAAAAAGTTGCTCTTTTGATCGTTAAATTTAGAAAAATCATCGACCCATTTTATCGGATGTTTCGCGCCGTATCGCTTCTCAAGCCCGATGGCGAGCAGGCGTTGATCGACCAGGTAGTGGATGTATTCTTCGATGATGTCGTCCGTAAAGCCCATGATTTGATTATCCGTGATGTATTTGCCCCAATCGATCTCTAAGCTCCCCGCCGTCTCGAACATCTCATAAATTTTATCCACGTTGCGCTTATTAAACAGATCGGCGCGCTCCTTGCGGACGGAATTTATCATATTTTGAAAGAGTAGCAGGTGCGTGATCTCGTCGCGCTGTATGAAGCGGATC
>NZ_CALIBF010000061.1 GCF_938045465.1 uncultured Campylobacter sp.
CAGCTAGAACAAGCGGGATCCAAGACTGTAGATACCGCGTCTGCCAATGAGTAAATTCTATAAAATTTACAGACGCGATTATCGGCTTCGCAGTTGCTATGTATCTTGCAAAATTCTACAAATTACGCTGATTTAAAATTTGCGTCGTTTTGCTTTATAAAATGCATAGAATTTTGTCGCCATGACGCAAGCGGTTTGCAAAATTCCGGCACGTATGTAAATTTTAAAAATTCCGAGAGTTGCGGCGCGTTAAATTATATAAATTTAGGCGTTAAAATTCTACCGATATAGACACCCGCGAAATTCGCCGCTTAAAATTTCGCGCTACAAATTCTTAAATTCCACCTCCAGTTGCTTGCGCCAGTCTTGCAGCGAGCGCTCTGCGTCCGCGGCATATTTTTCGATCAGAGCGTCCGTTTTATTGAGAAACTCAAATAGCTTACCCTCCCACACGGCGGGGTTTAGGTTGCTTTGATGCATCGTTTTGATATAAACTAACTCCTTGCTAAGAGCCTCAAGCTCGTCTAGATAGCTCTCGCGAGCGCTTTCGTCGCGCAGCTCTAGCCGCTTTAGAGCTCGCAGTTTGCCCTCCAAAATATCGCAAAATTTCATATACCTTTGCGAGCTAAGCTCGGGATCTGCGGCGTCTGCGCGCGCGGAAGCTTTTTGGACCTGAAAATACACGAGCGCGCCTACCGCAAGGGCGACTGCGAACATCAAAGCAAAATTAGCCATTTTTTCTCCTTAAGCCGTCCAAGCCCACGACCGCGAGCCCGAACCAAATTAGCGAAAAGCTTAAAATTTTATAAGCCTCAAGCTCCTCGCCGTAAACAAATACCGCGATCAGCATGCTCATGCTGGGGCTGATGTACTGCATAAAGCCGATCGTAGATAGCGGCAGATACTGCGTGCTTACGGCGAAGGTAAGCAGCGGCAAAATTGTAATCAGTCCGCTTGCAAACAGCAGCGCGCCGCTTGCGCTGAAGCCGAAAGCGCCGCTTCCTTTCAGCGCGCAGTAGATCAGAAATGCAAGCGCGGGCAGCAGCATCAGCGTCGTCTCGCAAAACAGCCCCTCAAAGCTAGGCACGCTTACTTTTTTGCGAATGAGGCCGTAAAATGCAAAGCTAAGCGGCAGCACGAGCGAGATTATAGGAAGCCTGCCTAGCGCGTAAATTTGCACGCCGATCGCGGCAAAGGCGAGTAGCAGGGAAAATTTCGCCGCCGCGCTTAACCGCTCGCGTAGAAATAAAGCGCCCAAAAGCACCGAAAATAGTGGATTTATGAAATACCCGAGGCTGGTGGCTAAAATTTGATCGGAATTTACCGCGTAGATATAAATACCCCAGTTCGTGCTGATAAGTAGTCCCGTACAAAGCAGCGTGAGAGCTATTTTAGGGGCGCTAAGAAGGCGCGCGACGTTTTTTAAACGGTGCGTAAAGCAGAGAAAAACGAGCAGCAGCAGGAAGGACCAAACGACGCGATGCGCTAAAATTTGCACCGCGTCCACGTCCTTTATGAGCTTGAAAAATATCGGAAAAACGCCCCACATCAAAAAGGTGGCAAGAGCAAGCATTAGCCCTTTAGTGCGGTTTTCTTCCATAAAATTCCTTCCAAATTGCCTAAAGGCGCTATTTTAAGATTTTTTGGGTTAATAAAAGCTTATTTGGGTATAATCGCGAAATTTTACGAAATCTAGGAGGGGCTATGAGCTGGAGTAGAACGTCGTGGAAAGATTATAAAATTTTACAGCAGCCGATTTATCAGGATGAAAGTGCGGTGCAGGCCGCTAAAGAGCGCCTTTACAAGCTGCCGCCGTTAATTTTCGCGGGCGAGGTTCGCAACCTAAAAGCTGAGCTTGCGCGCGCCAGCGAGGGCAAGTCGTTTCTGCTTCAAGGCGGCGATTGCGCGGAGAGCTTTAATGATTTTAGCGCGAATAATATCCGCGATATGTTTAAGGTAATGCTTCAGATGGCGATCATTCTTACCTTCGCAGCGGGTCGCCCCGTCGTTAAGGTAGGTCGCATCGCAGGGCAGTTCGCAAAGCCGCGCAGCAGCGATTTCGAGGAGGTTGGCGGCGTGAGTCTGCCTAGTTACCGCGGCGACATAATCAACGGATTTGAGTTTAACGAAGCAGCGCGCAAGCCGGATCCTGCGCGCATGATCGAGGCGTATCATCAAAGCGCTTCGACGCTGAATCTGCTGCGCGCCTTTTCTCGCGGCGGTCTTGCGAACCTGCACGAGGTGCATAAGTGGAATTTGGGCTTTTTGAAAAAGGGCGAGCTGGAGGCTAAATTTAACGAGCTCAGCGATGAAATTTCGCGCACGCTTAAATTTATGGAGGCGTGCGGACTGAGCGCCGCAAATTCTCCGAGCCTTGCCGAGACGGTGCTTTACACATCGCACGAGGCGCTGCTGCTGCACTACGAGGAGTGTCTGACGCGCATCGACAGCACCAGCGGCGATTGGTACGACTGCTCGGCGCACATGCTTTGGATCGGCGAGCGCACGCGTGGCGCGGACGATGCGCACGTGCATTTTTTAAGCGGTATCAAAAACCCTCTCGGCGTTAAGATCGGCCCTAGCGGCACTGCGGATGAAATTTTGCGCCTTTGCGACAAGCTCAATCCGCAAAACGAAGCAGGCAGGCTAAACGTCATCATCCGCATGGGCGCGGATAAGATCGGCGCGCGGCTGCCGCAAATTTTACGCGAGCTAAAGCGCGAGGGCAGGGCGATCCTATACAGCATCGATCCGATGCACGGCAACACCGTCAAGGCCGCGAACGGCTATAAAACGCGCGAATTTTCTAAAATTTTAAGCGAAGTTCAGAGCTTTTTTGAGATCCACGCTGCGGAGGGCACGCACGCGGGCGGCATTCACCTTGAGATGACCGGTCAAAACGTCACCGAGTGCACGGGCGGCTCGTTTAACGTGACGCAAGAGACGCTAAAGCAGCGCTACGAAACACAGTGCGATCCGCGCCTAAACGCAGATCAGGCACTGGAGCTTGCGTTTTTGCTCGCCGATAATCTAAAAAAGGCGGAGTAGCCCGCCTTTTGTTGCGCGTAAGATTCAGTCGCGGCTTGGAATTTTAGTCGTAGTTTTAGGCGTTTTGACGTAAGCCAGCGCTGCGACCGTGCTTTGCGCTTGAAATTTAATCGTAGCTTGGCACGGGCGATTTAAATTTACGCGGCTCTAAATACGGCGGCTTTGGGCGCAGTCTCGCAGCGATCAAAATATATACAATTAAAATTTATACTTCGCGCTAAAACGTAAGCCGCATAAGCCCGCCGCCCAAATACGAGCAATTGAAAATTTTTACGGCGTCGCGCCGTGATAAAATTCCACTTTTGCAGAGACTTACAAACTTCTTGGCGGCTAAATTTATCCTCGCGGGCTTGTTGGCTTAAAATTTTAAATACGCTTTGCATTAAATTTTAAAATTTTGCTGCCGCGAAATTTTAAAAAATTTAAAAACACATCCGCGGTTCGCAGAATTTCATCTTTAAAATTCGCTGCGTAAATTTTGATCCTGCTTATACGTGTGCGCCGTTTGTCTGCGTGCGAACGAGCTAGCGGAAGACTAAGCTACAAATGCAGCGGCATAAGCCTGCTTGCACTTTTTTGCACAGAGCGTTATATGGATTGCGGCGCGCTATTTGCGGCTTTACCTACGCAGCGCAAGAGTTCTTGCTTTTTGCAGTATTTACGCGGCACAAAAGCTCCCGCATTAAACGAGCGCGATATGTGGACGCTGTAGCGGTGTGTATTTTGCCCGCCCGCAAATTAGCTCAATCCTTGATGATAGATACGCCGGGCGGAAGCGGCTTTGCGCTTGCTTTAAATTTCAGGGCGCTATTTTGCCGTGAAATTTTAATAAAAAGTCTATGCTTCTGCCGCTAAATTTCGGGTCGAAATTTTACCTTTTGAGTTTATGCCGCCTCGCCGCTATAAAATTCCATGTCTTAAATTTAAAGCAAAATTCTGCGGCGCGGTGAAATTTCAAAATTTCGTTGCGGTAAATTTTGTGCTCTAAAATTTCATCCATGAATGTAGAATTTTAAGTCGGCAAATATAAAATTTGAGATAGTCAAAGTTTGCTGCCGCATCGCATACCGCGCCGCGAAATACTACTCTACATAATCTGCGCCTAACCTCATAAAATCCGTTGCGCAAAATTTATGCAGAATTTACGCGGGGTTCTTGCTGTCGCGCCGCTTCGATTCGTTACTTTGAGCGCGGCTTATTAAGTTTTAGTGCGACTACCGCGATTGCGACGTTTACGTCGTGCGTGATGCTAAGGCTTGCGGATTTGATATGAAATTTTTTACGGATTTTTTTACGGATTTTTAAATGCGGCGCGCCCAGGGCGTCTTTGTAAATTTTAGCGTCTTTAAAGCCGAATTCCGCGCCGATGCCGGTGCCTAGCGCCTTGCTAAGCGCCTCTTTGGCGGCATAGACGCCCGCTATACTTTCGTTGCGCAGTGCCGAGGAGCGCTCGGATTTTTTCAAAATGCGCTTTAGAAATTTCGCGCCGTATTTTGCGCGCAGCGCCGCGATCCTGCGCACCGCGGTTATGTCCGTGCCGATCTTTATCACGGTCTGGCGCCCCGCGGTTTAAATTTAATCACGATTGCAGGCTCTCTTTAATCTCGATGTCGATGATCTTATCGCCCTGTCTGATCGCGTCTAAAACCGCTAGGCTAGGCTGATCCACGATTTGCCCGAAGACCGTATGCACGCCGTCTAGGTGCGGCTGTGCGCTGTGGCAGACGAAAAACTGACTACCGCCCGTATCACGCCCTGCGTGCGCCATCGATAGCGCGCCGCGCACGTGCTTGTGCTTTTGGCGGTCGCATTCGCACTTTATGCGCCAGCCCGGACCTCCCGTGCCGGTGCCGCGCGGGCAGCCGCCTTGGATTACGAAATTTGGAATTACGCGGTGAAAATTTAACCCCTTGTAAAACCCGCTGCGCGCAAGGCTAGCGAAATTCGTAACCGCCTGCGGAGCTTCGTCACCGAAAAGCTCCAGCTTCATATCACCCTTTTCGGTTTTTATCACGGCGTATTTATCGCGCGCCAAAGCCGCTGCGTCGATGTCGTAAATTTTTAAGCTTTCCATTTTTTTCTCCTATGCGATGTTGGTGTAAACTGCCTGCACGTCGTCGTCATCCTCTAGCCGCTCGAGCAGCGCGTCTATGTCGCCCAGCTGCTCCTCGCTAAACTCGTGCTTTTCGTTAGCTACAAATTTTAAACTTGCGCTGATGATCTCAAGCCCTATCTTTTCGATACCTTCGTTTAGAGTGCCGAAGCTTTCGTATTCGCCGTAGATTAGAAGCGTCTTTTCAAGCTCGCCCCTGTCGTTTTCAAACTCATTGATTTCAAGCTCGCTAAGACCGAAGTCGATGAGCTCAAGCTCCAGCTCCTCGATGTCGCGGCTCGGCAGCTTAGTCTCAAAAACGGCCTTGTGTGAAAACATAAATTTCAAACTGCCGCTCGGCAAAAACTCGCCCTTAGCTTTATTTAAAATCGACTTGACGTTCGCGACGGTGCGGGTCGGGTTATCAGTGGCGCATTCGATTATGAGAAGTGCGCCGTGGGGCGCCTTGCCGTCGTAAAAGATCGTTTTGATATCGGCGCTATCCTTGCCGCTAGCGCGCTTGATAGCCGCGTCGATGTTGTCTTTGGGCATATTTTGCGCCTTTGCCGTGGCGATCGCGGCGCGCAGTTTGGAGTTCATCAGCGGATCTTCGCCGCCCTCTTTCGCCGCCATCGTTATGGCCTTGCCCAGTTTTGGGAAAAGTTTGCTCATCTTCCCCCATCTAGCTTCTTTTGAAGCGCGTCTGTATTCAAAAGCTCGTCCCATAAAATTCCTTAAAGCTTAAATTTAAAACGGGTGATTATAACGAAAAACCCTTAAACTTCAGGAGCGGGCGTTGAAATAAAATTTATTAAAAAGTAGTATAAGTTTTAAAATTTTAATCCAAAGGAGAGACTCATGGCTTTGAAACAAAGCGTAAAATTTAAGGCGCAAAATATACACTGCGAAAACTGCGCGAGGACGATCAAAAACGCGCTTAAGGACGATTTCGGCGAGATCGAGGTGGACGTAGCAAGCGGAGTGGTGAGTTTAAGCTTAGATCCGCGCGACGAGGCTAAATTTAAAGAGGAGATGGACGATTTGGGCTTTAGCATTGCAGGAAAGCTAGCCTGCGAGAACTAACGGATGTCAAGCAAAATAACTCTAAATATCGTCGGGATGAGCTGCGTAAACTGCTCCAATGCGATCGAGCGGGTAAGTCGCAAGATCGAGGGGGTGCAGGACGCGCACGTAAATTTCGCAAACGGCAGCGGCGAGTTCGTACTTGCCGATCCGGCGCTTGAGGAGACGCTAAAAGCTAAGATCAAAAAACTGGGCTACGACATCGCCGTGGATTACGAGGATTTGGAGCGCAAAAAGCGGCGCAACCTCAAAGCGGCGCTATTTAGGCTTATTCTCGCTCTCATTTTAGCCGCGGCGGTAATGGCGGTGGAGATGAGCGGGTTTTTAAGCTTCGTCCCAAAGGCGCTACTTTGCGCGGCGATGGCGTGCGTGAGCCTATTTTACTGCGGCAAAAACTTCTTTTATCACGCTTACGGCTCTCTGAAAAACAGAAGCTTCGATATGAACGTGCTCGTGGCGATGGGAAGCTTTTTTGCGTTTGCCTATTCTCTAACGGCCGCGGCGTGGGTCTATACGCACGGCGCACAGAACGAATTTACCAATCTTTATTTCTCATCCGCATCGATGATAATCGCCTTTATTTCGCTCGGCAAATACCTCGAAGAGCGCAGTAAGATGAAGGCGAACGATTACATCAAGGGGCTAATCGATTTAAGCCCTAAAACCGCGCTTTTGATCAAAGACGACGGCACGATAGCCGAAGTGCGCGCAGAAGCGCTAAAGCCGGGTGATAAGGTGCTCGTAAAAAACGGCTCGCGCATCCCCTGCGACGGGCTTATCGTCGAGGGCGGCGCGCAGATCGACGCTTCGCTCATCAGCGGCGAGAGCTTGGCGGTTTATAAAGGCGTGGGCGATGAGGTAAATGCGGGCTGCGTCAGCACGGACGGCGTCATCTACGTGAAGGTAACGAAATTTTCGCATCAGACGCTGCTTGCCGAGATTAAAAATCTGCTAAACGAGGCGGGCAACAAAAAGATGCCGATCGCGCGCTTTGCGGATAAAATTTCAAATATCTTCGTGCCCGCGGTGATTTTGATCGCGCTTGCTAGTTTTATAGCGTGGATGGCGCTTGACGGACGGCTCTCATATGCCGCATCCGCCGCTATTTGCGTGCTTATCATCTCCTGCCCGTGCGCGCTAGGTCTTGCAACGCCGATCGCGATCGTTTGCGCGATCTCGAACGCCGCAAAAGCTGGAATTTTAATCAAAAATCCCGAAATTTTAGAAATTTTAAAAGGCGCCGACGTCGCGGTTTTTGATAAAACAGGCACGCTTAGCAAGGGCGAAATTTCGGTAAGCTTCAGCGATCTGAGCGCTCAGGATCTCTACGCTTTAGCAAGCGCGCAAAAGCTTAGCGAACATCCGATCTCAAAGGCGATCGTGAAATTTGCCGAGCTGAAATTCGGCGAAATTTCTAAATTTAACGGTGAGTTTGAAAGCGTCGCGGGAAAAGGTATCGTCGCAAAAAATCCCACCGGCGAAATTCTTTGCGGCAGTGCAGGCTTTCTGCGCGAGCGCGGCGTGGATGCGGGCGTCGAAGTAGAAGCGGAGGAGCTTTTAGACAAGGGCTTCGGCGTCGTTTACTGCGCGATAGGCGGCTCGTACGCGGGCTTTATCGCATTTAGCGACGAGATCAGAGCCGAAGCGCGCGGCGTCGTGCAGGCGCTGCAAAAAAGCGGCGTAAAAACCGTCATGCTAACGGGCGATAACGCCAAAACGGCAAATTTCGTCGCTCGCAACCTCGGCATCGACGAGGTGAGAAGCGGAGTGCTTCCAAGCGGCAAATATGAGTTCATTAAATCCCTGACGGATGAGGGCAAGCGGGTGCTTTTCGTGGGCGACGGCGTCAATGACGCGCCGAGCTTAAAAGCCGCTAGCATCGGCGTCGCGATGAACGGCGGCAGCGACGTAGCCAAGGGCGCGGGCGACGTGATCTTTATAAAAAACGACCTTGCAAGCGTGCTATATCTATTCCGCTTATCGGGTGCCACCATGCGGACGATCAAGCAAAACCTCTTCTGGGCGCTGTTTTACAACGCCGTGTGTATCCCGATCGCAGCAGGCGCGCTATATCCGGCGCTCGGCGTGCTTCTAAAGCCGATGTACGGCGCTGCGGCGATGTGTTTTAGCTCCGTAACGGTCGTGCTAAATTCCATCAGATTGAAATTTGCTAAATTTTAACGCGACGGATTTTGCGCTAGGCGCGGAATTTTACGCGGCGAAATTTTAATTTACTCGGCGCAAAACGCGCAAAATTTTATCCTGCGGCTAATCGCGCGCGGAATTCCGCGGGATTAGCGCTGCTTGCAAAATTTTATCTTGCGATTAATCTGGCGTAAAATTTCGTGAATTCCGCCGCCGGATTCCGCGTTAGCAAGCTTGCCTGAGTTAACTTCGGCGGACGGCTTTATTCGGCGGAATTTTTACGGGCGAAATTTAACTCTACTCGCTGCGAATTTCTTTCGTTTTGAAAGAGCTCTTTTTCTCTGCACAGAGCGTGCAAAATTTTACTCCCGCGGTTAATCACTCGTAAACGCGTAAAATTCTATGAAATTTGAGCGCTTATAATTTTATTTTGCGGTAATTGCGCGTGCAATTTTGCGAGATTTGCGCCGTTTGTGAAATTTTATTTTGCATCTAGCCCCACGTATAAATTTTAAAATTTTAACGTCGCAGATCGCCGCGCCGTCATACGGTGCCGCCCGCCGCGCTGCCGTCTAGCTGCCTCTTGGCGCCGTTTGCCCTCTAGCGTTATTCGTCGTTGCGTCGCCGCTCGGTATACTCCTGACGCTACTTACCGCCGCCGCCGCTATTCGGCATTGTTTGCCGTAGCGTCGTAGTATGATTTCATCGGTCGCCGTGCCGCCGTCCGACTATCGCCTAGCACCGCTCGCCGCCGCGTCGTATCTATCGCCGCTCGTCGCTGCGCCTCTAACTGCCATTATTTAACGCCGCTCGCCGCCGCGCCGTAAAATTTTAAAAATTCCGCAAAATTTTATAAGGTTGAAAGGAATTCCATAAAATTCCACCGCCCGCACTAAGTTTTAATAAATAAATTTAAAGGTAAAATAACGCTTCAAATGCAATTCGAGGTAGCGATGCGAAAAATTCTAATGGGTTCGTTTGTTTTTTGCGGCACGCTTTTTGGCGCTTCTTGCGAGCAGATACTAAGCGGCGATCCGCGCGGCTTTTTTAGCAAAGAGCCTGCGGACGAAGAGTTGCTGCAAAGCGATTTTGGCTGTAAAGGCTCGCTAGCTGGCGCAGAATTTTTGCAAAATTTAAAAAGCGCGGCTTCTGAGATCAGGGACGAAAATATCGATTGTGTCGGTAACGAAGCCTTGCTGAACGAAAAAAGGCTTGAGCGAACCTTGGCATTTGCGGGGATGGATGGCGAGGGCTTTTTGAGCTATGCTAAAGAGAAAAACTACGCGCAAATTAGCGAAAAATCGCTTGAAGCCTTAGAATTTTACTCCGAGCGCAAGATTGGAAATTTCATCGCTTATGGCAATTTTATGGGCGAGGTCCCGGCAGCCAGGGAGGCACTAAGAGATTATTTTGCCGCTAAATTCAACAAAAACGATGCCGATGAGCTAGCAAGCGCCGTGATAGCGGAATTTATCGCATACGCCGCAAAGGATCGCAAGGCGGGAGATTACGGTGAGCTTGAGCTGGCGCTAAAAGGCGGAGTAGGTGCAGATGAGTTTCGTACGCTACTTTTTAGCAAGGATTTTGCAATTTACGAGCTTGATAATGCCCTGGATCTGGCACTTTTGCTAGGATATGACGAGCGTTTTAGCGGTGCTTTGATCGAGCGAGGCGCGCAGGTGAATGCTGGCGAGGAAAACTCGCTATTTTACGCGATGAATAACGTTCAAAGCGCTAAATTTATGATCTCTAAAGGCGCCTTGGTTGGCTATAAAAACTCGCTCGGGCAAACTCCGATATTTTTCGCCGCCGCCGCAAAAAATTATGAGCTCGTAAAGTTGCTAATCTACTCGCACGCTAGCGTAAATGTCCGCCAGATCGGCAGCGCTGAAGCTCAGGCCCTGGCATCGTTAGGCGAACGTAGCGACGGCTGTGAGCGTTCGGGCGCGGGCAAGACACTGCTGATGTTTGCGGCGCAAAAAAGTACCAAGCAGATCGTTGAATTGCTCGTAAAATCGGGCGCAAACGAAAAGGCGGTCGACGAGGCGGGACTAAATGCGCTAGACTATGCGCTTGCGGGTGGCGAAGCGGCTACGCAGAGCTATTTGCGCTCGCTTGGATTAAGTCCTACGCAAGCAAGTGATGATTTTACGAGCGATCCGCAAGATGCGCCTGAGCGTGAGAATTAGCGGGCTTGATTTAAAGGGCCGCTTACCGCTTCGTCGTTTTGGGTTTGCAGCGTTTTGGGTTTGCAAAAGCCTTATGAGCTTTAAATTTAATGTTTTGCCGCTTTGTAAATTCTATAAATTTAGCGGATTTTTCGAGTGCGAGTTGGTAGAATTTAACGCTTTAAAATTTTATCGCTTTGCTTGCGCAGGTTGCATGCACTGAAATTTTATAAACGCGCAGGCAGGCTTGAGAAATGGCGATTTGTGCAATTTATGCGCGATAAAATTTTTACTGATGGATTTTGGTCTGCGATCAAGAGCGGGATTTCGTCAAATTTTGCGCACGAAATTTATCGCTCTTGCGGCAAAGCAAGTGTCGCAACATTGTGGAATTTTACCTTGACTTGGGGGGCTTTTGCTATGTTAAGTAGAATTTAAATGCACTTATAAAACGCTTTTTGATTACGCCGCGCGCGGTATTTTGCACCGGAGAGATTTTTCTGCGCGATAAATTGCTTAAAAATGCGTGCTCGAAATTGTAAACGCAGCAAAATTGTAGAGCTTGCTGTGCGATTAAGGCGCTCAATAATCGCCGTAAAAGAAAGCACGCGAATTATGAATAATTGCTGCAATGCGCGCAGAATTTTAAAATTTAGCCCCCGATCGGAGGTTAAATTTTAAAATTTTATCAATCATCAAGGATTAAAATGTTAAAAAATTTGCTTATCTTTACGGCGATTTTTTTGCCCGCGCTGGCGCTTGCGGACGTGGAGCCCGCCGTGCGAAACAGCGAGCTTTACGGCGTGCTGACGCTTATCCCGCCGGTTGCGGCGATCGTGCTTGCGTTTATCACCAAAGACGTGATTTTGTCGCTGTTTTTGGGCGTGCTAAGCGGAACCTTTCTTGTCGGTATGGTCGATCAAAATATCGCGGCTTCGGCGCTTTTTGCTTTTACCAATCTGTGCTCGCGTATGGTAAAATCGATGGCGGATACGTGGAATGCGGGCATTTTGCTTCAGGTCATGTGTATCGGCGGGCTCATCGCTTTGGTGACCAAAATCGGCGGTACGAAGGCGCTTGCGCTCTGGCTTAGCAAGCACGCCGACACTCCGGTTTTGGGTCAAATTTACACCTGGCTGATGGGTATCGTGATATTTTTCGACGATTACGCAAACGCCCTAATCGTGGGCCCGATAATGCGACCTCTTATGGATAAATTTAAAATTTCGCGCGCAAAGTTCGCCTTCATCATCGACGCGACCGCCGCGCCGATCACCGGTATCGCGGTGATCTCCACCTGGGTCGGAGTCGAAATTTCGGCGATCAAAGAGGCCTACTCGCAGATCGGCATAGAAAACATAAACGCCTTCACCGTGTTTGTAGAGACGATCCCGTATAGATTTTATAATATTTTTATGATCTTTTTTGTAGTCGCCACGGCAGTGATGAGCAGGGAGTTTGGCTCGATGTATCGCGCAGAGATCGCATCTCGCGGCGGTAAGAGCGGAGCCGCGGATTTTAAGATCAAAAATTTAGAGGATCAAATTTTCGTACCCAAAGAGGGCGTAGTACTTCGCAAGCTAAACGCGATAATCCCGCTAGGGGCGATGATCGTTCTTTCCGTCATCGGGTTTTATTTTAATGGCTACAGCTCGCTGGAGGGCGAGGCTTTGGAGGCGGTCAAGGCAGCTCCTCTTAGCTTTACTTCGATCCGTACCGCATTTAGCGCAGCGGACGCCTCGGTCGTGCTGTTTCAATCCGCGCTCTTTTCATCAATCATCGCCGTCGTTTTAGGCATCGCGCAAAAAATTTACGGCGTCAAAGAAGCGATCGAGGTCTGGGTTGGCGGCTGGAAAAGCATGCTAAATACCGTCATAATCCTACTTTTTGCGTGGTCGCTAAGCTCGGTTATCAAAGAGCTTGGCACTTCGCGCTACCTAGTCGAGCTTCTAAGCGACGCAACGCCGCGCTTTGCTCTTGCAATAGTGATCTTCGTGCTTAGCTCGTTTATCTCATTTTCAACGGGCACAAGCTTCGGTACTATGGGCATCGTCACACCTTTGGCCGTGCCGTTAGCGCACGCCGTGGGGCAAAAATACGGACTTAGCGGCGAGGAATTTCACGTTTTCATGTGCGTAAACATCAGCGCGGTGCTTACGGGGGCGATCTTCGGCGATCACTGCTCGCCGATTTCAGATACGACGATCCTCTCTTCGATGGGCGCAGGTTGCGATCACATCGAGCACGTAAGCACGCAGATGACCTATGCGCTGGTCGTTTGCGGCATCAGTATCGTTTGCGGCTACCTGCCTGCGGGCTTTGGGCTTAGCGTGTGGGGATGTCTGATCTTGGGTATTGCAGCTATCATTCTTTTACTGCGCGTGGTGGGTAAAAGAGTGGATGTATGAATTGCGAAAGCTTCGGTAGTTGCGGCAGCTGCACGCTCGGCGAGCCCTATGCGGATCAAATTTTGTACAAAAAGCAGCTGATCGGCGATAAGTTTAGAGAATTTTTTGACGGCGAGTTTGAATTTTTTGCCTCGCAACCGCAAAATTACCGCATCAGGGCGGAATTTGGCATCTGGCACGATATTTGGCATAGCGCATTTGATCTTGCCTACACGATGGGCGGCGCACGTAGCAAGAAAATTTTAATTAACGAATGCCCCAAAGTTGCGCTTCCTATCGCAAATTTAATGCCGCGGCTGCTAGAGGCGCTTAGGCGGAGCGAAGCTTTAAAAGAAAGGCTCTTTGGCGTCGAGTTTATCTCGTGCGCCAGCGGGATTTTGGCGACGCTGCTTTATCACAAGCGCCTGGGTGAGCGCGAGCAGGAGGCGATTTGCGAGCTGGCGGACAAGCTTGGCATCGGGGTTATGGCTCGCGCGCGCGGACAGAAGCTGCTAAGCGGCGAGCTAAGCCTCACAGACGAGCTTTGCGTGGACGGGCGAGTTTATAAATTTCGCTTCGGCGAAAACGCCTTCATCCAGCCCAACCGCGGCGTGAACGAAAAGATGATCGCCTGGGCGAGAAGCTGCGTGGACTTCGGCAAAGAGGGCGCAAGCGAGGTGTGCGCCGCGCAGAATTTCGCCGCAAAGAATTTCATAACAGAGAATTCCGCTGCGCAAAATTACGGCTGCGAGGAGCCCGCCCCGCGAAATTCTACGGATCGAAATTTTGCTTCTGAAAATTCCGCCGAATTTAACGCCGCTTTCCGGAATTCCGTTAAAGCAAATTCTGCTCGCGCGGAGTTTAACGGCAAAAATTCCGCGAAATCTAACTGTGCGTCCGCAGGCGAGAGCTCTGCGGATAAAAATTTCGCTCGTAAGGATTTGGACGCGCAAAGTTCCGCCACGAAAAATTTGGATTGCGAAAAACAAAGCGTGCAAAATTCAGCCTGCGAAGGGCGCGGCGCACAAAATTCGGGCCACGAGCAGTCCGCCCCGCAAAATTCGAGCTGCGAACAACATGCCGTGCGCCCAGAAAGCTCCGCCGCGCGCGATCTGCTGGAGCTGTACTGCGGGCACGGCAACTTTACCATCCCGCTTGCGGCTAAATTTAACCGCGTGTTGGCGAGCGAAATTTCAAAAAGCTCGATTGCGAATGCGCGCATAAACTGCGAGCTCAACGGCGTTTGTAACGCGCAATTCGTCCGCCTTAGTGCAGATGAGCTAATGAGCGCATTTGCGCGGCAGCGCGAGTTTGAGCGGCTAAAGGGGATCGATATTTTCGGCTACGATTTTTCGCACGTCTTGATCGATCCGCCGCGCGCGGGGCTGGAGCCTAGCGTGATTGATTTCATAAAAAATTTTCAAAATTTGATCTACATCTCCTGTAACCCGCAGACGCTTTTTGAAAATTTACGCTCGCTTTGCGCTACGCACGAGGTGCGCAGGTTTGCGATCTTCGATCAGTTCGCGCATACGGCGCATATCGAATGCGGCGTGCTGTTGCGGCGCAGGAGCTAGGTGAGCTTAAAATCGAAGTCGCGGATTTAGGTTTCGCGTGGGATAAAATTTCGCCTAAAATATGTATAATAACAAAATTTAAAATTACGAAAGGAAATAAATGGTTGATCTAAATAAAATTATCCAAGCAAAGCGCACGATAAACGATTTCGTCTATAAAACGCCCTTTGCTCTGGCGCCGAAGCTCAGCAAGCTTTACGGCGCAGAAGTGTATCTCAAAAGCGAGAATTTGCAGCGCACCGGCGCGTATAAGATTCGCGGCGCTTATAATAAAATCGCACATCTTACGGACGAGGAGCGGGCACATGGAGTAATAGCCGCAAGCGCGGGCAACCACGCCCAAGGCGTAGCGATGAGCGCGCAAAAATTCGGCGTGCATGCCGTGATCGTAATGCCTGAAGCCACGCCGCTACTTAAGGTAAGCGGCACGAAGGCTCTGGGCGCAGAGATCATCCTAAAGGGCGATAATTTCGACGAGGCGTATGCGTTTGCACTGGAATATGCCAAAGAGCACAATCTGACGTTCGTGCATCCCTTCAACGACGAGTTCGTCCAAGCGGGTCAAGGCACGATCGCGCTTGAGATGATCGAGGAGGTCGCAGATCTTGAATACATCGTCGTTCCAGTTGGCGGCGGCGGGCTTGCGACGGGGGTTTGCAGCTGCGCCAAGCAGATCAATCCGGACATTAAAATCATCGCCGTAGCCGCCAAGGGCGCGCCCGCGATGCACGATAGCTTCGTCGCGAAAAAGCCTCTAAATTCCAAATCCGTCCGCACCATCGCCGACGGCATCGCCGTGCGGGATACTAGCGAGATCACGCTTAGCACGATCATCGAGTGCGTCGATGAGTTCGTGCAGGTCGATGACGAGGAGATCGCAAGCGCGATACTCTATCTGCTCGAGCAGCAAAAAATCATCGTCGAGGGCGCGGGCGCGGCGGGAGTAGCAGCGCTGATGAACGCGAAATTTGCATTCCCCGCGGGCGCAAAGATCGGAATTATCCTAAGCGGCGGCAACATCGACGTGCAGATGCTAAACATCATCATCGAAAAGGGTCTTATCAAATCGCACCGCAAGATGACGATCAACGTCACGCTCGTCGATAAGCCGGGCGCGCTTACGGGACTTACCGAAATTTTGCGCCGCGCCAACGCAAACATCGTCAAGATCGACTACGACCGCTTCTCGACCAATATCGAGTACGGCGACGCGCAGATCACGATCACGCTTGAGACCAAGGGCAAGGCTCATCAAGAGGACATCGCCTGGGCACTTAAAAACGCAGGGTATGATTTCAGGGAGATTTTATAGAATTTTGCTCGGGCTTGTGAAATTTGCCTACGCTTGCAAAATCTGCTTTTGAATTTATCCGAGATTGTAAAATTTACTCCGCGTTTGCACCAATGCTGCGCGCGACGCGGCTAAATTTACACTCGCTTGCGCACAGGTTGCGGCTCGCTACGGCTTTGACTCACCACGCTAAATTTTAATTTGCCGCTTTATACTCGCTGCGCCGAAACACTTTACGCTCTTGATTTTAAATTTTACGTAGAATTTAAAATTCCAAATATGCGGCGCAAGCCGAAATTTAAATTTAACGCGGACGCAGTCCGCACCGCTTAAAGCGTCGTAGGGGGATGGGTGGGGTTTGGGGGCGAGCAGAGCAATGCGGTGCTGCGGGGCAGCGCCACCCTCTGCGAGAGGTGTGACCTCGCAATTCAAGCCCCCTTCCCGCCCCAAGAGAAACATATCGCGGGCTAAAATTTAAACGGAATTTCATTTTGTAATAAATTTAAAATTTCTCTATGTAGAATTTTGCCTCTAGAATTTAGGTAGTGACGGCATTTTCTCTTAAGGGGGAAGGGGCGCTACTTGCTCTGCTTTGCTGTGCTCGCAAGAAACGCCGCCAGGCTAAGCCTTGCGTCGCTACGCTCGTTTTATAAGAGCGCTCCTCCCCCTCTTTTTTTAAAAAAATCCCCCAACCCCTGGCACGCTCAAAGGGCGAGCTACGCTCGCGCTAATTTTAAACTGCGGTTGGCGGCAAAATTTTTGCTAAAATTCTGCATTCAGCTTGCCGTTACGCCTCACGCATCTCCTCTGCTAGGCGCTTTTTGTAGGTACGCTTGAAATGAAACGCCCAAATTAGCGGAAAGATTATCTCTAACCCTTTCCAAAATACATATCCACCATACCAAAAAAACATTTGCAAACCGCATAGCAAGCGACTACATAGCTTGTCCCAAAGACGGCACCCCAAGCTACTATTTCAGAGTCGGTCGTAACAACCCAGATCGCAATCAAATATATGAAAGCGCTTAATAACGCAGTCGGGAAAAACCAATTCAGAACGCCTAATTTCTGGTGATTTATATCCGCGCTAAGATAGCCCGCCACGCAC
>NZ_CALIBF010000062.1 GCF_938045465.1 uncultured Campylobacter sp.
ACTGCTATATGCTAAGTGCGACCGAAATACACTATGGCGGAGATATAAATTCGGTAATTAAATATCTTGGTAAGACATGTGAAGCAGCAAATAGCCTGTTTAAAAACGAAGCGTGCAAGATAAAAGAGGAATTGGAAAAATGTCTAAATGACAGCGAGTGCAATCCTATAAAAAAAGCAAGAATTTTGTTAAAAAGCGTAAGATGATGTTGTTTAAAAAGCCGCTTTATATATCAAAATTTTAAATAGGAGAGAAAAAATGCAGAAAATTAAATTTATAATTCTAGCTTTCATATTTTCAATATGCTCTAGTATGGCAAGACCCATGGATTCGAGCTTTTTCAAAACTTGGGAGGAAAAAGAGCTAAATTTAGAGTGCGATAACGGCGATGGAAAATATAGCGCATGCACAAAGCTAGTCGAAATTTTATCCAAGAAGTGCGACGAAGGAGATTACGAAAGCTGCGGATCGCTCGGCGCGGTGCTTTTGGTTACAATGGGTAGATATAAAGATTCCGTTTCAGCATTAAAGAAAGCTTGCGAGGCAGACATGATGTATTATTGCTTTTTGCTAGCAGGGAATGAAATATTTTACGGCGGAAATATACATAGGGCTATCGGTTACTTTGACAAGGTTTGTTACGGAAAAAACAGCGACAAGAAGGATTTTTCTTGTAAAATAAAGGAGCAATTAGAAATTTGCTTAAACGACAGCGAGTGCAATCCTTTAAGAAAAGCGATGAGTATACTTGTACCAAAATAAAAATTTTAACAACGCGATAAATTTCATCCTTATAGCTGATGCACTTCGCAAAAAAAAGCAAGAATAAAGCCGCTAGAATATTACCGCCCACTTCTATCGTTTCGCTGCCATAAAATTTTACTCCGCAAAAACCTCTCTCGCGTATTTTATCCCCAAATCATACGCCTTTTCATTTAGCGCGCGGGTTTTTTCGGGCACAGAACGGAGCATTTGCTCTTTTACGAGCCCTGCGTCCATGCAGCGACTAAGCTCTACTGCGATCGCTAGAGCCACGACACTTTGAGTGATGACATTTCCAACTTCGTATTTTGCGATGGTAATGATTGGAATTTCATAAATTTTAAAGCTTGCCCTATCCTTATCGCTCGGCACTACTAAATTCGGCTCGATTACGATCACGCCGCCTTTTTTCACGCCGCTTTTGAAAGCATCGTAGCTGCTCTGCGCTGTTGCGAGCATAAAATCGATCTCGCCCTCGCTCGCGTAAGGATATAGAATTTCTTCATCGCTTAAGATAATATCCACTTTCGTAGGTCCGCCACGTACCTGAGAGGTATATGTAGATGCCTTGATTCCATAGCCGCCGTGCGCGATCTTTGCCGCAGCTAGAATTTCACCCGCTAAGATCACTCCTTGACCGCCCACTCCCACAAATCTTAATTGATTCATCTTAGTCCTTCAAAATTTATCGCTTCGCCGCTTTGTGCCGCGTCTATCACCTTTTGATACGCCTTTGTATATTCGGTGCGCTCATTATCTTCGTGCAAAACTCCAAGCGGAAATAGCCCCGCTCGCTCATCCTCGCTAAGAGCGTCAAATTTTACTTTAGAAATCGTGCGCGAATCAAGCCACTTTAGCATTTGCACCGCCTCGCTCATTTTATTTTTACGACCCAAATTTACGTGGCAGTTGCTAAAAATATCAAAAAAACTATAACCCTCGTGCTCAAAGCCCTTAGCCAAAAGTCGCTCGATTTTTTCGGGATTTGTCACGCTCTCGCGTCCAACAAAAGTTGCTCCGGCAGCGATTGCAAGTTTTGCCGCATCAAAGCTAGGATCGACATTGCCGTATTGCGCCGTAACCGTCCAAAATCCGCGCGGCGTCGTAGGGCTCGTCTGCGAGTTCGTAAGCCCGTAGATGAAATTGTTTACTAAGATATGATTTAGATCGATATTGCGGCGGCATCCATGGATCGTGTGATTGCCCCCTATCGCAAGCCCGTCGCCATCGCCAGTGACTACTATTACGTGCTTACCTGGATTTGCGAGCTTGATACCCGTAGCATAAGCTATCGCACGCCCGTGCGTCGTATGGACGGTATTGCAGTCTATGTAACTAGACATCCTGCCACTACAGCCGATACCGCTTACCACGCACACATCGTCCATACTCCAGCCTATGCGGTCAATCGCGCGAATGATCGCTTTTAAGATCACTCCGTCGCCGCAGCCCCAGCACCAAAGTGTAGGCATCTTGTCCGTTCTTAGATATTTGTCGTAATCAAACGCCATTTAAAGCTCCTTTACTTTCTCGATAATCTCGCTAGGGCTGATCGGTCTGCCGTTTGCCTTAAGAAGCGTCTTAAAATCATCCCTCAAACAAGCGCGCTGCACCTCTAGCAGATACTGCCCTAAATTTAGCTCGGCGATCAAAATTTTATTAAATCTCTCCCCTAGCTCCTTTAGCTTGCGCGCAGGGCTTGGCCACAGCGTGATCGGGCGAAAAAGTCCCACACGCACGCCTTGCCCACGTAGCTTTAAAATCGCGTCTTTTGCTGCTAAGCTAACGCTGCCGTAGGCGATGATGCAAGCATCAGCGTCATCTAGCATAAATTCCTCATATTGCACGATCTCATCTTCATGCGCCGAAATTTTATTAAAAAGCCTTTTTATAGAGCGATCCACGATCTGCTCGTTTTCGGTCGGAAAGCCCTTCGCGCCGTGATGAAGCCCCGTTATGTGATAGTGGTATCCCCTAAAAAAGGGATTTAGCACCGCAGGCTTATCGGGCGCAGCATCGTAAGGCTCATAATCTTTCGGACTACCTTTAAATTCCGCCCTATGCTCGATTTTTAGATCCGAAATTTCAGGCAGCACCGCCTTTGCCTGCATATGCCCAAGCGTCTCATCAAGTAGCAAAAATACCGGCGTCATAAACCGCTCGGCTAGATTGAAGGCGCGCACGGTCTGCGTGTAAGCCTCCTTTAGCGAGCCCGGGCACAGCGCGATGCTTTGAAAATCGCCGTGAGTAGGGTTGCGAGCTTGCAAAATATCGCCCTGCGCCACTCGCGTAGGAAGCCCGGTGCTAGGACCTCCGCGCATAACATTTACGATTAAAAGCGGAATTTCAGCGATAAAGCCAAGCCCAATCTGCTCTGATTTTAGCGAAATTCCAGGGCCGGAGCTTGCCGTCATCGCCTTTGCACCGCTCATCGACGCGCCCAAAGCTACAGAAATGCCCGAAATTTCATCTTCCATCTGGATAAATTTGCCTCCGACCTTAGGTAGCAAGCGACTCATCTCGTGCGCGATCTCGCTGCTCGGCGTGATCGGGTAGCCGCCAAAAAAATTACAGCCGCAATCAATCGCCGCACGCGCAATTAAGGCGTTGCCTGTGGAAATTACCTCTCTCATTATGCGTCCTTGGGTTTCATAAAATTATTGTTTTTGATCTTTTCTGCCATCTCTCTAGCCTGCGAGCTTAGACGAGCGAATTTAAAGCCTTTGGGCGCAACGAAAATCGCAAAATCAGGGCAGTGCAACTCGCACTCCCTACAGCCGATACAGGCGCCCTCATCCACCACGTCGATCATCATGCCCTGCACGGCGCCCTCGTCCTGTCTCATCGCGATCGCGCCGCTAGGACAGACGCTTACGCAGATGTTGCACGCCTTACAGCGGCTCTCATCCGTCCAGACGGCGCGCTGGCTCTCATTTTCGCTCATATTTTCTCCTTAATTTATCAAAATCTGCACTAAATCCCGCTTCGCGATTTAAAATTTGAAATTTTGCGGCGCAAGCCTGCTTTGATCGCATTAAAGTCCTCTCGTTTTTAAATTTTGCAGAGTTTAAATTTTAAAATTTTGTGGCGTTTAAAAATTTTACGTCACGCAAAATTCTGCGCCAAAGTAAAATTTTAATCTATGAAATTTCACAGCGGGCAAAATTGCGCAAATTTTAAAATTCCGCAGCGAATGAAATTTTACGCTGCAAAATTCCACGAGCTTAAATTTCTTGCCAAAGTGAAATTTGATGCTGCAAATTCTATCGCAAGAATTCTGCGCTTTAAAATTTTAGCTCTGTAAATTCCGCGTCGCGTCGAATTCGCTTTATTTCCACTAAAACTTTAGCTCCGCTATCCGCTCACGCATCCGCTCAAGCTGCGCGTAAAACTCGCCCGAGTAGGCGAAATTTCTCTCTATCGCACCCATTTTGCCGACGCTTACGAAGCGCCCCAAAGGCACCCCGGATCTATCCACGACGCAGCAGGCGAGCGTGCCGCAGGTATCAAAAAGGATATATTTTATGATCTTTACGATCCCAGCAGCGGGCGCCAAATACGCCGACGTGCCCAGCAGCTCGCCGATCTGCGCGCCGGCGCGTTTGGTATTTTGCACCGCGCGCTCGAAAATTTCATCCGAAATTTCAAATCCCAGCTCGTTTTTAAACGCGATCATCTCTTCGCTATGCGGGCCCACGATCGCGCTTCTCATCGATGAAATTTCCTTGCCGCTCGCTCGCGCGAGTTCAAATTTAAGCCGCGCGCCGTCTAGCTCGCCCGCCATGCCGATGACGCGCTCTTTTGCAAACCCGCTAGCCTGCAGCGCCGCATAGACCATCATATCAAGCGGATTGGTAACGACGACGATAATGGAGCTAGGCGCGTATTTTGCGGCATCTCGCGCGCATTGCGCGACGATGGCGGCGTTGCTGCCAAACAGCTCCTCCCTGCTCTGCCCCGCCTTTCTTGCATGCCCCGCCGTGATCACGACGATGCCTGCCTCCGCTATGTCGCC
>NZ_CALIBF010000063.1 GCF_938045465.1 uncultured Campylobacter sp.
GTTTTGGCAGGGCTTGTGGTGGCATTTGTAGCTTATTTTTTACATAAAATTTTGCCAACTGACGAAAACAGCGACACGATAATGACGATCACGACGCCTTATATCATGTATATCTTGGCTGAGGAGCTAGGTGCTAGCGGCGTTTTGGCGGTGGTTTGTGGCGGACTTTATCTCTCAACTAAAAGAAATGAAATTTTCACCGCTTCAACAAGGATCCACGCTGTGCCCATTTGGAACAACTTCATTTTCTTGCTAAACGGCCTTGCTTTTACCTTGATCGGCCTTGATCTGCCTGAAATTTTAGCAGGGCTAAAGCGTAGCGGTGTCTCGCTCTTTGAGGCGATCTTTTACGGCGTTTTGGTCACTGCCGTGCTCATCGTCATTAGGCTTTTGGCATCATACGGAGCTGTTTATATCACGATGTTTATGAAGCGTTTTATCAACGTGGCGGACGATCGCAATCCAGGTAAAGCGACGCCGTTTATCGTTGGCTGGGCTGGCATGAGGGGCGTAGTCTCGCTGGCTGCGGCACTTTCTATCCCTGCCATGGCCGGTAGCGAGCCCTTTCCGCACAGAGACCTTATCTTGTTTATCACCTTCGTAGTGATATTGCTAACGCTCGTAGTTCAGGGCTTAAGCTTGCCACTGCTCATAAAAAGTGTGAAATTTCCAGACTTTAACGACCATATGCCAAATGAACTTGCAAGGATCAAGATCGAAAAGGTGCTTGCCGAGGCTTCGCTTAAATTTCAAAGCGAGAAATTTTGCAATGAGGAGAATTTTTTGTTTCAGAAACTCAAAGAAGTTTGGAATTTTAAGCTTGAGAGTGAAAATTTTGAGATCAGCGACAAGGTCAGGCAGACCTATTTTGAAATTTTAGAGGAGCAAAGAAAGGCACTTTGTGAGCTCAACAAAGACCCAAAGATCGACGAAGAGGTGATTAGGACGTTTTTATACCACATCGACCTTGAGGAGCAAAGGTGGCAGGAGCATAAAGAGCACTAAACTTGCTCAAATTTATGAGCAAGTTTAGACATATGCTTTAAATTTAGGCTCTATTTGCCTTATCCACCCGCACGAACGCCCAGTGCATAAAGTCCAGCTTTGGCTCGTATTTGCCGCTGTTAAAACACTCCGCTAGTCGCGCTTCCTCTGTGTCGCTTAGCTCGCCGCCGAGCATCCAGCGCGTCTTTTGCACAAACTCCTCCGCACTTTTCGCTCCGCCGCCGTGACACCAGGCTTTAATGTAGCTGAGGCTCGGCAGATAGCCCATTTGAAACAGGATGTTTAAAAGATAGACGAAGCCTGGCTTTTGCTCGACTTCGCGCCCTATCGCATCCAAAATCTCCCCGTCCACGAAGCTGCCGCCCACCTTAAACGTGATGTAAAGCGCCTTTTTGGTCTTTGAAAGAAGCTTTTTAAGCGCGGCTTTTAGATCGTCCACCTCAAGGCAGCGCGAGGCAAAAACGAGATCGCACGCAGGCACGTCCGACCAATCGTCTTCGAAGGCTTTTTGTGCAAATTTAATGTTTTTCGCGCCATAAATTTGAGCGTTTTCGCGGGCAAATTCCAGCATTTCGGGCGAAAAATCGTAGCCGTAGATCCGCTCCATCTTGTCCGCTGCGGCGATGCTAAGCGCGCCCGCTCCGCACGCAAAATCAAGCAGCGTTGAAACGCCAGCAAAATCGACCTTGTCTATAAACTCGCGCGCGTAGGCGCTTTTCATCACGCCTTCGTTGAAGCTGGGCGCCTTTTTGTCCCAATGCTCGGCCAGCTTTTTGCCGAATGAGCTTTTTGCTTTTTGCGCCTTATAAAGCGCGTCAAAGTCGATCTCATCGTAGTTTGAAGCTAAAATCATAGTTATCCTTTCTAAAATTTTCCGAGCAGATCGAACCATTTTTTCGTTAAATTTTAGCGTAAATTTATGCGCCACGCCCAAACCCGCCTGAAATTTCAAACCGCCCGGCGAAAAGTACTAAGGCAAGCCCACCTCTGCGTATTTTATCTGCTCGAAATTCTTTAAATTTTCACCGAACGATCGAAGCTAAATTTTAAAAGTCCGCTCATAAATCAAAATTTTAACCTGCCGCCCGCGCTTGTTCGCTCCGCTTTTAAATCACCGCTCAAATTTATTACAAAGCTCCCAATCTAGCCGCTATCACCTTTTGCATCGCTTGATTTTTCTTGTTTTTGGCTAAAATTTGCAGCCTCCTTTTGCCGATGCGTTTGTCGGCAGCCTTTAGGATATTTGCGAGCCCCCATTCATCGGCATCAAAGTGTTTTTTAAACAGCTCCTCTTTTGGCGTATCGATATATTCGCGGATAAGCTTGCCGATGTCGCTTATGTCGTTACCATACGGATAAATTTTCGTTAGAGCGCCCTGTGCTAGGCTTTTTACGCTGCCGCTTTTTAGCACGAAATCCTTCGGGTAATCAAAAATAATCTCGCCCGCAAGCGTGATAAAATATCGCGGCAAATCCGTGCTGCCGCGCCTGCTTTGCATCCTATAAACCGTGCAGTGGAGCTTAAAATCAATGCTTTCATCCACGAGTTCGTAAAGTCGTTTTTGAAGCTTGCTCCAGCGTTTCATTTTGCCCCCCCCATTATCTATTTATCGCTTCTTGCGGTTTCGCGCGTAGCTTTTGCCGCCCTTTGCGACGATCGCGCCTGAAAGCTCCGCACCTTTTATACTTTTTTTGCAAATTCGCTTTGTAAAATTTTGCCTCGCTAAACGGTCTCCCAAAATCCAGACTCCGTCTTGATCGCGCCTCGGTTTTTCTCGCGTAAAATTTGCAAAAATTCTTTAAAGCTCGGCTCAAAAATCGAAGCGGCGGGCACAAATTTATACTCGCTCACGCCGTCTTGCTCAGGCTTGTTTGCGCCGCCACGTTCAAGCTCGCTCGCGCCGTCCGCAAAGCGGATCCGCCAAATCCTAGCATGATTTATCCGTATTTTTGTGGCTTCAAGCGTCAAAATTTGCTCAAATTTAT
>NZ_CALIBF010000064.1 GCF_938045465.1 uncultured Campylobacter sp.
GAAATGCGAAAGCACACCGATGGATGATGTGTTTAGGTAGGGTGAAATTTACTTTCAGAATTGCATATATTTTGCAGATAAGCAATTTGTTTTTGCCTCTAAAACCTAGCCGATATGATAGTTAGTTTCTATTGGCAACCATTCTAATTATTTCCCTGTCCTGTCTTTCATCTTCAATATTGTCTGAAAAAAAGAAACTTAAATTTGTATCATCTTTATATAGGGCATATAAATTTGGTCTTAAAATGTAAGCTTTATTGCTATTTTCAATACTTCTTGTGTTAGGGTTCCCGTTTCTATCAATGCCATTTCTTCTTACATCAAAACAATAAATGGCGTTTGGATTATTTCCCTCCGCGTATCCGCCCAATAAATGTCTTTCGATATCATTATTTGGTCGTCTCCATTCTGTTGGAATAAATCTGGCAAAATGATTGGAAAAATCTAAGAATATATCTCTCATAGCACCTCTATTTTGTATATTAAAAAATTCTATAAATTCTTCAGTAGTTCTAAAATAAACTTCAAAAAAATCAGCGTAGGCTTCTATAGTATTATTTGTGTCTTCCCAATCTATAAATTTCAACCACACCTTAGCATATTCATTAGGTTTTGTTTGTTCGTCTCGGTATCGTTTAAGTATTACTGATGTATTTATATTGTATTGGAATCGAAAAGAAGCTATTACTAAATTCCTATTTTCCATATCTCTGAGTAACGATTTTAAATTTTCAAATCTTATAGGCATCGTGATCTCCAAAATCAAAATATTTTTTATGCTATATTTTTAAAGTATAGCAAATAATTTGCATAATTAAGCTTAAAAATATAAATCAACGAGAAAATGTATGCAACTTTCAAATCCCCTTTTAAATTAAATTTAGATATACTCCCGCGCAATTTTGCGATTAAGGATTAAATATGAAAGAGATTAAAAGCCTAAGCGAGCTTCAGGCTTTTACGGATAAAGTTCGCGCCCAAAAGGGCTATCGCGATCCGATGATGTGGGCGATCGGGCGCGTATTTAAGGGGCGCGCAGAGGGGCACAAAAGCTTAAGTGTAAATTATGCGCACGTAAATTTTAAAGACGGGCTAGTAAGCGCAGCAGTGCTAATCCATGCTCTAACCGAATGCGGCGAGGTCGTGGATTTTAGCGGTAGCGAGTGCGTCCTTCCGCTGACGCATAAAGCCCTAAAAAAGGCGATCGAGGCTTTAAAATTTCTACAGCCAGACGCCAAAGAGGGCGCGCACAAAAATCTACAGGTGCTGCTTGCGGTTAAAGAGGCGATGAAATCGGATGAGCACGCGAGCTTTTGTGCTAGCTTCATCTTTGAGGATGCCGCGCCAAAAAGCGTCGAGAGCGTCTATCTCAAGCTTTACGCGCTTTCGCTAAATCTCTGCGAGCCGCGCACGCTCAATCTAGATGGCGCATTTGGCGTGCTTCCGAACGTCGCGTGGGACGAAAATGCCAGTCCGATCGAGCTTTGGTGGCTGCGAGAAAACGAAATCTCTTTAAAAATGCAGGGCCGCTATCCGCGCATCATCAGCGTCGATAAATTTCCGCGCTACCTAAGCCACGTCGTACCGCCGCAAAACGTTCGGATTTTAGATGACGCGAAGGTGCGTTTGGGTGCGCATATCTCCGCGGGTACGACCGTGATGCCGGGCGCTGCGTATGTGAATTTCAACGCAGGCACGACCGGCAGCGTTATGATCGAGGGGCGCGTCAGCAGCTCGGTCGTCGTGGGAGAGGGCAGCGACATAGGCGGCGGCGCATCGATTTTGGGTGTGCTAAGCGGCACCAACGGCAATGCTGTGAGCATCGGCAAGCACTGCTTGCTGGGCGCAAACTCCGTCACAGGCATTCCGCTCGGTGATCGCTGCATCGTGGATGCCGGCATCGCGATACTTGAGGGCACGAAGGTTTTCATCGCGCAAAAGGATCGCGAGGCGCTATCAGCGCTAAATGCGGGCTTTGCGTTCGATCGTGAAATTTATAAAGGGCTTGAGCTTGCCGGGCTTAGCGGACTTCACTTCCGACAAAACAGCCAAAGCGGGCAGATTACGGCAAGCATTAGCAAGCGTGCGATCAAACTCAACGCGGAACTGCATTAAATTTATAAATTTAAACGGCGGGCGCGGATTGGCTGGAGCTTTTCAAAGCTGTGTTAAATCTATAACTTAAACGGCGAGTTTGAAAAAGATACGGACGATCTCGTCGCGCGCCGCTTTGAGCGAGCGCATGCGATCCGTCGCAAAATTTCCGCTCATAGAATTTCGCGCGGAATTTAAAGAATTTTTGCCGCGATTTAGAAAATTTCTAGCGGTGATTTATGGAATTTACGCCGCTAATTTAACGCGAAAGCTTTTGGCGGCTAGCGGATTTTTGCCGCGCAGAGGGTTCTTAAATTTTAAAAATAGATTGAATTTAAAATTTTAATATGATAGATTTCAAATAAAATTAGGAGGTTAAAATGAAAAAATTTATACTCGCCCTGTTTGGCGTATTTATCTGCAGCGCGGCGCTTGCGGGAGATGCCGATGCCGAGCGCTGCAAGGCTTTGGCGGACGCCGTAAATGGGCACAGTCACCCCGCGACTAAAAATATAGAGTTGAGCGCGGCTACATGCGAGGGCGATAAATTTGTAATTCCCACGATTCTAAAAAATGAAATTTGGGACAAAGTAGATCCCAAAATCAAGCAAAATTTTGAAAGCATTTTGCGCGTCAACAGGCAAAAGGACGTATGCGCGACGATGAAAGCGGGCGGTCTAAAACGCATAGGCGTGCGACAATTTCTGCAAAGCGGCGAAAAAATCGCCGATCTGACCTACACGCGCAGCGATTGCGGCTTAGAGTAAAATTTCAAAGGAGAGATAATGGAAGTGCCTCAAGCGGCGTATAGCAGGGATAAAATCATCATTCGCACCGGTGCGATCGGTATCGTTTCAAATGTAATTTTAGCGGCATTTAAGGGCGTCGTGGGGCTGATTTCTGGCTCGATCGCGATCGTGCTTGATGCGGTAAATAACCTAAGCGACGCGCTTTCGTCCGTCATTACGATCGTGGGCGTGCATCTTGCTAGCAAGCAACCCGATCGCGCGCACCCCTTCGGGCACGGCAGGATCGAGTATCTAAGCGCGATCGTAATCGCCGTCATCATCCTCTACACCGGCGGCGTCTCGCTCGTCGAATCGATCAAAAAGATCATCCATCCGCAAGCGGCGAATTATAATGCGGTTTCGCTCGCCATCATCGCCGTAGCGGTCGCGGCAAAATTTAGCTTGGGGCTCTATACGCAAAAGACGGGCGAGCGCGTAAATTCTGACTCGCTCATCGCTAGCGGAGTTGACGCCAAATACGACGCGCTCGTATCGCTAGCCACCCTCGTAGCGGCTTTTATTTCGCTTATTTTCGGGCTGAGCTTGGAGGCGTATCTGGGCGCGATAATTTCGGCGCTTCTAATCAAAACGGCGTATGAAATTCTGCGCGATACGATCAGCAAGCTTTTGGGTTCGCGTCCGAGTCTGGAGCTGACGAATGAAATTTACGACGTCGTGCGCGGCTTTGAGGGCGTCATCGGCGCGTATGATCTGATGTTTCATGACTATGGGCCCGACAAGATGGTCGGCAGCATCCACATCGAGGTCGCAGAGGACACGACCGCAGCGCAGATCGACGCTCTTACGCGCCGCATCCAAAACGCCGTTTTTGCGAAATTTAATATCATCCTAGATACCGTAGGAATTTACGCTTTTAACAAGAACGATCCACGCGCAGCAGTACGGCATGGAGCCCGCCCAGTTCATGCAGGGCGCCCAGAAGGCC
>NZ_CALIBF010000065.1 GCF_938045465.1 uncultured Campylobacter sp.
AAGAAATTTAAAGAAGCGTGCAGACAGCTCGCCATCCCGCCGATAAACCGCGGATTTTTGTTTGCTTCTGGTGCGAATCTTGCGCTATTTGAGGAGCTTTTATGAGCGTTTATTTTACCTCCGATCTACACTTCGGCCACGAGCTGGTGTTGAAAAAATACCCGAATTTTAGAAAAGGCGCGAACGTAGCCGAGATGGATGAAAATCTCATCGCCGCTTGGAATGCGCTCGTTACGCCCGAGGATCTCGTCTATAATCTCGGCGACGTCTCCTTTCACAAGGATTTTGCGCACACTTGCGAGTTACTTCGCAGACTAAACGGGCGGCATTTTTTGGTGCTCGGTAACCACGATGAGCGCATCGCCGCGATGAAAAACGAACTGCTAAGCGGACGCAAGGCGGACGGCAATTTTATGTTTGAGCAGATCGTGGGATATGCCTTTGTGCGCCTATCGCATAAGAGAGCGGCTCTGTCTCACTACCCGATGATCGAGTGGGCAAACTGCCATTATGGCGCGCTGATGCTCTATGGTCACCTGCACGCAGATATCGCCGAGGTTTCGGGCAGGGCGCTAAACGTAGGTTTTGATCTGCACGGCAAAATTTTAAGCGAGGACGAGGTGTGGTCGTATCTGAAAGATATCCCGCCCAAGGCTCATCACGCAAGTGAGCTAGAGGGCATTAGCGAGAACGACGATGTGGAGCAAAGGCGAGCTTTGATAGAAAATTTTTTACGCAAAATTAATCGTGATTAGTGAAAAAGATAAAATTTACGGCGCAAGACAGGCTCTTTGCGGCAAATAAGTTTAAATTTAAAAGCGAGTCGTTTAAATATGGATGATTTTACCCAGCCAAAATCCATTATGTAACGCGAGATAAAATTTAATAAAATGCGGCGCAAACAGGCAACTAAATCGTATCAAGCAAGCGAAATACTGCAAAGATAAAATTTTAAAATTCTGCCTAGGTGCGGAGCGAAAAATTTGATCTAGCGGGCTTCCAGCATCGCGATTTTGTTGATGTAATCGGCGAAATTTAGATTTATCAGATTTGTTTTGATGAAGATGCGCGTGAAAATCACATAGCCGATCTCATTACTAAGCGTGCCGTCTGAGTAGATGAAAACGTTGGTGAGAAACTCGCTATTTTCGGATTTATAGAAGGTCTCGATCTGAAAATTTAAAAGCTCGTAAAATAGCTCGTCAGTATCGCTCATCGCTGCCTGCATCTCTTCGTCGATACGCATTATATCGGCATATAGCACGCGCTCTTGGTTGGCGACGACGAAACACGCGCGGTTATTAAATTTAAGCGCAAACATCGCCATGTTTTCAAAATCGCTTTGATTTTTTAGCAAGAAGTATAAAATTTTAAATAAACTAGCGTGCGAGCTAAATTCTATTCCAAAAGTCTCATCCGCCGCCTGTGTACTTGCACGAGGAAATTCCACTATGAAGCTATCATCGACTTTTTGATAAATGCTATTTTCTTTAATCATATAATCCTCGTTAAAATACACTCTTTGATTTTCGTCGTCTATCAGTACGCAAGAGATTAAATTTTTATCACTCAGATCCGCAAAGCCCGCCAGCGAGGTAGCCAGATCATTTTCTTGCGCGATAGGAAAACGATCGGATTTCTCATCCAAAATTCTTTTGCCAAAGCCCAATTTTCTATAAAAAAACTCGCATGCGTCGGCACTTTTAGCGACGCCGAGGAATGATTTTGCTTTAAATAGTGCCATTTTTTCTCCTAAAATTGCAATTATATCGAAACACTATTATTTCAAACTAAAATTTAACGTCCTGCTCGGCGCTTGCAAAAAGCAGTTGCCTGATCGCCTCTTTGCCCTCTTCAAGGTCAAGTCCTTCTAAATTTAGCGGCGCGCTGAGGCTGTAATTTATGCGCGAAAAGGGCTTTGGCAATACCATCTCGTCCCAGCTACGAAATTTCCAAAAACTGCTCGCTTCGTAATTTAGCGCGTAAATACCTAGGCTTAGCCGCTGCGCAAGGATCACGGCACCGTCGGCGACGCTGTGAAGCGGGCCGCGCGGGCCGTCGGGAGTGATGATGACGTCGGTGCCGTTTTTTATCTCTTTGATCGCGCCCATAAGTGCGCGCGCACCGCCTTTGAAACTGCTGCCGCGGATCGCACCGATGCCAAAATGCGAGATCACGCGCGTAATGATTTCGCCATCTTTGTGATCGCTGATGATGACCTTGGCGCGCCTCTTGCTGCCGAAATCCCGCAGCCACCAGCGCCTATAAGCAAAGCTCATCATAGCTAATCTTCCGTGCCAAAACACGACGACGCAGGGCTTTTCGGGCAGCTTTGTGGGGGTAAATTTAACCCTACATGTTAAAAAAATGCACCAAATCAGGATAAAAATGAGATATTCAGAGGCGCGGAAAAACAACCGCTTTTTAAGCGATAACTTGTCCATAAAGCACCATTCTGGCGGTCTTTTCGATACGTACTCCGCGCGTTTTGCCTAGCAGCTCTTCGCCGCCTTGCGCGCAGATTAAAAAATTTGAAAAGCTTCTACCGCACACAGTGCCGCCCCCGCGCAGCTCCTCGAAATATACATCGAAAATTTTATCTTTTTGCGCTCCTGCGATCTCGTCTAAAATTTTAGCGTGAGCGCTTTGTAGCCTGCTTAATCTTTCGCTTGAAATTTCATCATCCAACGGCTTTAAGCTTGCCGCTGGCGTGAGCGGTCTAGGGCTAAATTTAAAGGAAAAAACCTGCTCGAATTTCACCGCCTCTAGCACCTCCATCGTCTCAGCAAAATCATCCTCGCTCTCGCTCGGATAGCCCACGATGATGTCGGTGCTAATCGCCACGCCGGGGCAGCTTTGGCGTAGCTTAAGCGCGCGGTCTAGATACCACTGCTTGGTATATCCGCGCTTCATATCGCGCAAAACCTTGCTAGAGCCGCTTTGTAACGGCATGTGCATCGATTTACAAATTTTAGGATTATTGCAAAAAACGTCCAAAAATTTATCGTCCATATGCAGCGGATGCGGGCTGGTAAAGCGGATGCGCTCGATGCCCTCTATCTCGCTAAGCCGCATGAGCAGGTCGCTGAAGTCAATTTTTTCGTGGGCATTAGAAAAGCGCTTGCCGTAGTTATTGACATTTTGGCCGAGCAGAAATATCTCTTTGGCGCCGCGAGCTGCGGATCTTTCGGCTTCGCGCAAAATGATTTGAGCGGGGATCGAAATTTCATCGCCTCTAGTCTGCGGCACGATGCAGTAGGAGCACTTTTTGTCGCAGCCGATCATTATGTTTATGAAGGATTTATATGGCGAGCTCGCAAAATCGCCGAATGCAAACTCGCTCTCGTCGTAGTTTATGTCCGTGCTAATAAATTTAGGCGTACGAACGGCTTGCGAAATTTTAGATACGTTTCTGGCACCGAGTACGAAATCCACAAATGGCGCGCGCTTAAAAATTTCTCCGCCCAGATGGCTTGCAGTGCAGCCGCAAACGCCGATTTTAGAGCCTTTTTTTCGCGCCTTATCAAAAGCTCCGATCTCGCTAAAAAGCTTATGCACGGGCTTTTCGCGTACGGAGCAGGTATTTATTAAGATCAGATCCGCAATATTTACGTCGTCGGTGATCTCGTAATCTTGCTCTTTTAGCTGCGCGATAATATGCTCGCTATCGCGCACGTTCATCGCGCAACCTAGGGTCTGGATGAAGAGGAGTTTGCTCAAAGGATATGCACCTCGTACATATACTCGTTTTCGTTCAGCCCGTATCGCACTATGCGCTGATACACGCTAAAACCCTTAGTATCGAAAAAATCCACCAAAGCGGCTAAATCTTTTTGAGAATTTTCTCTATCCAGATAAAATATTTTTTGTCCGCTCTTTTCTACTTGGGCTTGCAAATCCTCGATCTTAACGCTTTTTGGCTTAGAGGCAAGCTCCGTTCTGGCAAGTTTTAGCTGCATGATCTATCCTTTCATTTATGTTTTAAACCCGCGAGTTTAGCGAAATTTAGATAATAATTCGTTTAAATAAAAATAAAGTCAAAATTCCATATAATACCGCACTTCAAAATTTAAAATCCAAATTTAGTAGCACGAAATCAAATCTTAAGGAAAATTTATGGAAAAAATCACCGACATCATCGAGTCGATTGCAAATGAAAAGGGGCTTGAGCCCGCAGACGTCAAAGAACGCGTCAAAACGGCGTTCATCCAGACCGCAAAAAGACTTTTCGGCGAGGAGTATCTCTACGACAGTGAAGTCGATCCGCAGACCAAACGCGTTAAGCTTTACCAAAAGGTCCACGTCGTCGCGGATGATGATGAGCGGCTCGGCGATCACAACTTCATCGCGCTAAGCGAAGCCAAAAAAATAGGCGAAAACGCGGAGATCGGTGATGAGCTAAGCTACGAAATAAATATTGAAAACCTCGGTCGTACGGCTTCCGGCGTGCTGGCTAGAGAGCTAAATTTTCATATCCAAAGGCTGCTTGAGGAGAAAATTTTTGAAAACTATAAAAGCAAGGTAGGCACTCTCACCCACGGCACGGTCACTAAGATCGATCACGACGGCACGACCTACGTAGAGATCGAGGATACGAAAGCCTTCATGCCGCAAAAAAACCGCATCAAGGGCGAAAATTTCAAAGTGGGCGACGTGCTGCAAGCCGTCATCAAAAACGTAGCCATCGACAAATCCCACGGTATCAGACTAGAACTTTCGCGCACCAGCCCGAAATTCCTAGAAGCCCTGCTCGCCGCCGAAGTCCCAGAGATCAAAGACGGCAGCGTCATCATCCAGGCTTGCGCGAGAATTCCGGGCAGGCGAGCCAAGATCGCGCTTAGCGCCGTCTCGCCAAACGTCGATCCAGTGGGCGCTACAGTCGGCAAAGGAGGCGCTCGCATCGACGCGGTGAGTAGATTTTTAAGCAAAAATTTGCAAGACGGAAGCGGCGGCGAGAGCATCGACGCGTTTGAATACTCCGCGAGTCCCGAAATTTTGATCACTCGCGCGATGGCGCCCGCGATCGTAAACTCGGTCAAAATAGTGCAGGACGGCAAGGCGATCGTCTACGTAAACCCCGATCAAAAAAGCAAAGCGATCGGCAAAAATGGCCTAAATATCCGCCTCGCTTCGATGTTGTGCGGCTGCGAGATCGAGCTGATCGAAACCGGTTCGGCAAGCGAGAAAAGAGTCTCCACGGAGGAAGGTCTTAAAAATCTCGAAGCGCTTTTCGGCGAGCTGTAGAGGCGAAACGCACTTCGTTTTTTAAAATTTTGTAAGTTACGCGCCCTATAAAATTCCATGCCTACTAAATTTTGCAAATTTCGTAATTTAGTACTCCACGAAATTCTATATTACGTAGAATTTTACGTCGTTTCGGAATTCTAAAATTTAGCGCCAAAACAAATTTTGACCGAAATTTTACGGCGCAGAATTCTAAGCTTAAATTCTATTCATTCGCGGATTTGAATTGACGCGATATTTTAAATTTACACGGCGCGCAAAATTCCAACTCAAGCTAGGTCGTGCCTACCACTCGTATAAAATTTCAACGCCGCCGTAATGCCAAAACGCCTTCGGCGCGAGGTATTCGCCGCCTAGGACGGCTAGGCTTAACTTAAAATATTTCGGCGAAAATTCCGTGATTTTTGAAATTTCTTGCTCAAGCAACGTCGTGCAGTAGAGGTTCGCTTCGCCGCGAGGTCTTAGCGTAAAATCTTCGCAGACGCGCCTAAGTAAAGAAGCGGCGAGGCGCGCCTTTTGCTCCTCGCTTAAAAATTTCATCCGCACCGCGCCAAAGTCTCGCGCATGCGCTAAAAACTCCCGCATCGAAACGGTCGCGACGCCGTCTTGCTCGCCCGCGCCCGTTACCGCGTGCACCACCAAAAGCGGGCGCTCGCGCACGATCATGCCTACGTGCGAGTATTTAAAATCCGTCGCGGTTGCAATTATGCGGCTGTCGGTGACGTCGCCTAGGCGAAAGACGAGATCGCCCGTGCGTAGGTTTGATAAAATTTCATCCGGTACCCGTAGCGGCTCTTTTGCCGTAGGCGCGCGCGTTAGCGTCCAAAGCTCGCCAAGCCCGCCTGTGACAAATATCAAGCAGATAAGAAACTTTTTCGCTAAAGCGAGACTTTCCACTTGCCGTCTTTTTTGACGAGTTTAACGCTCTCGGTGCGGTTCGTGCCGTTTTTAAAAGACACGGCGACTTTCACGAGCGCCGATTTCTCGTCGCTATTTTGCAGCTCGCCCGAGATACTCTTTAGCCCGCCGCGCTTATAGGCCTCCTCCTTGCCGGCGCCCGCCATTTGCATCAGTTTGCCGTTTATTATCTGCATCGCACCGTCGTCGGACCTATCCTTGTCCGGTATATAAACAAGATCTACCAAAATCTTGGAATCTCCCTCATATAGGGCTCTTACGAAGTCTTCGGCAACGCCTTTTGGATCGCTGCCGCAGCCCGCTAAAACGAATATCGCAATGAGTGCAAGTAGAAATTTTTTCATAAGCTCTCCTCGTAGAAATTTTGAAATTTTATATACGAGCGGTGAATATTTTTTAAATTTTAACCTTTCTGCTCGGGGGAATTTATATAGCGTTTGGATTTGTGAAAGGGGTATTCGGTCGTGCTTTTGCTGAATTAAAATAGAATTTTGCATTCGAAGGAAAGCTCGTCTTGCCTTGGTAAAATTTTATCTTGCCAAAGCAAAATTTTATAACAGTTTCTGCGAACCGTGTCTTGCGACACACCACTCAAACGGTGCCCAAACTCATTCGGTAGCGTGCAAGGCGAGTTTTGCTTGTCGGAACTGAAATTTAGCCGTATTTTGCGGCTAAAATTTTAAAATTTCAATGCCGCCTTCGTAGGATTGCTCGCTTGCGATTTAGCTTTTTGCTGCGACGCTCGCGAAATTATAAACAAATTTTATCTAAATAGGGCTATAATCCAATAATTCATTTCATAAAGGAATATCATGGAGGCATGGGCGGCTTGGGCGCTTGCATCAGCACTCTTTGCGGCGCTGACTGCGATATTTGCAAAAATCGGACTCGAAGGGATCAACTCTCACTTCGCAACTTTTATCCGCACGATTATCATCGCCCTATGTCTTGCCATATTCTTGCGCTACGCTAAAGCCTGGCAGCCGTTATCGAGCCTAACCCCTCGTAACTGGGTATTTTTGATACTAAGCGGGCTAGCAACGGGCGCGTCATGGCTAGCGTATTTCAAAGCGCTACAAATCGGCAAAGCCTATCAAGTAGTACCGATCGACAAGCTAAGCGTAGTGCTCGTTGTGATCATCGCCGTGATCTTTTTGGGTGAGCGCCCGAGCCTTCGCGAATGGCTTGCACTAGCACTCATCGGCGTAGGCGTGATAATACTAGCATTTAAATAGGGTAAAATTTGCTTTAAATCTATCTCTTGTGGTCTATTTAGCCGCTACGTCATACGCTTTGTTGTAAAATAAACCCACTGCCGCTTCTGCAAAATTGCCGCCCTAAACCGCTATGATTTCTTATGGCTTGACTTTAGCCTACACGATTTCTAGGCATTACCTGAAACGCGCCGGTAATCGATTTGCCGATACCTTGCTGTAGTTAGGCGGTCTTTAGGGTAATTTTAGTTCTGCTTAAAAGTAGTGAGATTGAAATTTATGAGAAATCAGAAATTTACACCTTAAAATTCCAAAAAATATCGACTCGCCATACCATAAAATAAAATCGCATCCGCAAGTTTAAATCGAACTGTAAACTTCTAAATCTACAGTATAGTCGAGTAAGCTAATTACGCAAGATTCGAATTAAAATCTTGCACACTTCCATAGCTCCGCCTAAATCTATATACTTGCTACGTAGATCATGCATTTGTCGCAAGTGCTAGATCTGTAAAATAATAAGCTAAGGTCGGGAGAAATTACTCTTTCTTACCCTTCTTGCCTCTCTTACCTTTAGCCTTAGACGATCCCTCTTCTTTAGCTTCGTCTTTCAACTTAGCCGTAGAGCCTTTTACTTTACTATCATCATTCATAGCTTTATCCATGCTATCATCCATTCTCTCTTGCATCTTTTCTGATTTGGCATTTGCTTTAGCTTTAGCAGATTTGGCGGTATCTTTAGCTTTTTTACTTGCTTTTTTCTTGGCAGATTTTAGATCACTAATGTCGGTCTGTCCGCTTACGGCAAGATCATCTTTAATAA
>NZ_CALIBF010000066.1 GCF_938045465.1 uncultured Campylobacter sp.
GGTTCATGCTGGACAATTCCATCACCGAGGTGCGAATCTCCGCAGCGCCGAAGCTTGCTTCATAAATAAAACCCGATTTTTTTAAAAAATGTTCAAATTTAGCCACCGCCGCAAACGGCACGAAAAATATGCACTTCTTACGCAGCACGAATTCCACTAGCTCTGCGGCATCCGCAGCGGCGTCTATCGCGGCATTTGCGCTACTAGCGTATGCGCGCACGAGCCCGCCAGTACCTAGCTTGATGCCGCCGAAGTAGCGCACCACGAACACCGCGGCGTTAATCAATTCGGCGCCGCGAAGTGCGTTTAGACACGGCGCGCCCGCGGTCGATTTGGGCTCGCCGTCGTCGCTTGAGTTTTCTACGATCTGCCCGGGCTCACCCAGCGCGCGATACGCCCAGACGATATGCCGCGCCTTGGGGTGTTGCTGCCACAACTGCGCACGCAGCGCCTCAAAGCTCGCTAGCGGCGCGAGATAGGCGATGAAACTTGATTTTTTGATCTCTTGTGCGGCGCTGATCTCTTTTTCAATCGTTTTCAAGGCTTTCCTTTGCGGAATTTTATCTTTTTTGCATTATAATAAAAGTTCAAAAAAAGATCAAAGGAGCTTCATGATCCAGACTTGTTTATTTCCCGCGGCGGGCTACGGCACGCGCTTTTTGCCCGCGACCAAATCGCTACCTAAAGAGATGCTTCCGATCCTTACCAAACCGCTCATTCACTACGGCGTGGACGAGGCGCTGGAAGCAGGCATGGATAATATGGCGTTCGTCACGGGTCGCGGCAAACGCGCGCTGGAGGATTATTTTGACCGCAGCTACGAGCTGGAGGATCAAATTTCAGGCAGCAGCAAGGAGTATCTGCTCGACGAGATTAGGGCGCTTATGAAGCGCTGCACCTTCTCTTTTACGCGCCAAGAGCAGATGAAGGGGCTCGGCAACGCGATTTATACGGGTAAAATTTTAATCCGCGACGAGCCTTTCGGCGTGGTGCTCGCAGACGATCTGTGCGTGAACGAAAACGGCGAGGGCGTGCTTGCGCAGATGGTTAAAATTTACGAAAAATACCGTTGCAGCGTCGTTGCGGTAATGGAGGTGCCGCCGCAGGACGTAAACAAATACGGCATCATCGCAGGAAAGAGCATCAGCGACGATCTAATAATGGTCTCGGATATGATTGAAAAGCCCGAGCCCGGCGAGGCTCCGTCGAGCTTAGCCATCATCGGGCGCTATATCCTAACGCCTAATATTTTCGATCTCATCGAGCAGACGGCGCCGGGTAAAAACGGCGAAGTACAGATCACCGACGCGCTTTTGAAGCAGGCTCAAAACGGCGTGGTGATCGCGTATAAATTTAAAGGCACTCGCTTCGACTGCGGCTCGGTAAAAGGCTACGTGGAGGCGATCAAATATTTCTACGAGCGAGAATTCGGCGATGGTAAAAAATGAGCTGTTTTTCCCGCCGGCAAAAGAGGGCGCGCTAGAAGAGGTAGCGGCAAAGATCCGCGCCGAATACGAAAGTGGCGAGATAGGCTACTACCGCCTACCGCAGCAAGGCGCGGACGTAATAGCGCGGGCGCAGGAATTTTTTAGCGCACGAAGCTACGACGGGGGCGTGCTTTTGGGCATCGGCGGCTCTAGCGTAGGCGTGCGGGCGCTTTATGAGATGCTGCGTCCGCGCGTAAGAAAGAATTTGCGCTTTGAAATTTTGGATAATTTAGACGCGCTTAGTGTGCGTCGCGCGCTTGAAGGGTTAAATTTCGCTCGCACGATTTTCATAGTATCCTCCAAATCGGGCAGCACGATCGAGACAATCTCGCTTTTTAAGGTCGTTTTGCAGCGTTTTGGAATTTCAAATTTAAAGACGCTAGCAAAAAATTTCATCTTTATCACCGATGCGGGCTCGCCGCTTGATATCTTCGCGCGTGAGCACGGTGCCTGCGTGATAAATATGCCTGCTAACGTAGGCGGTCGTTTTAGCGTGTTAAGTGCAGTAGGGCTAGTGCCCGCAGTTGGGCTAGGTCTTGATGCAAGCGCGATGCTGCGCGGAGCTGCCGCCGCAAAAGAGCGGTATCTGGATGAAATTTTAGCAGGCGATCCCGCTAAAATCGCGGAGAATAAAATTCTACGAAAAGCCCATCACTACGCCACGCACAAAAGTGCGAAAATCAACGTCCTTTTTAGCTATGGCGACGCGCTGCGCGCATTGGGCGAGTGGTACGTGCAGCTCTGGGCGGAAAGCCTAGGTAAAAAGATCGGCTTTAGACGCGAGGGGCTTACTCCTGTTGGGCTTGTAGGCTCGCGCGATCAGCACAGCTTCCTTCAGCTCATAATGGACGGCGTAAAGGATAAGACCGTGACTTTCTTAAAGCTCACGGACAACGGCACTGCGGACGCGGTGCCTGGTATCAGTCTGCAAGGTCTTGAGGGCTGTGACTTCGTAAATGGCATGCGACTGGACGAGGTGCTAAATCTTCAGTGCGATGCTACGCTGCAAGCCGTGCTAAACGAGGGTATCAGCGTCGATCTAATCGAGGTTTCGCGGCTGTGCGAACAGAGCGTGGGCGAGCTATTTTACTACTTCGAGCTGCTAACCAGCGCTACTGGAGCGATACTGGGCGTCAGCACTTACGATCAGCCGGGTGTCGAGGTAGGCAAGAGAATTTTAAAATCGCTAGTTTTGAAATCGCGGGATTAGAATTTGCGGCGCTAGCTAGACGGAATTTCGTCGGGTCAAATTTTACTAAAGTCAGACTCTACTCGCGCTCCATTTTTACTTAGGCTAAATTTTAGAATTTTAAAATTTACGCCGCGAAATTTTGATTTCGCGCTATGAGCATTTGGAATTTTGTCGCAAAATTTCACGGCAGAATTCCAAGATTGCACCGCGAGGCGTAAAAATTTTGCGACTTGCAAGCGCACAGGGAGATGAAATGAAAATCAAAGGGATCGATCACTTCGTCCTAGTTACGGAGGATCTGCAAAAATGCGTGGAATTTTACGAAGGGATTTTGGGCTTAGAGCATGTTTGCGAGGGCGGCAAACACAGCCTGCGTTTCGGCTCCTCAAAGATCAATATCCACACCCGCGCGGGCGAGTTTGCGCCGTTTGCAGCGCGTCCTAGCGCAGGCTCGGCGGACTTTTGCCTCATCTGCGAGGGGCAAAGCGCGCAGCAGCTCAAAACGGAGCTTGAAAGCAAAGGGGTGCAAATAGAGCTTGGCGTCGTGCCTCGCACGGGCGCGCGCGGCGCTATGCAAAGTATCTATCTGCGCGATCCTGACGGCAATCTCGTAGAGCTCGGCGTATATGAAAGCGGCAATGATTAGAGCGTAAATTTTAAAGGCAAAATTTCAAGCGGAGCTTTAAAATTTAAATTTTCTAAATTCTATCTTTCATTAAAGATCGATATTCTGCGGATTAAATTGCTTATCCCGCGGTACGCTAATTATGTATCGTTTATATATTTTTGAAACCTTATCTTTTGTTTTTAGAATTTCATAAATTTGTTCATTTTATTCACTATTATTTTTGCGATATCATAAGGCGGTTTCCAAAATAAATATCTCTCTGCAATATCTATATTTAGCGTATCCAAGAAATATTTTTGCAGCTCGCCAAGCTCATTTTTACTATTGATCGTAAATACTTCTGAATCGAAACCGTTGCATATCAGCAATTTATCACAAAGTAAGAACCTAGCCGTTTTCTCAAACAGAATATAGTAGACAAATTTAATAATAGGCATCAATAATAAGCCCATAATTATAAAAATAACTACATAAAATCCGGAGCTGTATAATGACACGACGATCATTATGAATAAAACCAAAATACAAAATTTGATTCTTACATCAAATGGCGCAAAATTGGGAATCATATAAGCATATCTGTAAACGGAGATATTTTTTAATGCCATCTCTTTTTCACATCTGGTTTTATTTTTAAATTCTATTTTGTCCTTCATAAAAGTTATCGTTTTTTTGCTATTTATAAAACTCGCCGCGTATATAAAGAAAAAGGCAGTGCCATAACCTAGCAATATTTTCATATAAAACCTAAATTTATATTCGCCGCCAAAATTCTGTATCAAAGAACAAATTAATAAAATTCCAAGAGCTATCAGCCAAAACAGATCATCTAGCTTTTTTATAACTATCGGATATTTGTCGTAATCTCTGGCTTTTTGTTTATTATAATTTTCCATTATTTCAAGCCCCTCTTTAAAAATAGATATAAATTTGTAATAGCTTAATCGACAAAAGACTTTTATATACGTTGCCTGACTCTTTCTTCGCGACCTCTTCCCTCGTCATTTTATCCTCCTAGTTAGATAAACAAATAATCTTTCTTAACGTTATTTATGTTTACGCTTTTTCGTAAAAAATATTCTTTAATTTCATCATAAATTTTTTGATTATAGAGATAAACGAGATAATATCTTGGATAAACGGGTTTGTTCCTAAACCATCTGCCATATGAGGGGCGTGCGATCCTAATAAACGGCAGAGCCCTAAACCCTTTTAAATTCCTATTTACAAACAGATAAAGTATAAAATTTAATAAAAACCCGAATAAATATGTAAAGGATACCGCTATAAAAAATATATTCCACCATGTTACGCACATAAAAATAGCGATAAAGTACAAAAATATCTTTTCAGATTTTCCTATCTCATATGAACTTGCCAAAATTCCGATAGAGAAATTTAAAGATAAGGCGTTTTCGTCAATTTCACAGCGTTTTTCAACCAAGCCGTCGCTAATGAATTGTATATATTTGTTTGTGAATTTTATCTCTTGTCTAGGGTGGGTTATGGTAAATATAGATATTATAACCGTAGATAGTAAAATAATGAATAAAATAGCAAAATACTGAACTATGTCAATATCATCATGATTTATAAAATCTATAATCAAAAATGCATGTAGCGTAGAGATAGGCAATAATAGGACTAAAAACGAATATACAAAAAATTTTTCATAATTTTTGATTGCTATCGGCTCTTTGTCGTAATCTCTAGCTTTGGGATTATGCTGCAAAAAGCCGCTATCATCCGAGATAGAATTTTGCGGCTCTGCGTTGTTTACACGGGCGGAATTCCGATCCGCTTCGGCTTTTAAATTTAAAGCGCCAGGATCGGAATTTAGGGTTTCAGAATTTGAAGCTTCGAAATTTGAAACTTCAAAATTAGAGTCTTCGGAATTCTGGATTTCAGAATTCGGGACTTTAAAATTTTCGCCGTTAGAATTTTGTTCCAAGCCCCGCTTCGGCTCTTGATGCCGCTTTTGTAGTAGCTTTCTTAATTCCTCAAGCCTGCTTTGATCCATTTGCCGCCTTTAAATTTGATGGATGCGCCATTTTATACCTCCACTACTTAAAGCTCATTAAATTTTACCGCTCGCCCGCTGCGCGCCGTTTGATCAAAAATTTAGCTCTCGTATCTTTGCAGCGATTTTTTATATGTTTTCGCGGCAGCGTAGCCCGCGCTCAGATATACCTCAAACTCCTCGCTGGTAAGCCTGCGCGGCTCATTCGCAAGCTTCGCCGCGCCCGCTGCACCGCTTGGCATATTTGCGTCCAGATTCGCTTCATTTACGATCTCGCCTCGTCGGATTCGGTTACTAAAGCTCGCTGCATGCGCTATTTGCGGCACACGCTTTAAAGAGAAGTTTAAATTTTGCGTTTGCAGATTTAAAATTTTACCCATGCATTTGCGCGGACCCGCAATAAAATCGCCATTTTGTATGAGCGGGGCGGCGGAGCCGAGCGAATCGCTCTCCGCCAAGCTGTGCAAGTCGCCTGCTAAGCCGGGTAAGCAGCCCGTTGAATCCGGTAAGCTGCCCGCTAAAAGTTCTGCGCCGCTTAGGATACGTAGGCTTCGCACCAAAATCCCGCCGCCGCTTTGCGGGACGCTGCGAAACGAAATGTCAAAGCCGAAATTGTGAAAAAATATCTCGCCCGCCCGCGACGTGCGCTTGTAGGTGTTGCGATCTGCGCCCGTGAAATACGCCTCGATCTCCGCGAAGGCGAATTCCGCGCCGCTTACGCAAAGCACATAGTTTTGCAGCAGATCGC
Source organism: uncultured Campylobacter sp. (assembly GCF_938045465.1). Taxonomy (GTDB): domain Bacteria; phylum Campylobacterota; class Campylobacteria; order Campylobacterales; family Campylobacteraceae; genus Campylobacter_B. The sequence continues at coordinate 6,076 of NZ_CALIBF010000066.1, forward strand.
GCATGAAATTTTCTATCTTTGCCTGCGCTCGTTCGGCATCAAACGGCGGCTTGGCATTAAATTTTAAAATTTCATCTTGCTGCGCGTCGCTAAAATATGACTGTCCGCCGCAAAATTCCACGCCGCCTTGTAATTTTAAGGGCTTGTCGCCGCTCAAGTCTCTCGCGCTTCCTGCAAGTTTATGATTTTTTGAAGCGAGCTTTGAGCCCGCCGAAATTCCAAACTCCGCCGCGTCGATTTTTGAGAAAAATTTTTCTAAATTTTCATCGCCCAGCATTTTGCTCTTCCGTAGAATTTCCTTCGCGCTTTATGGAGCTCACCTTGTTGCCCATAGTGTCGGCTTCGCCGTTGTTTGCCCCGGCGCGCGTTAAATTACCGCCGCTACTTGTCGTATTTGCTTCGCCGTCTTTTGATTTGGGCGTTTTAAAGCCCCAAATCTCGCATCGATCCCCGCTAAAGCCTTGGAAATAATATCTCTCGCGTTCGCTCAAGTTTTCTACCCCCTTTTCGCATGTGCGCTTGATATATGCCTGGCTTGGATACATTAGTCGATTTACCGCATGGTCATCGCCGGCATCCGCGCGCTTTATCAGCTTAGCGATGCAGGCGTCATCCTCTTCACCCTTGTTGTTTAAAAAAGATTCCCAAATGTTACAATACGCACCACTGCTGCTTATATATAGGGTGCACAGAATAACAACCCCTACGATTAACAAAAAAATTTGACTTTTACTAGTTTTCAAGCTCATCTTATTGCTCGGCATTTAATCCTCCCGTAGAATTCATATCGCGTTTGATTGCGTCTGCTTCATCGCGGATCGTATTCGTACCTTCGCGCGTTAAATTTC
>NZ_CALIBF010000067.1 GCF_938045465.1 uncultured Campylobacter sp.
CGCAAAAAGCGCTCTCATCGTGCTATTTAAGCCGCAATTTGAGGTGGGTGCGGAGGCGAAGCGAAATAAAAAAGGGGTGCTCAAAGATGAAAAAGAGGCGCGCGGCGCGCGGGCGAAATTTGAGCGACTATGCGCCGAGCTGGGCCTTGCCGTGCTGCACGCTAGCGCCTGTAAGATCACGGGCAAAGAGGGAAATCAAGAATTTTTCTATCTTCTAAAAAGGACGAACGATGAAATTTAAAAATTTGATTATTTTGGTGCTAGGCGCCGTTTTTTTAAGCTCATGCGCCAAAAGTCTGAGCCCGAAAGCGCCGATCGTAAAAAACTTCGACATCGATAAATTTAGCGGCGGTTGGTACGAGATCGCCCGTATGAAGGGCGGTAGCGAGCTGCAAAACACCGCATACGAGTGCTTTATCGATAAAAATTCCACGATCAATCTTCTGAAAACCGCCAAAACAAGCTCTGGCAAAATCGAAAACGAGCAGCACGTGCTGGAGTTTGCTGGCGATAAAAACGTAGGCCTGCTCTATCAAAAAGGCCTGATTTCCGACTCCCTCTACCGCGTGGCACAGGTGGACGGCGACTATCGCTACGCCCTAATCTTCGGCGCCGATACGAGCGAGCTGTATATCCTCTCGCGCACCAAAACCCTGCCTGAGCCGATCCGCATCCTCTATCTAAAAAAGGCGAAGCACAGCGGCTACGACACCAAAAAAATCGTCTGGACGAAGCAGCAATAATGGCTAATCAAAAATCATGTAAAAACCATAAAGAGGCTTCGCTACGGAATTTTAAAGAGCAAAATTTCGTATCGCAGAATTCCAGCTTGAAAAATTTTACGGAACAGAATTCCACAAGCAATGGGGAAAATTCATCTCAAAATATCAAACGCCCAAGGCAAGAGCTCAGTGAAAATAAAACCTGCGATGCGCACTGCGCAGATGAAGCAGACACCGACACCTCTTGCAGCAATGAAACGACTTTTGGCAGTAAAACGGCTTATAATGACGCTTGCAGCAATGACGTAGACGCGCATGCTCAAGGCACGCTTCCTGCTTGTGCGGAAGTGCTGCGTGCGCGCCTAAGCGAGCAGTTCACACGTGGCGAGATTTTCGCGACGCTGCAAGGCGCAAACCGCGATAATGTGCGCGCCGTAGCGATCGGTAACTTCGACGGCATGCACCTTGGACATCAAAAATTATTTGAGCACCTAGGTGAACACGGCGCAATAATCGTAATCCTAGCAGGTGGTGGCACGAAGCTAACCCCTTTTGCGTCACGGCAGGCATTTACGAACAAAAAGATTTTTTATTGCGATCTACGCGCTATCAAAAGCCTTAGCGGAGGCGAATTTATCGAGCTTTTAGGGCAAAATTTCATAAATTTACAAAAAATTGTCGTAGGCGAGGACTTTAGATTTGGGCGTGACAGAGCATGGGGCGCGGAGTTTTTGCAGCGCGAATTTAGCGGGCAAACCTGCGTCTTAGGGGAGTTTTGCTTAAGCGGCGGCGGCGTGCATTCAAGCAGGATCAAGGAGCTTTTGTCGCACGGACAGTGCGAAGCGGCGGCGGAGCTTTTAGGGCGGGATTACGAGATCTGCGGACGGATCGTGCGCGGCCAGGGGCGCGGGGCGCGGGAGTTTGTAGCGACGTTAAATCTCGAGCCGGGTTGGTTTTTTATCCCAAAAAGCGGCGTTTACGCAACCGTCACGAGCGTGCGCGGCACAAGATACAAAAGCGTGAGCTTTGTGGGAGAGCGCCTTAGCACCGACAGGGTTTTCGCGCTTGAAACGCACATTTTGGGGGACTTTGCAGGCTTTGAGGCTGTAAATTCCGCGCTAGATCGCCCGCCATGCTGCGGGGGGCAAGCTACAGATCCTGCGTCAAATTTAGATGAAATTTCGGCACACGATTCAGCCAAAATTTCTACCCGAAATTTTGCGGCGAGCGAGAGCTCGGGCGCCGAGAATAAAAATTTAGAGGCGGCGTGCAAAAACAGCGGCGCGAAATTTGCTTGCGTTAAATTTATAAAGTTCCTACGCGAAAATCGCAAATTTAACGATCTAGCGCAGCTTAAAGAGCAGATTTTAAAAGACGCTTCAGAGGCGGAGGCGGTACTACGAAGCCGTAAATTTTAATCTACGGCTTGTAAGCTTAAAAATGAAATTTGCGGGCTGTGCGCTTGATTTGATGCGTCTGCGTTTCACATCTACGGCGCATTAAATAAGCCGTCTGCGTCGTCCTGTATAAAAGTCGTGCGCCCGTTGTCACTGAGAATACTTGGGGTGCACCACCTACATGGCTTTAACACACCTTGAGCTTGGGTTTATGCAAGACTAGGCAAGTGCAAGCTGCGCTGAGAATCGAGGGCGATAAAAAATCTTAGTTATGCTGCGAAGCTTTAAAATTTAGCAGGGCTGAGCTTCCGAGCAAGGGCCAAGCGGCTAAATTATGCGCCTAGCTAAACGCGGGATTTTGTCAAGCGGCTCCATTTTTCGGCGCATAAAATCGCGAAATGGGCGCGAAATTCTACTAATGGAGCTTTGACTATGCTTTTAGTTTAAGTTTGTAATTAAAGAATTTAAAGGAGCTGTTTTGGCAGTGCGAGATTCGGCGGCGTAAAATTTAATGCTGAGAAATTCTAAGCCCACTAAATACGGAGTAAAATTTTAAGAACGTATTTGCGCGGTGCGGAATTTTAGTGTCTTGTCAAGCAAGACGTGAAATTTAATCATGCATCGAGCATATCCGGGCTAGAAGTTGGGCGCAAACTGGGATGTAGCTCGCTTGCATCAAAAGCGCTCATGCTGCGTTTAAAATTTAGGTATGCTTCGCGCGAGGCAAACTAAGCACAAAAATTCCATGCGTAGCGGTCGCAAATAGAGTGTCCGCGTAAGTGCAGAAAGCACGGCGTGAGAATTCTGCGTTTAGCATGCGTAGGAAGTATAAATCGAGTACTGCGCGAATAGCAAAACTAAAAGGAAACAGATGAGAGACGAAATTTTTAAAGAGCCTATCAAAAAACAGTTTGAGTTTGACGCCAGCGTCGCGTCGGTTTTTGATGATATGATCGGGCGCAGCGTGCCGTTTTATGAGGCCAGCACGCGGCTTAGCAGCGAGCTTTTGGCGCGGATACTGCCGCAAAAGGCGCGCGTGATCGATCTTGGCTGCTCGACTGCGACTGCGCTGCTGGCGCTGTTTGCGCTGCGCCCTGATTTGCGGCTGTGCGGCATCGACAGCTCGGAGGCGATGATACAAAATGCCCGCGCCAAGGCGGCAGCGTTCGGCGCCGAGCTCGAGCTTAGCGTATCGGACATGCTGGATGCGAGCCTCGCAGACTGCGACGCCGTGATTTTAAACTACACCCTGCAGTTCATCAGACCGCCGCGCCGCGCCGCGCTCGTGAGTAAAATTTATGACGGATTGCGTGAGGGCGGAGTTTTGATCTTTAGCGAAAAGATTATCTACGAAGAGCCTGCGCTCGCGCGTCAGATGATCGAAATTTACGAGGATTACAAGCGCGCGCATGGCTATTCGCGCTACGAGATCGCGCAAAAACGCGAGGCGCTTGAAAACGTCCTCGTGCCCTACACCGAGGCAGAAAACCGCGCCTTGGCGCTAAGCGCGGGCTTTAAACGCGTCGAGAGTATCTTTAAGTGGGCGAATTTTATGAGCTTTGCGGCGTTTAAATAACGAGTAGATGCAACGCGTATTTTGCCCAAAAGATTTAAGTTTTAAATTTTAACGGCGAGCATTTTTGAAAATTTGCAAAGCAAATATCGCCTTGCAATATAAAATTTTGCTGCACTAAAGCTATTTCCATCGATTAAATACGCCATAACGAGCGCAGTGGCACATTTAAAAAGGATAAAATTCTTAATTTTGCGTTATTTATTCGGTTCTGTTTTAGTGATCAATCCGGTATTTTCGTCGATCTTCTCACTTGCGACGCGTCTTTCAAAGCTTGCTATAAATTCGTCGTATTTGATCTTTTTAGCTCTATCTGCTTCGTATTTTTTCATAGCTTTTTGGAAATCGCTACGTTCAAAAAAATCATTCCAAATCGCGAACAAAGCAAAAGCTAAAAGTCCCCATATATAGCCGCCGATAAAGAAATTTCCGGTGATACAAAATACGACGCAAGCTATTATATCGGTCACAATATAACCCACTCCGTGTCTCCCGGCCGGCAAAATGGGCTCAGGCAACGATAAGCGCCTTAAGGTATCTACGCCTTTTGAGATATTTTTTAAGCATTCTTTTTCTTTGCTATCATGGCTAGCGGGAACATAGCCGGCGATTTCATCGCCTTCAAAAATATAAAAACCATCGTCCGTTTTTATTTTAAAAACGTCCGCGCCCTGCCCTTTTAACCGAAATTGCCATACC